>JANXTB010000190.1 GCA_025356415.1 Hyphomicrobiales bacterium
CTGCAGGCGCTGGCCGCGCACGATCATCTGGGCGCGGGATTTGCGATCAGCGCCCGCGATCTCGATCTTCGCGGCGCAGGCGATCTGCTGGGCGATGACCAGGCGGGCCACGTCAAGCTCATTGGCGTCGGCCTCTATCAAGAGATCTTGGCGCATGCGCTGAGCGTCGCGCGCGGCGACGCGCCCGCGCAGGAACCGCCCGTCCCCGAATTCAATCTCGGGCTTCCGGCGCGCATTCCAGAAGCCTTTGCGCCAGAACCGGATACGCGACTCTCGCTTTATCTGCAAATCGACGCGATCGACGATGCCGATGCAGCGCAAGCCTGCGCGGCGGCGATCGAGGATCGATTCGGGCTGTTGCCCGAAGACGTGCTCACGCTCATCGCCATGGCGCGGCTGCGTCCGCTCTGCAAGGAACTTGGCGTCCGGCGCCTCGACGCGGGGCCCGCCGGGATCGCCGCTACATTCACGCGCGAAAGCGTGACGCAGATCGATTGCGCTGGCCGTGACTGGAAGCTGGACGGCGAGCGCATTGTTTCAAGCTACGGCTCGGACGACGCAAGCGCGCGTCTGGCGCTGGTCGAGGCGTTCATCGACGAGCTCGCGGAATGTCGCATTGAAGCGCAGACCGCGCCGCCCAAAAACGTCAGGGCCATGTCCAGGTGAAGAGCGGCGCCAGCGCCTGCGGGATCGGCAGCAGCACGTGCACATTGTCGATGGAGACGGACAGCAGTATGGCGCCGAAAATCGAGACGATCGTGCCCATCACCATGCGCGAATCGAACACTTCATATCTGCGGTTCAGCATCTGGCCGAAGATCAGGCGAAAGATCAGCGACAGCCGCTGAATTGGCGAGACGACGGACACGGGCGCCAGCGCCAACGCCATGTAGCGCAACATCTGCGAAAGCCCGACGAACACACCCGCCCAGCAGAACCAGCGAATCGTGTCGGTGGTTATGTTGCGCACATGTTTGGTCTGCCCCATGACGCCGATGAACACGACGGTGACGAGCGTGGCCGCCACATAGGACACGAGACCGCCGGCGATGCTCGCCTGCCAACTCGATTTCTCCAGCGCGAAACGCACGAGAACCGGGCTCGTGCCATAGGCGAAAGCCGCGAGAACCGCGAAGATCGTGCCTTCCATATAGACCGGCGTGAAAGCGAGATCGTGCTTGACGGCTTTCTTTCCGCGCCGCCGCGTCACACTCAAGGCCGGTCCGCTGAGGATGAGCACGATGCCCATCACCTTTATGAGCGTGAGATGCTCGCCCAACAACAGGACCGCCAGCACCAGCGCGACGAGCACGCTGCCTTCCATCAGGGGGCCGGCGAGATTGGCGCCCATGGCTTTCACGGCGCGGTAGTTGCAATAGCGGCCGAGCACGAAATGAATGATCCCGGCGAGCGCGAGCAATATCCAGGCGTTGGTGGAGAAGTCGAGGATGAGAGATGTCGACCCGGTGACGAGCGCGGCGGCGAGAAACAGCGGCACGCCGAGCGGCACCGAAATCGCCATGGCCTGCAGCACGGTTCCGCTCAACACGCCACGCCGCGCGAAGGCATTGTTCAGCGCGAAGGTCGCCGCCGCCAGAAGAGCCAGAAAGCCGCCCAAGTCATCTCCCCCAGAGCCCGGATGTCATTCCACCTGCATCCGAATCTGCGCGGGACATTAAGACGGTGCGGGGGGAGACGCAAACTCGTCAGCGCGAAGCTGGCGCACCGCGCTTGTCGCCGTTTCGGCGCAGGAAGATGTTGGCGACCATCGCTTGCGCGATGTGCTCGGCCATGCACGGAAAGCCTAGATCCGTGAGGCTGAATTCATCATCCGCGCCGAACTCCGCCGCCGTGCGGGTTGTCGCCAGAAACTCCATGGCGCGATCGCGGCGTACATAGAGCAGGTTTTCTTCCGCGGCTATGCGATCGAGCACCGCACGCACCGCGAACCAATGTTCGTCACGCGCGAATTTAGGCGTGTATTGCAGACCGACCAGCACGACATCGATGCCGTTCTTGTGCAGCATGCGCACCGTCGCGCGCACGGTCGTCTCGAATTCCACGAGCGGCACGCGCGCCACCGCGTCATTGGTGCCTAATTGCCAGAGCACGAGTTGCGGCCGCAGGATCGCCGCCTCGTTGATCAGGCGCCGCGCGCTGACGGACGCGATCTCGCCCGACACGCCGCGGTTGACGACTTCGACGTTGACGCCCTTCCAGACGTTTTCAAGCATCTTCTCGAGGCGCGACGGATAGGCGCTCGGCTTGTTGGACCAGGTCGACGACGAGCCGATAGCGAGCACACGCACGCGCTTGCCCGCCTCGATGCGCGCCGCGGTGTTGATCAGCGGCGCCTCACGCGCAACGGTCGACTGCGGCACGGTACATTGCATGCCAAGCGCCGCGGCCTGCGGCGGAAGCGGCGGAACATTGGTGGGCGTCTGAAGCTCTCTCGCAGGCGCATCGTTTTGCACTGCACCATCTTGCGACAAGACTGGTCCCTCCGCGAGCAGCAGCGCGCAGAGCCCAATGATCAGCGCGTGAAATGTATGCGCCATTCATTACCCCAAGCCACCGCCAGCATGACGGCCACGCCAGTCAATAGCACGATCGTGTCTGTGACAAGACCGATCGGCGCCGCGAACCGCGCCAATTGTCCCGCCAGGCTTAACAACGAGCCCGCGCAGAAAACATGAAGGGAGTTCCGTCCCAGCAAACACAGCGGACGCGCGAGAAACAAAAACCCGCGCCATTGCATCGCAACATTGAACGCCCCGACCAGCAGCATGGCGAGGCCTAGCATGTGAATGATGCGCAGCGGCGCCAGGAACGTCTTGTCGTTCATGAAGAACAGCCGCGGCTCGGGCAGTTCGAACGGGTTCGGGTTCCAGTTGATGAGCGCCAGCCAGAGGCCGCCCGCGGCGATGACGAGGCCAAGCACACGTAACGTCACGCGATAATTCATGATGGACTGCGCCAGGCCACGCGGCCGCGACAGCACGAAGCCGAGCACGAATTGCAATTGCCATGCGAAAGGATTGAAGAACCACACGCCCTCGACGGGCCATGTCGGCAGGTTGAGTTCGGAGTAAAGCGCGCCGGCCCAGACCGCGAGCGAGCAAGCCAGCAGAAGGCCGAGTGAAATGCGCCCGATCCAGACCACGAGCGGCGCCATCGCCATCAGCACGATGTAGAGCGGCAGGACGTCGAAATAACCCATCTGATGCGTCAGCATCACGATGCCGATCTGCGTCGGCACCGGGCTTTCGAAGAAGGCGGCGGCGTTGTTCCATTGCAGGATGAGCGGCGTGTCGAGCAGGAGCGCGGCGCCGGCCATCATCGCCAGCGCGAGCGACACGATGAGGATCTGCGCGGCGTAAAGCGTGAACGCGCGCGCCTCCAGCCGCATGAACAGGCGCGGACCGAACAGCTTCTCGCTCTTGCTTTCGGACAGGTAGCGCAACGAAAAGCCGGCGAGGAACACAAACAGCTCGGCGGAATCCGACAGGCCGAAAGCGCGATGCGTGAACTGCTCGAAGGTAATGCCGGGAATATGGTTGATGAAGATCGCGATCAGCGCATAGCCGCGCCAGAAATCGACCTGATTCAGCTCACGCGCCGCCACCCGCCGCGGCTGGGCGGCGTGCTTGGGGTCGATCGCCTCAACGGCCGGGCTCTGGGTCGAATCGCGCATTAGCGGCAACATACGCTTCTGTTCGGGCAGGTAGAAGGCGAACCCTGCGGGCCGGCCATTTGAATGGCGCATCTTGCGCTCCAGCGCCATGGGGCAAGCTTGCGGGACGAGCCTGTCTCATGCGAATAATGCATCACAATGATAAGAGGCCGGACACCGGCCACAGGGAGGTTACATGTCGATGATACCGGCCCGCGCCAGGCTTATGGGCGCACTCGGCGCTACGCTTCTTGCCGCCGCGGCCGCCAAGCCAGCTCAGGCCCAGGCGCCCTCCCCGGAGGTCTTCTACAAGGGCCGGCAGATGATCATGCTGGTCTACTCGCCCGGCGGCTCGACCTACGATATCTACGCTCGCGCACTCGTGCGCCACATGGACCGGCATATTCCCGGCAAGCCGAATTTCGTCGTCCAGAACATGCCCGGCGCCGGCGGCCTGAAGGCGATCGACTATCTCTACAATCAGGCCCCCAAGGACGGCTCGGTGATCGGCACGGTGGGCCGCGGCCTGCCTTTCGAGCCCATGCTAGGGCGCGCTGAGGCGAAGTTCGATCCGATGCGCTTCTTCTGGATCGGCAGCATGAACCGCGACACCAGCCTCGCGATCTCCTGGCATACGTCCAAGGTGAAGACGATGGCGGACCTGCAGACAATGCAGCTGCTGAGCCCCGGCACGGGCGTGGGCGCCGATTCGGAAATCATGCCGATCGCCTTCAACTCGCTGGCCGGCACGAAATTCAAGATCATCAGCGGCTATCCCAACACCATCCAGGCGTCGCTCGCCATGGAAATGGGCGAGCTGGACGGCGTCGGCTACTGGTCGTGGGGTTCGATTATCTCGTCGCATCCCGACTGGATTCGCGACAAGAAGATCAACTTCCTGTTCCACACCGGCGCAAAGCCGCTGCCGCAATTGCCCGATCTGCCGTCGATCCGCGATTACGCGAAGAATGATCTCGACAAGAAGGCGCTCGAATTCCTGCTGTCGCGCGAGACGCTGGGCCGACCCTTCCTCGCGCCGCCCGATATTCCCGCTGATCGCGGCAAGGCCCTGCGCGCGGCTTTCGCCGCGACCCTGACGGATCCGGACTTCCTGAAAGACGCGGAAAAGACCGGTCTCGAAATTGATCTGGTTACAGGCGAAGAGGCCGAAGGCGTGATCAGATCTGGCGCAAACACGCCGCCCGAGGTCATCAATCGGGTGAAGTCGCTGCTGAACCGCTGAACAGGCGACAACGACAAGCCGGGGGGCGACCCACAAGACCGGCCAAAAAAAGGAAGAAAAAAATGGCTCTGCAATTCGGCCTTTACGCGCCCATTCCGATGGCCGCGGTCGGTTCGCCGGAGATCGCGCAATCCGTCGCGGAATCACGCCTGCCACTACCGGAGGGGCGGCGCGAGGCGCAATTCGATCTCGGGCTAGCTTTGCTTCTTGCGGCCGACCGCGTGGGCTTCGACCTGACGCTCTTTGCCGAACGCCATCTCGGGCATGACATGTCGGGCTGGGTGAACGCCAGCGCGCTCGCCTCGCGCTTCGAGCACATGCGCGCGCTGGTCGCCGTGCATCCGGGCCTGTGGGATCCGGTGATGATCGCCAAGATGTCGGCGTCGCTCGATCGCATCTGCAAGGGCGGCATGGCGATCAACATCGTCAACGGCTGGTTCGACGAGGAATTCGTGATGTTCGGCGGCACGGTGCTGCAGGGCGAGGAGCGCTACCAGCGCACGATCGAATTCATCGACATCATGCGCGGCCTGTGGGCCAACGACACCTATACTAAACACGGCAAACATTACAACGTCGAGAACGGCCAGCTGCTGCTGAAGCCACGCACCACCAAGGGACCGGAAATCTACTCCGTCTCGACCAGCGATCGCGGCCGTGATTTCATCGCCGAGCAATGCGACTGGTGGTTTGTCGAATTCCCGAAAGCGGCTGAAAACACCGACGAACTGATGCGCGACCTCGCGGTCTCGATCGCCGACATGGAGAAGCGCACGGCCCGCAGCGGCCGCAAGGTTCGCTATGCGTTGAACCCGTTTCTTGCGCTGGGCGAAAGCGCCGAAAAAGCGTTCGACGCGACCATCGCGGAAATCTTCAAATACGAGTCGGATCCCGATACGCGAAAGCTCGAACGCCGCATGATCCCGGCGACACGCGCGGGCTGCATCGGGCGCCCCGAAGACGTGCGCAAGCAGTGCCGGCGTTTCGAGGATATGGGCATCGAGCTGCTGCTGTTGAAGCTGCTGCCGAATGTTGAAAACATCGAGCGCATTGGCGCAGAGGTCATCCAGCCGCTGCGGGCGTAAGCCAGCGAACCGTCATTGCGAGCCGAGCTCGCAATGACGGCGCGGATTCCTAATCAGGCTTGAAATTCAGCGCCACGCCATTGATGCAATAGCGCAGGCCCGTCGGCGGCGGGCCATCGTCGAACACATGTCCGAGATGGCTGCCGCACTTGCTGCAATGGACTTCCGTGCGGACCATCCCGTAGGCGCGGTCGACAGTCGTCTCGACCGAGCCCGGAACCGGATCGTTGAAGCTCGGCCAGCCGGTGCCGCTTTCGAATTTCAGCTTCGAGGCGAAGAGATCCTGTCCGCAGCCCGCGCAGGCGAACACGCCAGCGCGCTTCTCGTGCAGCAAGGCGCAGGAGCCCGGACGCTCCGTGCCATGCGCACGCATCACCTGATATTGCTCGGGGGTCAGGCGCTGGCGCCACTCCGCGTCGGACAGCGTGAACGGAAACTCGTCATGGGTCATCGGACAATTCCTCCAGCCCTGTATGTCGGGCCGACGCGGCGTTTTTTCCAGTCCCGCTCAGACGCCCGCCGCGCGCAGGACGCGCTCAAAAACCCCGACGGGCTTCACAGGCGTCAGGCCGAAGAAGTCGGCGATGTGCAGCGTCGACGAGATTCCCGCCTCCATGAGGAAGGGCCCGGGCTGGCCGAGCTCCGCCGCTTCCAGCGGGGCGCCATGGCCGAAATCATCGAGTTCATATTCCTCAATCAGCTCCGCCCCTGACGCATCTTCCCAAACGCGACGGGTGTGCCCGCTGGCGCGCTCCTCGCGGCTCGGCGTGGGCCCGAGCCCGTTGAGGTCGCGCCATTGGCCGACCAGAGCGGCGGCGTTGTCATGCGCGACCGTCTCATCCGCGGTGCCGTGCCAGACGGACAGGCGCGGCCAGGGACCTTCATGGTCTGACGCGCCGCGCACGGAGGCGCCCGATTCGAGGCCCGTGCGACGATCGCCATTCGACATGGCGTCGAGCGCGCCGCCGATGCTGGTCGCCGCCCGATAGGGGAGACCGGCGATCACCGCGCCCGCCGCGAAGACATCCGGATAGGCCGCCAGCATGGTCGCCGCCATGGCGCCGCCGGCTGACAGGCCGGTGACGAAAATACGGTCCTGGTCGACGCCGTGCGTCTCGACGAGATGCTGGACCATCGACGCAATAGACCCCGCCTCGCCGGACCCGCGCGTCGTGTTGCGCTCGTTGAACCAGTTGAAACAATGCTGCGGATTGTTGCCGCCGCGCTGCTCGGGCAGGCAAACAATGAAGCCGTGCTGTTCGGCGAGCTCCGACCAGCCGGTCCCCTGATCGTAGCC
Organism: Hyphomicrobiales bacterium; assembly: GCA_025356415.1. GTDB lineage: Bacteria > Pseudomonadota > Alphaproteobacteria > Rhizobiales > Beijerinckiaceae > Terripilifer. Next base: position 7,299 of record JANXTB010000190.1, read on the forward strand.
TTCCGCCGTCTGCCGGCAGCCGTGCAGGACGACGACCAACGGCGGGTTCTCGACGAATTGTTCGGGAACATAGGCCAGCATTCGCAGGTGACCCGGGTTTGGCCCGAAATCCGTGATTTCGGTCAAATCCGCGCGCGTCGGCGCCCGGTCGGCCGGTGGCTCAGCCAGGTCTCCCCGCACGTCGTCCTGCAAGTCACTCTGAATCACGCCAAGCCATTGCTGGCGATAGCGATTGAGCTCTTCGATGGTTTTTCCGATCCGACCCATGTCACCCGCGCTTTGGTTCACTGCAGGACGAACATCCGCCACCGGCTTTTGGTTGCTGCAATGCAGCATGCGGATTTGAACATAGCCGAGTCGCGAGCGGAGCAACACCCGTCAGGAAGAGATGCCCCCACAGCGCGGGCGCGGGCGGAACCGGCGGCTAATTGCCGCGTTCTCCCTGAAGCTTGACTGATTGGTTCACGGAGTACCGCCATGCATGCGTTCCGGGCCGGCCTTATCGCAATTTGCTTTTTCGGACTCGCGCCAGCGGCGCACGCCTGGTCGGAGCCCGCCGCCGCCTGCGCCGTCGCCGGCGCCAGCCTGCCGGTCTCGGACCTCGTGCTCGGGCATTTCCGGGGCGGCAAAATCGTCCGCGCGGTCGATGGCGTGCCGCTGATCATCTGGGCGAGCGAATACAGCTGCTTCACCAGCCGCCGGAGCTGCGAGGTCTGGCAGCGCCAGATGAACGCCGCCTATCGCAATGTCGAAGGCGACCGGACCTGCCTGCCGATCCGCTAGAACCATCGCCCCCGCGCCTGTACGCTCCGCCGCGAATCGGAAGGAGCGCGCATGCGCAAATTGGCCCTCATCACCGGCGCCTCGGATGGCATTGGCGCCGAACTCGCCCGCGTCATGGCGGGCGCGCGCCACGATCTCGCGCTCGTGGCGCGCGGAGCCGACAGGCTGGCGGCGTTGGCTGACGAAATCGAAGCCAGGGGGCGCCCGCGTCCTCTCGTCATCGCCGGAGACCTCTCCCGTCCTGACGAGATCGACGCCATGACGGCCCGACTCGCCAGCGAGGGCGCGCAGGTCGAGATCCTCGTCAACAATGCGGGCTTCGGCCTGCATGGCGCAGCAAACCTTCTCGACCGCACGGCGCAACTCGACATGATCGACCTCAACATCCGCGCGCTGACCGACCTCACCCTTCGCCTGCTGCCGCAGATCATCGAGGCGCGCGGGCGTATTTTGAACGTGGCCTCCATCGCCGCCTTCCTGCCCGGCCCGCAGATGGCGGTCTACTACGCCAGCAAGGCCTATGTGCTGTCCTTCAGCGAGGCGCTTTCGCAGGAGTTGAAGGGCGCTGGCGTGAAGGTGAGCGTGCTGTGCCCCGGCCCGACATACACCGGTTTCCCGGCGCGCGCGGGGCTCGACGCCGCGCTGTTCCAAAGGATGCGCCCGGCGAGCGCGCGCGATGTCGCGGAGGCCGGTTATGCCGGCCTCATGGCCGGACAGCGCGTCATCGTGCCGGGCGTGGTGAACAAATTGTCGCGCATGCTGGCGGGCATGACGCCTCACGCGATCCTCCTGCCGCTCGTCGGACGGTTGCAAGAAAGCCGCAAGGCATAAGGATTACGCAAGCTGCGCGGAATCTGCGCAGCCCCAAGTCTTGCACGCACGCGCTGACGCCTGCATCCTTGCAACATGCTCGATCGCGTCGCTTCGCAAGATTCGCCGAAACGCATCCTGATGATCCTTCATCAAGAAATGTCGACGCCTGGCCGCATCGGATACCTTCTTAGAAACGCCGGCTACGAGCTCGATATTCGCCGTCCGCGCTTTGGCGACCCGCTGCCTGCGACCATGCGCGACCATGCCGGCGCCATGGTGTTCGGCGGGCCGATGAGCGCCAACGACAGCGACGATTACATTCTCCGCGAGATCGACTGGATCGGCGTGCCGCTTGCGGAAAACAAGCCGTTTCTCGGCCTATGCCTCGGCGCGCAAATGCTGGCGCGGCATCTGGGCAAGCGCGTCTATCGCCATCCGGAAGGCCGCGTCGAGATTGGTTATCACGCCATCGAGCCTACGCACGAAGGGCGCGGTCTGTGCAACGCGCCGTTTCCGACGCGTGTTTACCATTGGCATCGCGAGGGCTTCGACCTGCCCTGCGGCGCAGACCTTCTGGCGACGGGCGAGCATTTCGAAGTGCAGGCTTGCCGCTTCGGCGACGCCGCCTATGGCCTGCAATTCCACCCGGAAGTGACCTACGCGATGATGTGCCGCTGGACCATCCGCGCGCTTGAGCGCCCGGTCGAAGAGCCCGGCGCCCATCCACGGCACGCGCATCTCGAAGGCTGGCACATGCATGACGGGGCCGTGGCGCACTGGCTCAAGGCGTTCCTTGCGCACTGGCTCTCGGGCGGCGGCGTTGCGGACGCGGCGCCTCAGTCGGTCATGATCAGCGCCCAGTAAACCTTGAACTTCGATTCAGGCACGTAGGCCGTCGCAATGCCCATGCGCCGCATCTTCGGGTTCAGCATGTTCTTGTTGTGAGACGGCGAATCCCGCCAGCCGGAAAACGCCTCGGCCAGCGTATGATAACCGGCCGATATATTCTCGACAGCTGTCGTGTGATCGAGCCGCCCGTTCAGGCGCGACATCAGCGTGCCGCCGATTTCATGGCTCATGCGATCGGCGCGCGCCATGGCGAGGACCTGCTCTTCTGCAGCCTCCTGCAGGGCCGGATCGATGGTGAGCCGCGAGAGATTGTGATTCACGCGATAGATCGAGAACATGTCGCGCGCCGCGACTGCATCGACCTTCGCGGACTTCGCGTCGAGCTTCTTGTAGAAGCCCGGCTCGCCCGACAGCGTGAAGCCGACAGGCGAGGATGAACAGCCCGCGAGCGCAATGGCGACGGCGAGGACGGACAGGCGGGAGGCAATGCGGCGCATGTGTGCGAAGACCCTATCGTTTGGCTTCCAGGAGCGAACCGAGTTTTTCGAGCCCGCCGATATTGACGATGGCCGGCGGCGTTGGTGGCGCCGCGGGCGGGGAAATGCCGATGTCCTCGGCCTTGAACCGCGCATGAATGGCGAAGTTGAGATCGCTCTTCACGCGCGCTGATTTCTCGACGTCGCTGACAAAGCAGACGAGTTCGAACTTCAGCATGTTGTCGGTCATCGACACGAACATGACGCTGGGCGCGGGGATCTTTTCGACCAGGTCCTGCGCCTTCGCGGTCTCGATCAGAATGCCGCGCACCCGCTCGGGATCGGCGACGAGGTTGACGGCGACCGGAGTTTTAATGCGGCCGACCTTGTCGCCGCGCACCCAGTTCTTCACGACGCCGGTGACGAGATTGGAGTTCGGCACGATCATGGTCGCGCGATCGAAGGTTTCGATCTCGGTCGAGCGCACGTTGATCCGCCGCACATAGCCCTGCTCGTCGCCGACCACGACCCAATCGCCGACGCGGATCGCGCGCTCCCAGAGCAGGATCAGCCCCGAGACGAAATTGTTGACGATGGATTGCAGGCCGAAACCGATACCGACGGAGAGCGCGCCGGCGACGATGGCGAGCTTTTCAAACGAGAAGCCGAGCGTGCCGAAGCTCAGCGCCGCGGCCAGAACAAATCCGACATAGCCGATGCTGGTGCGAATGGAATTGCGCAGGCCGGTATCAAGCTGCGTATGCGGCAGCAGTTTGCGTTCGAGCCAGCGCTGCAGCGTGCGCGTCGCAAACAGCGCCGCGCCAAAGAGAATTAGCGCCACAACGATGCTCGACAGCGAGATGGTGACGTCGCCGATCTTGAAGCCGAAGAACGCCGAACGGACATTCGAGACCATGTCTTCGGATTCGATGCCCCACGGCGCGAGCACCAGAAGGACCGCCGCCACGACGATGCAGAGGCTCGAAACACCGGCGAGCAGCACGGCCAGCTGTTGCAGCGATTCACGCCGCAGGCCGAGGCTCGACATCATCGCGAACGCAACCGGCGCCGGCGGACGCAGCGCAACTTCAAAACCCTCGTTGGCGAGAACGATGAGCATGTAGGCCACGCAACCGACGAAGGCGACCCAGACAAGCTGTTCGGTGATGAAGGCGCCGAAGGCGACATAGCCGACCATCACCGAGGCGAGAATGGCGACGATTGCGATCCAGGCCAGGAACCGCAGCGGTCCGTACCAGTCGCTCGCGGGCTCGATGCGTGGGCCGAGGCATTCGTCCTCGATCTCCGGCGGGCCCGCGATGCCCTTCAGCGAAAAGGCCATGAGCAACGCCACCGCAAGCGCGCAAACGCCGCGCACCGCGACAGTCACGGCAAGCGAGACGCCGACCAACTCGTTGAGCGCCTCGATGATCTTCATCAGCGAGACAATGCCGACAAGGCCCATCGCGAGGCCAGCCAGACGGCTCGCGACGACATCGCCGAAATCGAACAGCCGCCATGTCGGGCGCAGCGGCGCGAGCAGTCCGCGCACGATGCCCGCCGCCAGCGCGACGCGGCGCACGGTTTCAACGATCGCCTGCAGCAGGATTTCCAGCCGCGCATTGACGAGATCGAAGGAGCGCAGCGTTTGCGCGACAGCGAGCGCCGCGAGGATCGGCACGACCGCGGTGATGAAACCAACCCACAAGGCGCCAAGCGCTTTTTGCAGGCGCGTCGGCTCTGTCACCTCCGGCGCACGCCGCAGGACGCGTTTGGCGAGCCGGGACGCGGCGACATACGACAAAGCGATGCCGACCAGCACCGCAGCGAACAACACGGCGCGCCAGCGTTCGAGCCGCGAGGCGGCGCTCGAAAACCAGTCGCTGGCGACGACGCCGACCGCTTTCAAATCGCGCGGCGCCTCATTGGCGACGGCGCTCCAGAGATCGGGCGCAAGCAGGCTCGACGAACGCGCGAACAGCGCATTGTTGAAAACAGCGCGCCGCTGCGAGGTGATATACGCCCGCGCCTGTTCGATCTCGAGCGACATGGCGCGCGCGCGCTTCAGCAGGCCATCGACCTCGTTGAACACTTTCTGCTGTTCGGCCCGCTCACCCTCGACGGCGGCGCTTTTTTCCTTGTCCTTTTCGTCGGCGGGGCCGAGCTGGTCGAGGCGGGCCTTCACGGAATCATAAGCCGGGGCGACGCGTTCGATCACCTCGTTGACGGTCACGGCGAGCGGATCGAGATCCTGGCGCCGCGCGATGAGTTCGGCGTCGCTCAGATGGTCCCGTTTCAGCGCATTTCCGATCTGGTCCAGTTCGGCGCGCGCGGAATCCAGCTTTTGCGGCGGCGTCGGCTCGCTTTGCGCATGCGCTGCGCCCCCGGCAAGAAGCAAGGAGAGGCAGGCGGCGCGGAGCGCCCGGGAGAGGAAGGATGTCAGCATGGGCCCGGATGTGATTCGAAACGTCGCTGCATTAAGACCTGCAAAGGACGCAGGGCTCAAGCCGGGCTGCATCAACGCGGCAAATCCGGTTTTCTTGCGACGTCACGGGTACGCATCAAGGATAGGGATGAGTACGCCCCCGGTGATCGACCACGCCGCCGGGCCGCAAGTGATCGGGCCCCACCGGCACCTTGCCATGCCCGCCGGGAATATCGAGCACATAGGCTGGCTGGCAAAGGCCCGACACGGACGCCCGCAGCTCGGACACCAGCGCGCGGCCGGTCTCGAGATCGACCCGCAGATGCGAGGTGCCCGGCGCCAGGTCGCCATGATGCAAATAATAGGGCTTCACCCTAAGCTCGACGAAGCGCCGCATCAGGGCCGACAAGGTAGCGATGTCGTCATTGACGCCGCGCAGCAGCACGGACTGGCTGACCAGCGCCATGCCCGCATCCGCGAGCCGCGCCAGCGCGTTGGCGGCGGCCTCGCCCAGCTCGCGCGGATGGTTGGCGTGCAGCGCCACCCAGGTTGTCTTGCCGGGCACGCGCAAGGCGTCCGCCAATTCGGGCGTGACCCGGCCTGGATCGACCGCAGGCACACGCGTGTGCAGGCGGAGCACCTTCACATGCTCGATCTCGCCCAGCGCGCGCATGACGTCGCGCAGCCGGCGCGGCGAGAGCGCCAGCGGGTCGCCGCCTGTCAGGATGACCTCCCAGATGGCGGGCCGCGCGCGGATATAGTCCAGCGCCGCAGCGACTTTTTCGGGCGAGAGCACCTGCTCGGCCCCCGGCCCCACCATCTCGCGGCGGAAACAGAAGCGGCAATAGACAGGGCAGACATGCAAGAGCTTCAAGAGCACGCGATCGGGATAACGATGCACGATCCCCTCGACGGGGCTGTGCGCTCCATCGCCAATCGGGTCGGCGCGCTCTTCCGGCAAGGCGATGGCCTCGCGCAGGTCCGGCACGAACTGGCGGGCGATGGGGTCGTGCGGATCAGAAGGATCGATCAGCGCCGCCATCGTGGGCGTGATCGCCAGCGCATAACGCACGGTGAGGGCGGCCAGAGCCTCCGCGTCGCGCTCCGCAGCCAGCCCGCGCGAAACAAGGTCGTCGACCGTGTGGATGGCGGCGCTCACGGGACAGGCGTCCACAGCACGTCATCGATGGACCGCGCGCCCGTGGCCAGCATGACCAGACGGTCGAACCCGAGCGCAATGCCGCTGGCGGGCGGCATGTGCGCCAGCGCGGCGAGGAAATCCTCGTCGAGCGGGAAATCCTCGCCATAAATGCGCCGGCGCTCGGCCATCTCGGCCTCGAACCTGCGGCGCTGCTCGGCCGGGTCGGTCAATTCGCCGAAGGCGTTGGCGAGCTCGACGCCACAGGCGTAAAGCTCGAACCGCTCAGCAAAGCGGTTATCCGCGGCGGGGCGCGCCAGCGCGGCTTCGCTCACCGGATAGAGATCGAGCACGGTCGGCCGCCCCATGCCGAGCCGGGGCTCGATACGGTCGGACAAGATCTTGCTGAACAGGTCAGACCAGCTGTCGTCAGCGCTGACCCGCAGCCCGATCCGCCGCGCCTCGGCAGCGAGGCGGTCCACATCGCCAAGCGTCGCATCGAGATCGACGCCCGCGTGACGGCTGAACGCCTCGGAGACGCTGAGGCGTTCGGGGGCCGCAAACGGATCGCAGCGCCCCTCGCGCCAGACCAGCGCATCCGTGCCGGCGGCCTCGGCGGCCAGCGCCAGCAGGGCGGCGCAATCCTCGATCAGCACGTCATAGGCTTCGCCCGCGCGATACCATTCGAGCATGGTGAACTCGGGATGGTGCAGCGGCCCGCGCTCGCCGTTACGATAGACATGGGCCATGGCGTAGAGCCGCGTCTCGCCGGCCGCGAGCAACTTCTTGCAGGCGAATTCTGGCGAGGAATGCAGGTAATAGCGCTTGCGACCGCCATCGGGCGTCGTGAAATCGGTCGCAAACCCGCCGATATGGGCCTCGTTGCCGGGGCTTGTCTGCAAGGCTGAGGTCTCGACCTCCTGAAAATCACGGAGCCCGAACCAGCCCCGGACAGCCGTGCGCAGGCGGGCGCGGGCCTGCAGGCGCGGCCGCTTGTCGGCGTAGACGCCCTTCTCCCACCAGGGGGAGGCGGCAGGCGGAGCCTTGGAGGTCATCGGCGGTGAATCAAGTCCCTTGAGGCGCGTGTCGGGTGGGGGCTAGCGCTGGCGGGCAAGATCGCTATTAATGCGCCCCAATCATTCAGGCAGATCCATAGTCTGCCCCGGCGCTCTCATCAACCAAGGAAGTCTTACGTGAAAGTCATCGCCAGTTCGATCCGCAAGGGCAACATTCTCGAGCGCGAGGACGGCCAGCTTTACGTCGTCCTGACCGCCGAAAGCTTCCACCCCGGCAAGGGCACGCCGACGACGCAGATCGACATGCGCCGCCTGTCCGACGGTGTGAAGACGACCGACCGCTACAAGACCACCGAGCAGGTCGAGCGCGCCTTCGTCGAGGACATGGACTTCTCCTATCTCTACAACGACGCCGACGGCTATCACTTCATGAACAGTGAGACCTTCGAGCAGATGCAGGTGTCGGAAGACATTCTGGGAGACCAGGCCGCCTATCTGCAGGAAGGCATGAAGGTCATCCTGTCGGTGTTCAACGGCATTCCGGTCGGCATCCAGCTGCCGGCGCGCGTTGTGCTCGAAGTGGTGGAAACCGAGCCGGCCATGAAGGGCCAGACCGCGTCTTCCTCCTACAAGCCCGCCAAGCTGTCGAACGGCGCGCGCGCCATGGTGCCCCCGCACATCCAGCCGGGCACACGCGTCGTCATCCAGACGGAAGACGGCAGCTACGTCGAGCGCGCCAAGGACTGATCCTGGGCGGCTTTTGCGCCGCTTTAGACAGATCTCAACGGAACTGTCAGCGGCGTCTTCACATTAACCGGCAGCGAGGCGACCGCGCCGCGCTCCCGGAGTGAACATGCCTCTCGATCAAACGACCACGCCGGACGGCGAAGCCGAGGCGCAGTCACGCCGTCTCGCCATGCGGCGCTTCTTGCGTCTCGCCAAGCAATATTGGCGCGAGGAGCCCAAGCAGGCGTGGGGTCTTACAGTCGGCGTGCTCGTTCTCGTGCTGCTCATGTTGGCGACGCAGCTTGGCGTCAATCGCTGGAACCGCTTCTTCTTCGACGCGCTCGACCAGAAGAATGGCAGCCAGCTGATGCTCGGCGTCGGCCTGATCGCTTTTCTTGCACTGGCCACATCCGTTTGCGCAGTCCTGACCGTCCATGTCCGGATGCGCCTACAGGTGCGCTGGCGACAATGGCTGACGCGAAAGCTCGTTGACCGTTGGCTAGCGGAACGGCGCTTCTACCAGCTGACAATCGTCGGCGGCGACGACATCAATCCCGAATATCGCATCGGCGAAGACACGCGGCTCGCGACCGAGCCCGTCGTCGATTTCGCCATCGGCCTGTCGACCGCCATTCTTTCGGCCATAGCATTCCTCGGCATTCTCTGGGTGGTGGGCGGCGACATTCGCTTCACGCTCGGCGGCCATGATTTCCATGTGCCCGGCTACATGGTGTGGGTGGCGATCATCTATTCGGTGATCGCTTCGGCGTTGATGATCAAGATCGGCCGCCCGCTGATCGCCCGCGTTGACGCCAAGAACGAGGGCGAGGCCCAGTTCCGCTACGAACTCACGCGCGTGCGTGAAAGCGCCGAGAACATCGCGCTGATCGGCGGCGACGACGACGAGAAAGCGCATCTCGACGAGACCTTCACCGAGCTTGTCGCGCGCTGGCTGAAGGTCATTCGCCAGCAGGCGAACATGAGCTGGGTGCTGAACGCCAACACGGTGCTGGCGCCCGTGGCGCCGCTCCTGCTCGGCGCGCCGAAATATCTTTCCGGCTCGATGACGCTCGGCGAATTGATGCAGGTCGCTGCGGCGTTTGTAGCGGTGCAGACGGCCTTCAACTGGCTTGTCGACAACGCCATCCGGCTCGCTGAATGGAACGCCTCCTCGCAGCGCGTCGGCGTGTTGCTGAATGCGCTTGCCGATCTCGACGCCGACATCGGCGAAGGCGCCGGCGACACGGTGGTGCTTGGCGCGAGCCCCGACGACAAGCTGCGCATTGAAAATCTCTCGATCGCGCAACGCAACGGCAAATTGCTGATCTCCGACGCCGAGACGGTGATCGCGCCGGGCGAAAAGGTGCTGGTGAAGGGCGAGTCGGGCTCCGGCAAAAGCACGCTCATCCGCGCGATGGCCGGGCTCTGGCCGTGGGGCAGCGGACGCATCCTGCGGCCGGAAGGCGCCACCTTCGCGTTCATGCCGCAACGTCCCTATATTCCGCTCGGCTCGCTGCGCCACGCGCTGCTCTATCCGCTAACCAACGATACGCCCGATGACGCCGTGATCGTCGAGGCTCTCCGCAAGACCGGCTTGACGCATCTGGCGACACGCCTCGATGACGATGAGCAATGGAGCCGCATCCTGTCGGGCGGCGAGCAGCAGCGCGTCGCATTCGCGCGGTTGCTGATCCATCCGCCGGACATCATCATCATGGACGAGGCGACGTCGGCGCTCGACGAATTGTCTCAGGCAAAGGTGATGGATTTCCTCAAGAACGAACTCGTCGCCGCGACCGTTCTCTGCGTTGGCCACAGGCCGGGGCTGGAAGTCTGGTTCACGCGCGAGATCTCGCTCGTCCGCGCGCCGGGTGAAGTCCATGCGCATGCGGAAGAGCGCCGCTATCCGCTGGCCCGCAAGATTTTCAAACGGCTGCGCCGCGCGTCCTGACGCGCGCGGAACATGCCGCGCGCGCCTGCGTTGCCGCACGGCGCAGGAGGACAGAATGTTACTTGAGAAAATAGTGCGCATTCTGCCTGTTATGGCGATGGTCGCCTGCAGCGGCGCGGCGCTGTCGCAAGCGGGCGACACAAATACATTCGTCGCCGCGCGGCGACCCGACCAGTGGCTCTCATCAAGCCTCAGGGCGAAAAACGTCTACGACCGCAGCGACGCGAAGATAGGCGTCATCAACGATCTGGTGATTGATCGCGACGGGCGCGTGGCCGCGGTCGTGATCGGCGTCGGAGGATTTCTGGGGATTGGCGAGAAGAACGTCGGCGTCCCGTTCCAGGACATCAAGATCTCGATGCGCGAAAATAACGAGTGGCTCGTGCTTGACCGCAGCCGCGACGATCTGCGCGCGGCGCCCGCTTTTGGCGTCGCCAGCGGGCCACAGCCCAACAAAGTTGAAAATAGCGGAAATTACGGGACCATGAACGCCCCGCATCAAGGTGAGGAGGCGCCGCGTTAACGCGGTTCGCCCGAGCCCAGCTTCTGGTCGATCTGAGAAAGAAGTTCCTGAAAGCGATCCGGCACAGGTTCCGAATGACCATCGAAGAGCACGCGGAGACGGAGACCAATCTGCGCCTGAACGGCAGAGTTCAGGGCGGGCTCGCTCGGCTGCTGATGCTGAATCGGAAACACGGATTCTCTCACAACGGGTTGTTTGGCTTCCATACGGCTCAAACTCATTTGCACTCTCTCCGCGCGGCGCTGAAGGTATGCGTCCTTTCGCTACGCAACTCGCAGCCGGCGGGGCAGCGCAGCCCGTTCGGTCACACAACGCCTGAGGCGCGACTACGCCATTCAGTGGCTGTGCAACGCGTCAACATGACGGATCGTTCCAATTTTATTGTAAAGGATCAGCTGAGGCGCCGTGCACGACATCGAACATGGCTAAAGCCAAGTTTCAGCATGCGCAATTTCGGCGCATTCCGCACACCATATGATTGCTTCGCAGCAATCAAGATGGAGCGGCCATCCGCATGACGGCGGACAGTGAATCGGGTTTCCTCGCGCAGTCTGGCGCGGGCGCAAGCGAGCGCATGTTGCGTGACGTTCTCGACAATCTGTTCGCCTTCGTGGGCGTGCTCGACCTGCAGGGCCGCATGGTGGAAGCCAATCGCGCGCCGCTCGAGGCCGCGGGAATTTCGCGCGCCGACGTCATCGGCCAATATTTCTGGGATTGCCCATGGTGGACCTGGTCGAAGGATGTCCAGGATCGCCTGCAGCAGGCCGTGGCGCGCGCGGCGGCGGGCGAAACGTTACGCTACGACGCCTCGATGGGCCTGCCTGGCGGCGCACGCATCACACTCGATTTTCAAATGGCTCCGCTCAAGGACGACGCGGGACGCGTGGTGCGGCTTGTCGCAAGCGGCACCGACATCACCTGGCGCAAGAATGCCGAGCGCGAATTGCAAATTGCCCTGCTGCGCACGGAGCTTGCGCTGGAAGCGGGACAAACCGGCGTGTGGGAGCATGATCTCGTCACCGGCGAAATGGTCTGGGACACGCGCATGCGCGCGCTCTTCAGCCTTCCCGCCCACATTCCTGTCACGCAGGAAATGCTCGACAGCATGATCCACGCTGAGGATTTCCTGCGCACACGCGAGGCTTCGTCGCTGGCGACCGACCCGACAGGCGATGGCGAATACGAAGCCGAGTTCCGGCTCGCCGGCGCCGACCACACAGCCAACGAGCGCTGGGTCGCGGCGCGCGGCCGCTGCCTGTTCGAGGGCGAGACGCCGGTGCGCATGATCGGCATTGCGCGCGACATCACCGATCGCAAGCAGCGCGAAGGCCACATCCACATGCTGATGCGCGAGATTGCGCATCGCTCGAAAAACCTTCTCGCGGTTATTCAGGCGATGGCCCGCCAGACCGCGACGGCGGGCGGCACCGCCAAGGAATTCGAAACACGCTTCACCGCGCGGCTGGAAGCGCTCGCCAATTCACAAGACCTGCTCGTCATGCAGGACTGGCACGGCGCGAGCCTGCGCGACCTCGCGAAATCGCAGCTCGTGCATTACAGCGATCTCATCGGCCGCCGCATCCTGATCGATGGTCCCGATGTCATGCTGAAGCCCGAAGCCGCGCAGAACATCGGCCTCGCGCTGCACGAGCTCTCGACCAACGCGGCGAAATACGGCGCGCTCTCCAACGTGGACGGTCGCGTGCATCTGAACTGGACGATCGTGCAGGACCACGACGAGCCCGTGCTGTGCATGACGTGGCGCGAGACAGGCGGGCCAGAAGTGGAGCCGCCAGCGCGCGAGGGTTTTGGCCACAAGGTGCTGAAGCGAATCGCCGCCAATGCGCTCGAAGGCAAGGTGACGCTCGACTTCGCCCCGGACGGGCTTGTCTGGCGCCTCGAGATCCCGACCTCCTACATCGTCCACGGCCGCAAACCCGACCCCGACGAGGCCAGTGACGAACTCGGCAACATGAGCGCGCTCGGCGCAGCGCCGCTGGCGGGCCGTGTGTGATTGCGCCTGCGCGCCGGCTAACCTAAGCTTCGCCCTATTGCGGCGAGTGTGTTTCATGTTGGGTGATAATGGCGTCCCGGAAGGGATTCGAACCCCTGACCTACGGTTTAGGAAACCGTTGCTCTATCCTGCTGAGCTACCGGGACGCGGCGCCGCGCCGCCATGCCCGAAGGCCAACGTGCAGCGTCTCGCGCACTATTCGCGCAAAGTCATGACGCGTTCAAGAGCCATCCCGTTTTTGGCCACGCTCCTCCTGCCCGGACAGGCGCTGGCGCAGAACTGCGCGGGCCCGCTGGCGCCCACGGGGCAGGCAGCGCTGGTGCGCGAACGGCTCGAGATCGAGCTTTCGGATGGGAGACGGTTCGCTCAGGCGGGAATGGCGGCTTTTTCCACGTCGCGCGACGGCCCCGCTCGCTTCGAGGCCGCGCGGGAGGCGCTCTCCCGGCGTCTGCAGGGAGCCGTGCTGGAGGCTCCCGCCGCCCTGCCGCCTGAAGACCGCTGGGGACGGATCACGACGCACCTCCACGCGCGGGGCGAAAACCTGGGCGCGTGGCTTGCTGGCGCGGGATGGGCGCGCGTTGCGCCAGCCGGCGCCGACCCGTGCGGGCGCCTTCTCCTAAATGCCGAGGCGAAAGCGCGAGAGGCCAAGCTTGGTCTCTGGGCCGATCCATATTATGCGGTGCTCGCGGCGGAAAATTCTGTGGCGCTTTCAGCGCGCTCTGGTGAATTCGTGTTGGTTGAGGGGCGCATCCTCCGGCTCGGACAAACCTCCGCCCGATTTTATCTCGACTTTGGGGCGGCCAGAGGCGTTGACTTGAGCGTGACCATTTCAAAACAGTTAACAAAAGCCTTTACGGGCGCAGGGTTGAGGATCGAGGCGCTGCCAGGCCAGCGCGTGCGCGTGCGCGGCCTCGTCGAAAATCGTCCGGGGCCGTCGATCGA
>JANXTB010000219.1 GCA_025356415.1 Hyphomicrobiales bacterium
GTCGGCGTCGCCGACCATGTCGCCGAGCGCCTCGTCGCCAGAGATCTGGAAGCCTGGGTTGTCGCCTCGGCGCTCGCCGTCCTGACGCATCGCATCCAGATCCTGACGGCCGTGCACCCCGGAATCGTGCTGCCGCAGATGGTCGCCAAGATGGGCGCATCGCTCGATCGATTGAGCGGCGGCCGCTTCGCCGCCAACGTTGTGCCCGGGCGCCGCTCGCATGAATTCGATCTGTTCGGAAACGGCTCCTGGCTCGGCGATTCCGTCGCGCGCTACAAGCGCATGGAAGAGTTCATCGACATCATCGCCGGCATGTGGACGCAGGAAAATTTCAGTCTGGATGGCGACTTCTTCAAAGTGACCGATGGCGCGCTGACGACGCGGCCGATGACGCGACCGCGACCGCCCATTTACGCGGCGAGCGGATCGGATCGCGGCATGGAGATCATCGCGCGAAGCTGCGACACGTGGTTCGTCTCGCACGAGCCCGGGCTCGCCGCCTACGAGAGCAATGTCGGAAAGATCGCGGCTGACATCAAGGAAATGCGCGCACGCGCCGCCCGGCATGGTCGGACACTCGGCTACGGTCTGAGCACCTATGTCATTTGCGCGAAAACCCAGGCGGATGCCGAACGCGAAGCTGCGGAACTTGAGTCGATCCCCGACGCCAATGTCGCCGCCAAGGCGCTTGGTGCGGGCCTCGTCGGCACGCCGGACATAATCAGGGATCGCATCCGGCGTTATGAGGACGCCGGCATTGATTGCCTGATGCTGCAGTTTCATCCGATGCGCGAGGGCCTCGAAAGATTCGGGCAGGAGATCATGCCCCGCATTCGATGACGCTTACTTGGCAGCCATGATTTCCTTGACCGGGCGGATGACTTCAGCCGGCGTGGCGTAAATCCGCTCGACAAGCGCCTGAACCTCTTCGCCCGACATGGGGCTCACGTCGAGACTCATCTTGTGCGCCTCGTCGACGAACTCCGGACTCGACACGGTTTTCATGAAGCCGTCGCGCAGAATCCTGACGCGATCCCCCGGGACATCGGGCGGCGCAACGAAGGGACGGCCCGCTGCGAGCCAGCTCAGCGAGAATTCGATTTGCGCCCGCACCGCAGGGTCCTTGATGAATTCTGTGATCAGTGGAACGTCCGGCAGAGCGGGATGCTTTTCGGAGGCAAGCTGGACGAGCACGCGAATCTGGCCGTCGGCGATCTGCTTGCCGTTCGAGGCCAGCATGCCCGACACGAACCAGCCGGTGCGCCCCATGATTTCACCACGCTCGGCCGCCATGGCGAGGTCCGGATTGCCCTTGTAGCCTTCGATGATCTTGAACTTCGTTCCGATAATCTGGTTCATCAGCCGCGCATAGACAGAATCCGCCGTCGCCGCGCCGCTCGTGCCGACGAGCATCTCCTGATTCAACGTGTCGTTGAAAGTCCGGATGGGCGAATTCGCCCAACTCACGACGACCGGAATTTCCTTGCTGGTGCTACCCAGCCAGTTCATGCGGCGGCCATCATAGCGGGCGTTCTCGACGGGACCTGTCGAGCCCATGATCGGCTCGATGCCTATGTGGTTTTGCACCGCCCCTATGGTTGTGCCGTCACGCGGCGAGGTGTTCGCGAGCGTGTTCATGGCCACGAGACTTCCGGCGGCGGGCATGTTCTGCACGACGATGGACGGCGCGCCCGGCACGAACCGCGGCAGGTGGCGGGCGACAAGCCGCGCGTAAGTGTCGTACCCCCCGCCGACCGCTGATCCGACTAGCATGCTGACCTGCTTGCCGGCGTAAAAGGGCTGAGCCGGAGCAACTTCTGCATAAGCCGGTGCGCCCGCGAAAGCGACAAACGCGAGCACGCTGGACGCTGCTTTCGTGTTCATCGTGTAGCCTCGACATTGATCGCCGCGACGTCGGGATCGAGGAAGCGGGCCGGGTCGGCAGGCGCTTTCAAATCGCCGTCGTCAGCCAGCGCCTTGACGACAGACGCCAAGGATTCCTTGGTCACGATTCCCTTCGGCGCGAAGATTTCGATGCTAGAAAAGAAGTCGTATGTCGCGGCCGCGTCGGCGGGATCAACTTTGGCCTCGTTGATCAGAAGCTCGATCGCCTCCTGTCGGTTAGCCGGATCGCGGAACCAGTCGACCCCGCGCTGGTAGGCCTTGAAGAAGGATACGAGCGTCACGCGATTGGCTTTCGCCCATCGTGTGTTCACCGCATAGGCGGTGAACGGCATGTCTTTCACGTAATCGCCGATGCGCCCAATCAGCGAGAAACCGGCCTTTTCCGCGCGGAAACTGAAAGGCGGCAGAAGAATCGTTGCGTCGACCGCGCCTGCCTGCAAAGCCGCGAAGCGCGAAGGCGTGGTGCCGGCGTAGACCATGTCATACTCGCCCGCTTTCAGCCCTGCCGGCCGCACCATCCGCTCGAAATAGACGCGCGTGATATCCTTGGCGCCGCCGAGCATCACGATCTTGCCGCGCAAATCCGAAATCGTTTTCACGCCCGGCTTGCCCCAGACCGTGAAGGAGGGAACCTGCGCGTGAATGCGGATGATCGAGATGCCCGCGCCATTCTCGATCGCGCGGATCGGATCGGTGATCCCGCCGCTCTCCATGTCTGCCGAACCGGCGGCGACCTGCTGGACGGCATTCGATGTCGACGGGGCTGAAACGTTCACGAGATCGACGCCAGCTTCCATGAAGAAGTTTTTCTTCCGGGCGATGAAGATCGGCCATTCGTTCGGATTGTTCGCGCCCGTCGTCACCAGCGTGATCGTGGCCGCATGCGCTTGTGGCGCCGCGACGAGCGCGCAGGCTGCGAAGCCGACCGTAAGCAGAATGGCCGGAAGCCTTTTCGAGGCGCGCTTTTCGTTCATGTCTTCTCCGATTTCATCTTCGCCGATTTCTTGGAAACTCCGCACCGTAGCCTGGACCCGATGATGCGTTCGCCGAGCCGACTTGAAAAGAGGTTTGTTCTGTTTGAGCGGGTCGAAGCGGCGCCGGAGGCGTTGACAAGGACCCGCCATGGGCAATCAAATCCAGAATGACTCGCTGGCACGGGCGCCTGCCGCTTCGCTGGAGAAGGACTGGCTGACACATGTCGCAAGAGATCAGAATTCTTTCGGATCTGCGTTGGCCGGGCGATCTCAGATTGCCCATCGCGCTGACTTTCGAGATGCAATCGGGCGAAGGCTCGCCTCAACTTCCCGGAGGACGGCCCAATTTCATGGTCGGCGGCACGCTTGAATATGGCGCGCGGACGGGTGTGTGGAACATTCTCGAGACGCTGGCGGAGACCACGACGGCGGCGACCTTCTTCATATGCGGCGCCACGGCGCAAAAATACGCGCCCGCCGTGCGCGCCATCGCCGAAGCCGGCCACGAGATCGCCGGAATGAGTTTCGCGTTCGATCGCGTGCGCACGCTCTCGCCCGATCGCGAACGCGACATCGTGCGCCGGACATCGCGCACGCTGGAAGACATTGCGGGGTGCAAGATTACCGGATGGCGCTGCCCCGACTATCGCGTCAGCCCGCAAACGCTGGACGTGCTCTCCGACGAAGGCTTCGTCTGGGACAGCAGCCTACTGAATGACGACCATCCGTCTCTCTTCAGATGCAGCGGCGGAACGCTTGTCGAAATTCCGTTCACCACCAGCACCGCCGACAAGACATTCATCGGCTACCCCTACCCGCAAAGGGGCGGTCCTGATGGGCTTGCCGACGCCTGGTCGAGCGAGTTCGACGTGCTGGTCGCCGAGAGCGAGCGCGCCTCGCGCTACATGATCCTGAGCATCCAGACATGGGCGACGGGTCGTCCCGCGCCGTTGCGGACCTTGCGCCAATTCATCGAAGGCGTTGCGCGCGACAAACGCGCGAAATTCGTGCGCTGCTGCGACATCGCCGAATGGAGCCGGCAGGCCATCTGACGAGAGGAAAGCCCGTCCCATGTGGAATGAGATCTCTCCCGCAAAAGCGCCGTCCTGGCCCGAAGGCGTTCGCGTGCCGATCGTGATCAGCGTGCATCATCAATCTGAAGAGGCCGCGGTTCTCTTCGAAGACGGCCGCCCCGATCCTTTCGATTTCAGCGAACGTCAATATGGCGGGCGGCGCGGCGCCTGGCGTCTTCTGGAAATCATGGATGACCACAAGGTCAAGGGAACTTGGATCATCTGTGGAGCGACAGCGAAGAAATATCCGCAGGTCACGCGCGAGGTGCTGAAGGCCGGACATGCCATCGCCGGGCACACCTATGAACACGAGATGATGTGCAATTACCCGCCCGAGGAGGAGCTTGAACTTATTCGCAAGACCGTCGGGGCGTTTGAGGATGTGGCGGGAATTCGCATTCGTGGCTGGCGCACATGCTTCGCGAGCCACCACACGCTCGACCTGCTGCTGGAGCACTTCACTTTCGATTGGGACGCGAGCATCTGGAACGATGACCTGCCCTATCTAATCGAGGGCCACGGCCGTCGGATCCTTGAAATTCCGTTCTCGCAATATGGCGATGCGTCGCTCGCGATCCAGATCACCAATCCGGCGCCGCCGACGCCCTACTGCACGTGGCATACGAACACGCCCCGGTTCATTTTCAACACGCTGAAGACGCAGTTCGACGCCCTTTACGAGCGCGGCGCCACGCGCCCGGTGCTCATGCCGCTCTCCGTGCATGATTTCATCATGGGGCGTCCGTCCCGCTCAAAAGCGCTCGACGACTTTCTGACCTACGCCAAGCAATTCCCCGGCGTCGTTTTTCTGACGCACGACGAAATTTGCAAGCACTGGATGAAGAACTATCAGCTGGCTTGAGGCGGCTTCGCAAAAATTCATTGGTGCGCGGCGTTGAACATTGGCTTGATGGACGCAAAGCGCACGGAGGAACGTTCTATGACACAGCGCTACATGCATCTTGGATTATACGCTGTCGGCACCGGCAACCATATTGCAGGCTGGCGGCATCCCGGAGCGACAACGACGAGCGAGGACCTGGATGTTTTCAAGTCCATCGCCGCCTCCGCCGAACGTGGAAAGCTTGACTTCATTTTCGTGGGAGACAACCTCGCCTTCCTCTTCGAGGGCCATCCAGGTCAGATGTTGCGCTTCGAGCCGACCACACTTTTGGCGGCTCTTGCCGCCGTCACCTCACACATCGGACTTGTCGGCACCGCATCGACCACATTCTCCGAGCCTTTCACGATCGCCCGACAATTCGCTTCGCTTGATCATCTCAGCCGCGGGCGTGCCGGCTGGAACGTCGTGACAACGACGACGAACGAAGCATCCATGAACTATGGACGCGACGGGATAACCGACCACGAACTGCGTTACGAAATCGCCACCGAGTTCGTCGACGTCGTGCAAGGCCTGTGGGACACCTGGGAAGACGGCGCGCGCGTCGAGAACAAGGAGACCGGACAATATTACGACCGCAGCAAGGTCCACGTTCTTGATCACAAGGGAAAGTACTTCAAGGTCAAGGGCCCACTCAATCTGACGCGAACGCCACAAGGGCATCCGATCATCGTGCAGGCCGGTTCATCACCCAGCGGGCAACAACTTGCCGCGCGTTACGCCGAGGTTGTTTTTACCGTTCAGCTCGACAAGGACGAAGCGCGCAAGTTTTATGACGGCCTGAAGAGCCAGGTTGTCGCGTTTGGACGCCGTCCAGAGCATTGCAATGTCATGCCTGGGCTCGTCCCGATCGTTGGGCGCACGGACGAGGAAGCGCGCGCCAAGCTTGCGCAACTGATGACCTATGTCGATCCGGCCAGCGCCATGAGGACGATGTCGCTTCGGTTCGGTCACGACATGTCGGTGTATCCCCTTGATGGACCTGTCCCCGAACTGCCCGTATCAAACTTGGCTCAATCCTACAGCAAGGTGGCCTTGTCCAAGGCAAAGCGCCTGAATTACAAGTTGCGCGATATCTACAACGAGATCGCGGTCGCGAGAGGATACCTCATGGCGTGCGGCAGCCCGCAAACTGTCGCTGATCTGATGGCCGAGTGGTTTAATGATGGCGCGGTCGACGGCTTCAATCTCCTTCCGCCACATTTTCCAGAGGCCTTCGACGATTTCGTCGATCTAGTTATCCCTGAATTGCAGAAACGGAATCTTTTCCGGCTGGACTACGAGGGAACGATGCTGCGCGACCACCTTGGTCTGCCGAAACCGGTGAACAGGTTTACGCTTGCCACATGAAGCCGGACGGTTTCTTGTTTCGAAGGTCGTTAGTTTTGCGGCCGAACGAGTTCCTTGGCACGAGCAATAACGGCGGAATCGAAGTCCAGGATTCGCTTGATCTTCTCCTGGATTTCAGCGCCGCCGGTGGGGTTGATCTCAAGATTCATCTGCTTTGCCTCCGTGAGCAGCGCCGGATCCTTCATGGCGTCGTCGAACGCTTGGCGCAGGGTTGCAACGCGCTCGGCGGGAACCCCGGGCGGCGCAACGAAGGGCCACGCGAAGGCATCGGGCGCCATCAATAATTCCAGCGCCTTTCGATCAAGG
>JANXTB010000335.1 GCA_025356415.1 Hyphomicrobiales bacterium
ACCATCGGCGGTGCAGGACCGATGGGAAGCAGCGTCATGTCATTATCCGCGTTCCAGCCCTTCTTGGCTGCGATGTAGCGGATGAGCATGTCCGACGAACCGCCCGGCGTCCATGACGCGATGCGCAATCCCTTGAGAACGTCGAGGCGCTGCGCCACCGGCGTATCCGCCGTGAGTTTTGCCTTCGCGGCAATTTCCTTCGACACGACAATGTCAGTCGCGAATTCCTTGGTGACGATTGCAAAGATGGCGAGCTTGTCGCCGGCCAGCGCCGCAGTTTGGGGAAGGCCGACGAAGAAGTCGAGATTGCCCGCGATGGTCGCGGATGCGGCGGGGCCCGAGCCTGGCAGCATGACGCCCTCGGTGCTCACGCCTTCTTCGCGAAAGAAGCCCTTGTCTTCCGCAATATAGAGCGGGGCATAGGTCAGGCTCACCGTGGCAAGGCCGTATTTCAGCTTCACCTCGGCCTGCGCCGGCGCCATCACCGAAATGAAGGCAAGAGCTGCAAGCAGCACGTTCCGCCAGATGTTCATGTTCACCTCCCTCACGATCTTCGTCGCCGTTTTCTGTATGTTTGCATGATTGTCAGCAGCCCGCCATCAGATCGCGCAGCTGAGCCGGATCAGGTGAACTGCCCCTCGCCGAGTGGAATTTCGCGCATCGTGCTCGGCGCAAAGAGTTCGTCCACCTGGATGCGGCGCGGCGTCAGGCCCTGTTCATAATTGTACTGAAGCAGCGCTTCCAGCGACGCCATGTTCTTCTCGACGCCGTAGGGGTACCAGTCGGCGCCGAAGACGGCCTGCTCCTGTTCGATCATCGCCTGCAGCCAGCCGAAAGTGGCTTTGGGAGAGCCGGTTTCCATGAGCAACTTATAACAGCGCTCCTTCGCCGCGCAGAAAGCGCGATAGAGCGTCAGCGCGACCCACGGATGGCGTTCATAAACATCCCGGCGGATGACGACCGTGTGCATGATCGGATAAATCTTGGTGCGCTGGTAATATTCTTTCTCGAGCTCAAGATAATTCGGCAGCAGCCGTTTGACGGTTGGCGCGCCGCGCCGGAACGACGCCGGATTATTGCCCGTCACAAGACAATCGATGTCGCCCCGCTCCAGCATGTCGCTGAGCTCCTGGCCGGCCGGCGCGGGCTTGATCCTGATGTCGCCCGGCAGATCGAGCTTCATGCGATCTACGCGGCCCTGCACCCATTCCATCTGGCTCGGCAAAACACCGTATTCATGCTGCAGAACACCGCGCGCCATCACGGCGGCCGTCTGGCTGTATTCCGGAACGCCGCATCTCTTGCCGACGAGATCGGATGGCTTCTCGATGCCCGCATTGGAGTTGATGAAAATATATCCGTGACGGAAGACGCGCGACAGGAACGCAGGAATGGCGATGAAAGAAGTATCGCCGGCGCCGACAAGGCTGATGTAATTCGACATCGACATTTCGGAAACTTCGAATTCCTTGAACTGAAGCATCCGCCAGAAGAGCTCGGCTGGCTGTCCCGCGACATAGAGCAGGTTTATGCCGTCCGGCTTCACACTGCCATCGCGCAGCGCCTGCGTGCGATCGTAAGGGCCGCAGGCCAAGGTCAAAGTCAATTCGCTCACAAATGCCCCCAAATATCAAACGCGCCCATGCGGCGCCTATTGTGAAACAAGCGCCAGAAACCGCTCGCGCAGAGACGCTTTTGTTTTCGCCGCCTGGGCTATCAGCTCGCTGACTTTGGGGCCCGACACAGGGTCAACTTCGAAACTCATGCGATGCGCCTCTTCCAGAAAAGCCGGATCGGCCGCCATGGCGAGAAACGCCTCCTGCAAGGCCTTCAATCGATCAGCTGGAATTCCGTATGGTCCGGCAAGCGGCCAGGCGATGAAGAAAGGCAGCTCGGCGAATTCAAGAAACTCGCGCTGCTCGGGATCGGAAACGAGTTCGCGCGCCGTCGGCACGTCCTGCAATTCCGGCAGCCGCGCCTTGCGACCGAATTGAACGATGGGCACGACATCGTGCTTGTTCCAGCTGTCGGCGTTGGCTGACTTCAGCGTGCTCAGATCCGAA
This sequence comes from Hyphomicrobiales bacterium, assembly GCA_025356415.1. Taxonomy (GTDB): domain Bacteria; phylum Pseudomonadota; class Alphaproteobacteria; order Rhizobiales; family Beijerinckiaceae; genus Terripilifer. The sequence continues at coordinate 2,064 of JANXTB010000335.1, forward strand.
AACAGGCCATCGACCTCGCCGCGCTGCTGCGCCAGGAATATGGTTGCGTTGCCGTCATATCCGCGCACGATGTCGACATTCAGATTCAGAAGTTCCTTGGCGATCAGCGCATAAAGCAGATTGGCGGACCCTGACCGCCCGGCGCCAAGCTGCGTCCTGCCGCCCGTTATGCGCAGCTTGTCGAGCGTATTCGCCGCATGGGATTTGTTGATCGTCAGCACGTAGGAATCTGTTTCGTATCCCGACAAAGATCCGATCCATGTCAGTTTCAGCGGATCGAAATTGGCGTTCTGGAATCCCACGAAAGCATACTGCGGCAAGGCGCGCTGCAGAACGCCGAGCTCCGTTCCGTCGTTGCGTGAGCCGGTCGCAAAACGGTTCGCGAGGCTGATCCCACCGACACCGGGCTGGTTTTGCACCACGATGCCGGGCTTGCCCGGAATGTAGCGACCGAAATGGCGCGCGACCAGACGCGCGCCAGTGTCGTAATAGCCGCCCGCCGCATAGGGCACGATGAGGTTGATGGTTTTGCCGGCATAGAATTGCTCGACAGATTGCGCGGATGCCGGGGCGCACGCGAAGGCAGTTGCGAAGGCCGCTGCGAACATCAGGCGCAGAAACTCGCCCATCCTCCCAACGGCCATCGTCAACTCCTTCCGCGGCGTCGCCGCTCCATTTCGCTATTCGGGAATGCGTGTACCCTCAACTGTCGTGCGCAACATGAGGCGGCGCTGATCGCTTGGGAAATCCGACCTCGCATGTGTCGAGCAGCGATTGTCCCAGATCAAAAGATCGCCTACGCCCCACACATGTTCGTAGACGAACTCGGGCTTCTCCGAATGATCCCAGATCTTCAGAAGAAGATCATCGCTCTCCGCCTGATCAAGCCCTTCGATGCCAACTGTCATGAGGCGGTTCACATAGACGGCCTTGCGGCCGGTCTCGTTATGCGTGCGGAACGCCGGATGCGTGGATTCAGCAAAGGCCGCGATACCGCGACTGTCGCCGCGCTGCGTCGAGCCGTAATTATAATGATGCCGCGCCCTGCGCCCCTCGACGCGGTCGCGCACCGCAGGATCGAGTGTGTCATAGGCTGCATCGCCGCTGGCGAACAGCGTGTTGCCGCCATGCGTCGGCACTTCGACTGAGTAGAGCAAGGTGGCGTCATGCGGCTTTTCAGCGTGGATCATGTCGTGATGAAACATCATCTCGCCATCGGGAAGCGCGCCAATCGTCTGGCCGTTCTCGCGAATGTTGGAGATCAACATGATGTTGGGCAGCAGGCGTGCAAAGCCGGACGGCCGGAATTCGGCGGGGCGCGACAATTTCCCAAGCGTCCCGAAATAGCCCGTCACCCGCAGAAGATCCTCCTGCGACAGTTCCTGGCCGGGAAACACGAGCACGATATGGTCGAGCCACGCGCGACGGAGCGTGGCGATCTGCGCAGGATCAAGCTCCTGGCGAAGGTCGATCCCGGTGACACGCGCGCCGATATGCCGGGTCAGCGGTTCGATCTCGATGACTGGAGACGATGTCACGGGACGGCTCCTCCTTGCGATGTACAAGAATTAAACGGTCGCCCCATGTTTTTGTCAACGAAGTCGCTCGAACAGATCAACTTAGCTTGCTGGAAGGTCCGATCTTTGATGTAAATCAAGAAAACCATCGCAGATGCTAAGGATTAAAGATCGTTATCAATGTCCCACGGCCTGTGCCATCCTCACTTCATTATGAAAGGGTGATCGGCCCGCGCTCGTCCAGCCTGCATGGCGGCGGCCAGCAAATTTCATCGACTGCAACTTTGGAGCCCCTTACTTGAAGATCTTCAAATACGTTGCGCTTCTCATTGTGTTGGCGATAGCGTCCGCCTTCGCCTACCAATATTCGCGAGACTGGATGACGTTACGCGCCGCAGTCCCGCCGCTCGGGCCCAGCGGACAGCGCATGTTGCAAGATCTCGCGCGCGAAAGCGTGAAAGAAAGCACATGGCTCAAAATGCGCCGCGTTCCCGTCGCCGACGCGGCCAGTGCGGCGGCGGCGATCGAGAAAGGCGAAGCGGACGTCGCACTGGTTCGGTCCGACATAGCGATGCCGCGCAATGGGCGCTCGATTGCGGTCTTCGAGACGCTCTACGCGCTCCTGATCGTGCCGCCACGCACCAAGATCGAGGATTTCAAAGGGCTGAAGGACAAAACGATCGCCGTCGTTTCCGAGGGCAGCGCCAACGACAAATTGCTCGATCTCATTCTGTCGAACTACGGCGTGCCGGACGCTTCGGTTCGCCGATTGGCGATGAAGCCGGAAGAGGTCGGGCCTGCGATGCAGCAGCGCAAGATCACCGCGGCTTTCGTCGTCGGGACGATCGCCGGCGCCTCGGCGCAGACCTTTAACTCCATTCAGAAGGCCATGAAGGGGACGCCAACTGTGCTCGGCGTCGAAGAGGCTGAAGCGGTTCGCCGCGACGTGAACGGAATTGAAGCGGCCGAAGTGTCGAAGGGCATGTTCGGCGGTTCACCGGCTCAGCCGGAGGAAGATCTCACGACCATCAGCACGGCAATGCGCATCGTCGTCCCTTCCAACATGTCGACCATGGTCGCGGGCGAGCTCACGCGCGTTCTGTTCGAGGGAAAAGCGAAGGCGCTGATCGACAATCCACACATGCGCGAGATGAAACAGCCTGACGCTGACGAGAAGGAATATCCCATTCACCCTGCAGCGCAGACCTATTTCGATGGCGAAACGCCGACGCTCATGGACCGCTTCGAGAGCTTCTTCTGGCTCGGCTGGGCGGTGCTCGGTCTCATCGGGTCGCTCATTGGCTGGATCTTGTCCAAAGTGAAAAGAGGCCAAAGTCCTGAAACCGAGCGCTTCAACAATCTGCTTGTTTTCCTGCAGGAAGTTCGCCAAGCGGATGCGGATCAGCTCGACGGTCTTCAGGCACGACTCGATGACGCAGTCAGAATGCTGGTGGAGCAACGCGACAGCGAAGAGATGAGCGCCGACACTATCGCCATCTTTTCTGTCGCGATCGAGTATGCGCGAAACTTGATCAGCGAGCGCTATGCGCAGTTGAGAACCCTGCCCGCCAAGTGACATGAAGTTGGCTGGCTTCGATGCTTTGCGGAGAATCAGCGAACGAGATGGCGCGGCACGGCAACCGCGCCCTTCATCAGGCACCGCGCTGTCCGATAAACGCCGGCGCTGTCGGCGATCCACTGTCCGTCAAAGCGCACATCGGCGCCAAAGGTGAGCAGGCCGGAAGGATTGCCAACCCGGATCGGCTGGCCATCGACGATCTTTCGCGACATTTGGTTGGGCAACGTGCCCTCGATCCGGCACGCGACGGACAGACACAGTCCGCTCGACAGCGGCACCGCGCGATGCGGCTGCTCGACTGAAATCATCCGCGTGGAGATCTCGTAATCATCGCCGATCTCCGTCTTGTCCAAGCCGAGATAGGCCTGCGGCTCGGCGACCATGCCGATGCGCGGCCCCGTCAATGTTACTGCGTCCTCGTTCGGCGCAAGCCCCATCATCACGCCTGCGCGGCGCCGCAGATATTCGAGTTTCGACATCAGTTCCGTATCCGCCTGAATGGCGTCCGGGCTTTCCGTTCCGGTCAGTCCAAGATCGCGCGCCCTGAGGAAGGCGTTCGGATGGCTCGCGTCAACCAGCGACACTTCAATCGTACCCCCGCCCGGCAGCTCGATGCGATCGACCAGATTGCCGGTGGGCAGAAGCTTGCCCGTCGCCGCGCCGCCCGGCTTCACGAAATCCAGCAAGACCGGCGCCGCTTTTCCGGCGACGCCCGCAATCTCCATGTCGCCGTCGATCACCGACATGCCATTCTCGACGCGGAAGCGGGAATGAATGATCTTCTTCGTATTCGTCTGGTGGAAGCGCACGGTCACCTCCCCATCGGCAACTTTCAGCAAGCCTTCGTCGACCGCATAGGGGCCGATGACGGAGGAGAGATTGCCGCAATTACCGGTCCAATCCGTGATCGGCTTGTTGATGGCGAGTTGAATGAAAGTATAATCCACATCCGCATCCGGATGTGTCGGCGGACCGATGATGACCGCCTTCGAAAGCGATGATGTGCCGCCGCCCATGCCGTTGAGCTGGCGACCGAAGGGGTCGGGCGTGCCCATGACGGCCAGCAGGATCGGATCGATCTTCTCACGCGTGTCCGGCAGATCCTTGGCGAGAAAGAAAACGCCCTTGCTGGTGCCGCCCCGCCAAAAAGTGGCGGGAATCCAAGCCTGATTCATATTTCGCCTCCGTGTAGACCGGTGCTTTTTACTCCATCGGACCTTTCGCGTCTCGGATGATCGGGCCAAAAAACAATCATTGCGAACCCGGCCACACGGAGGCCGGCACATAGACTTCGCCCGCCATCAACCGTCGCGCGTGCCGCACAAGCGTCGCCTGTTCGACCTCGATCTCGCCGTCGCGCTCGCTCACCTTGGCGTCGACGAAAATCTTGCCCTGCGGATGTTCGATGGCGATGTGGTTCACGCCCGACGCGTCCGGCGCCAGGCTGGCGTATTGGTTGGGAATTGTGCCCGGAACGCAGCATGCGATGGCGAGGCAATTCGCACCCGTCACCGCATAAGCGGTGGCGATGGCGTGCGGCATGAAATAACGCGAGGCGATCGTCCCGCCATCTTTCGGTTTGGCGACGATGGAGATTTTCGGAATGACGCGGCCGGAAACATCGCCGAACCCCATCCGATCGCCCGCGATCAGGCGAATGGCCTCAAGCTTCTTGAGCATGTCGCGGTTGGTGTCGAGCTCGAGCTTGCCCTCATAGCCGGTCACACCCACTTGCTCTGCGGGAACAAAGACCACCGGCATGGCCATGTCCACGCAGGACACCATGACGCCGTTGATCTCCTCGGCGCGCTTCCCCGTCGGGAACAGCTTGCCGGTCTTGCCGCCAACCATCTGGCGGAAGTCGAGGCGGATGGGCGCATAGGCGTCGTTGACGCCGTCAATCTTGTGCGAGCCTTCGTAACAGACGCGCCCGCCGGGCGTCTGCACGACCGCTTCCACCAGCGAATTCGTGTTGACGTCAAAAATCCGGACGCGCGTTTCGCCGTCTTGCGCCTCCACGAGACCCTCGTCGATCGCGAAGGGCCCGACGCCTGTCAGAATATTGCCGCAGGAGGGCGATGTATCGACCTCCGCACGATCCACCCAGACCTGCGTGAAAAGATAATCGACATCGGCGTCCGGACGCTTTGATTTCCTGATCACCGCGACCTTGCTCGTCACCGCATCAGCGCCGCCGATCCCGTCGATCTGACGAACGTGCGGGCTTCCCATCACACGCAACAGCACCTGCTTGCGAGTTTCCATATCCGCCGGGAGATCTTCATCCTTGAAAAAGGGACCCCTCGACGTTCCGCCCCGCATCATCACGCACCGGATCGCAGTTTGCATGTCGGTCTCCTCATCAATTCGTAAACAGGTTCGCATCCTCGACCACGCGGCGCCAAGTTGCGTGTTCGTCTTCGAGGATTTTCCCGAATTCGACAGGCGTCCCGCGATAGCTAGTTGCGCCTTCTTCGGCAAAACGTTTCACCATGGCGGGCGAAGCGGCCGCGTCGTTCACCGCCTTGTTAAGCTCCGCCACCAGATCGGCTGGCATGTTCGGTGGACCGACAATGCCCCAGAGCGTATACATGCCGGGGCCATTCACGCCTTGTTGTGCGAGCGTCGGTGAATCGGGAAAGAGCGGCGAGCGCTCATCGCCCGTTGTCGCGAGAAGCGTCAGCGCCTTTTCCTGGATCTGACTGGCCACCACCGGAACAGTGGTGATGAAGAGATCAGACCGCCCCGCAATGAGATCCATCAAGGCCGGGCCGCTTCCCGTATAAGGCACATGCGTCATGACGATGCCTGCGCGCTTCATGAACAATTCGGTCGAAAGATGAAGAATGCTGCCCACACCAGACGACACATAATTCAGTGAGCGCGGCTGGTCGGTCGATCGCGTGATCACATCTTTCACACTCTTCAATCCTGAAGCGTTGCTGGCCATCACCAGCAGCGGTCCGCGCCCGATCATCGCGATCGCCGTGAAGTCCTTGGCAATATTGTAGGGCTCTTGCCTGCGCACCACAGCCGTGGTGACAACAGACGAACTCACGAACATGAGCGTCTTGCCATTCGGCGGCGCGGACGACGCGGCCTTGGCGGCGATAAGGCCGCCCGCTCCAGCGCGATTGTCGATGATGACATTGGCCTTCAGCGTGTCGATAAGTTGGCGCCCGAGCTCACGCGCAATGATGTCGTTGCCGCCGCCTGGCGCAAAAGGCACGATGATGGTCACGGGCCTTCCATCTTGCGCGAGAGCGCCCGAGACGGCCACAGAACCCGCGAGCATGACAGCAGCTGCGCAAACGGACATATATCGGCGTGACAGCATCGAGCTTCCCTCCCCATCCGTCGGCTCATTCTTCGGAGCGACCGGCAGCGAGGATGGACCGTCCAGGCGGATTCTCGCTCCCGCTTCGTGTCGTGGCGGGATACGATGGCCGGCCGGACGGTTTCCTCCATGATCAGGCTAGGGAGGGCGCAGCCGTCTGCATCATTCAAAACCCAACCTGTGTGATAGCATTTGCGTAATTGACATTGCGCTGCAAAAACCGCGCGCTTTCGGATTGGCGCCGAGCCTTTTGAATAACCGGAAGAGGGAATTGGATTGGCCCTCGCCAGGATGAACAGCAATGCTGGCGCCGAGGTCGCTTATTACGCGAGGCCCGGTGATCGGATGGAGGAAGCTTTCATGATGCGCTGCAGAATAGCCATTGTTGGCGGTGGGCTGGCTGGACTGGCGGCGGCAAACGCTTTGAGGACGCATGGGATTAAGGCGGATGTGTTCGAGGCCGCCGCGGAACTGGGTGAGATCGGCGCGTCGGTCAATTGCAGCCCGCAAGCCGTCAAGGCGCTCAACGCAATCGGCGTCGGCAAGCAGATCGCGGCTATCGGCCATCGCTCGCCCGGTCCCTACACACGCAACATGCTGACCGGCGAATTCCTCGAATATACCGACCGTTTCGAAATGGCCGAACGCTACGGCGCGCCCTATTATTGCTTCCACCGCGCCGACCTGATCGACGCGCTGGCGGAGCCGCTCGACCGCAGCACGATTCATCTCGGCCATCGTCTCACCAGCGTCGACATTCACGACGACCGCACGACGCTGCATTTTGCCAATGGCGCTCAAGTTGAAGCGGAATATGTCATCGGCGCGGATGGCGTGAAATCCGTGCTGCGGCAGGCGCTGTACGGCGACGACAATCCGACCTTCACAGGCCAGATGGTCTGGCGCGCGCTTCTCAAGGCGGAGGACGTGCCGACCGACGCCGTCGGGCCGCATGGCCACACGCAATGGGTTGGCCCCGGCCGTCACCTGATCGCCTATTTCATTCGCCAAGGCGATCTTCTGAACATCGTCTCGCAGGTCGATACCGACAAATGGGTCGAGGAAGGCTGGGCCATCAAGGGCGATCCGGACGAGATGCGCCGCAGCTTTCCCAATGCCGAGCCGCGACTCGCGAAACTGCTCGAGTCGGTCAAGGAATGTTCCAAATGGGGGCTGTTCACGCGGCCCATCACCGACAATTGGGGCACGGGCCGCATCCAGCTGATTGGCGACGCCGCGCACGCCATGGTGCCAAGCGCTGGCCAGGGCGCCTGCATGGCTTTCGAGGATTCCTACATCCTCGGGCGCTGGCTGGCCGCCTGCAAGGATCCCGCTGAAGCCTTCGTCAATTTCCGCCGCATCCGCATTCCGCGCGTGCATGGCGTGCAGCGGTTGTCGAACGCGAATAACCGGTTCAAGCACATGGACAATGCCGAGGTGCAGAAGAAGGCCATTCAGGCCGGCGGCGGCACGCATGGAAAGATCAACTGGGTGTGGGCTTTTGAGCCCGAAGCCGAATGGGACAAGGAGCCCGTTGTCCCCGCGATCTACGCGGGCGGCTGATCACTGTCGCAAATAAGAATTAAGGGCCGCAGAGGATACCGCGGCCCTTTTTGTTTCGTGCCTATGCGTCCTCGATCACTCGGAAATGCGCTTCACTTCCGCATAGAATTCCTTGGGCTTCTTGGACAAAAGCTCCATCTGCGACTGGATGTCCTGCGCGGTCGCCATGTTGATCGACATGCCGATCTTCTTCGCTTCAGCAAGAAACCCCTCATCGCGAAGCGTTTCAGCAAACGCCTTTCGCAACGCGTCCAGACGCTGCGCCGGAATGCCGGCCGGCCCTGCAATTGGACGCCCGATCGCCAGGGCCCTGAAGAAGAAGTCGAGATATTCCGTCGTCTTCGGATCCTTGGTGTATTCGAAGACGCTCGGCACCTTTCCGAACTCGTCGGTGGTGGAGCGGCCCATCTGCACGATGAGTTTCAGCCGTCCGTTTGCAAGCGACTCGGCAAGGTTCGTGCGCAAGATCATTTCACTGACGCCGCAAACGCCATTGACCTCACCACGATCCAACGCGAGTCGAATGGCCGGCATGCCCGGATAGCCGGACACAAGTTTCATCTTGGCGCCAAGCAGGTTCTTCAGCGCGACGCTGTAGGTGAAAATGTCGGTCGCGGGCGCACTGCTTCCAAACAACACTTCCTTGTTCAGCAGGTCGGAGAAGGACGAAACGCCTGCGGGAGCGCCAACGAGCATGCAGAACTGGCGATCCTGCGACATGCTGCCGATCCAGCTGAGCTTGAGCGGATCAAACAGCGCCGCGGTGTTTCCAAGAAACGGTTCGGTCGCCGCCTGCGCGGTGAACATGGAAAGCACCGTACCGTCCGCCGGCGCCTTGACGAGATGATTGGCCGCGAGAAGCGTTCCGGCGCCAGGCATATTGGAGATGAGCGTCTGCGGCTGTCCGGGAATATAGCGCCCGATGTGTCGGCCGAGCAGACGCAATTGAATGTCATTCTCGCCATTCGGCGTGAAACCCGAAACCAGCGTCAGAGTGCGGTTTTTGTAAAAGTCGGCCACTGGATCGGACTGGGCCACAGCCTGGCCGGCGGCCAGCATGGTGGCGGCCAACACCAAAGCACGAACATAAACACGCATGTGCGTTCCTCTCCCATTTTTTCAAGATTGAACAAGCCTTCCTCGGCCTGTGCAATGTGGAGAGGCGGAAACGGGACGATTTTGAATGAGTAGGTTCGCGAATTGAATTGAAGTTGGATTGTGGTGCTCTCTACCGCTTGCCTGCCGCGCAGCCGTCATTCATGGATTTGCGCCAGCGGCCAGGTTGCGCAGGCGTTGAACGAGATCCGGTGGGGCGCTGTAAGCCGCTTCAAGAAGTTTGCGCGCGCCAGCGGCGTCGACGAGGTGAATGGGCGCGTTTTCATGCGCGGCCTCGCTCAAGAAGGCTGCATCCTCCGCGGTCGCGACAAACGCCGCTCGCAAAGCCTCGACGCGCTCGTTGGGGACTTTTGGGCCGAGCACGAACGGGCTGCCCATTTCCTGTTCGGTGAACGCGAGTTCGAGAAGTTTGCGGCCCTCCGGATCGGTGACGAGTTCAAGCACGCTCGGCGCGTCTGGAAAATCCATGTCACGGTTCAATCCAAACTGGAGGATGACCTTTCCCTGCCCGGCTTTGATCCAGCCGTTGACCTTGTTCTTGATCGGAGCTGGCGTGCCGCCCGTGATATGCCCGTCAACCTCGGCGCGCTCTACCGCGAGCAGGCCTGCAGTCGATCCTTCATAGCCTTCGACCGGTTTCAGCTTCGACCCGTAAAGCGCATTGAGCATGCGGGCGAACATTGAATTCGGCGAGTTCACGGCCTGAGAACTCAGGGAGATTTCGCGGCTCCGCAAATCTTCCGGGCGCATCACGCCCGACTTTGCATTGACGACCAGAATGCCCGTGTCGCGCTTGAGCGATCCGAGCCATTGGAAGCCGAACGGATCATATGTCTGGGCGCCTTTGTGCGCATAGAGCTTCGACAGGCTGAGCGTGCGCGGCAGCGCGCCGATGAATGTGCCGTCCTGCGCCCCGACATTGTAAATGTAATTAGCAGCCTTGACGCCTTCGGCGCCGGGCATGTTCTGCACGATGATCGAAGGCTCCCCCGGCACATGTCTGCCCAGATTGCGCGCAAGCAGCCGCGCATATTGATCGTAGCCGCCGCCCGGGGCCGACGAGCTGACGACAAAGATTTTCTTACCCCGATAAAAGTCCGCGACCGGCTCGGCCTGCGCGCCAGAGTCACAAAAGCCTATGGCGCCAATGCCGATCATGAAAGACGCTCCGACAATGCCGAGCGCCCGCGACGGATGGCGAGCCATTGTTACCTCCCCGGATGCATTTTCTATTTTGGCGTGAACGCGGAAGTCAGGCTGCTACGCATCCCCCATCAGAGCCTGCGCTTTGGCCAGGCGGGCTGTCCGCTTCGAACGCTGAAGCCAGAAGAAAACCTGCGTGCCGACGAGCAGCACAGACAGCGACAGGAACACCGCCGACAGCGGACGCTCCACGAAAACCAACAGATCGCCACGCGAAAGCACAAGCGCACGGCGGAAGTTTTCTTCGAGATGCTGACCAAGCACAAAACCCAGCAGAATGGGCGCCGGCTCAAACCGCAGCTTGAGGAGGAGATAACCGAAAACACCGATGAACAGGGTTGCGCCAACATCGAACATCGAGTGCCGCGCCGCAAAGACGCCGACGCAGATGAACAGGATCGCGCTCGGATAGAGATACTTGTACGGCACCGAAAGCAGCTTCACCCAAACGCCGATCATCGGCACGTTGAGCACAAGCAGGATGATGTTGCCGACCCAGAAGCTTGCGATCAGACCCCAGAAAAGATCGGGGTGCTGCGTCAACAGCATCGGTCCCGGCGCGATGCCCTGAATCATCAGCGCGCCGAGCAGCAACGCCATGACGGCGTCACCGGGGATGCCCAGACTCATGGTCGGAATGAAGTCGCCCTGAACAGCCGAATGGGTCGAGGCCTCCGGCGCAGCCACGCCTTCGATCGCGCCATGGCCGAAACGCTCCGGCGTGCGGGATATTTTCTTCTCCATCGCATAGGCGACAAACGACGCGATGGTCGGGCCAGTGCCGGGGATACAGGCGCACAGGCTGCCGATGATCGTGCCACGAAGAATGGGGAACGCAGCCTGCTTCATCTCAGCCTTGCTCGGCCGCATGTCGTTCATGCTGACCTTCGCGTAGGCAAGATTGAGCGGCGCCGTGTTGTTGACCGACCGGATGAACTCGGCAATGCCGAACAAGCCCAGAGACAACGACACAAGCTCAATTCCGTCGGACATGTCCGTCAGACCGAACGTCATACGCTCGACGCCGCTGTTCAAATCGGTGCCGACAGTGCTGAGTAGCAGCCCGAGCAATGTCATGGCGATGCCTTTCAGTGGCGAGCCTTTCGCCAACGTCGATCCTGCAAGCAAACCAAGCAGCATCAACATGCAGATTTCGGATGGTCCGAATTGCAAAGCGGCCTTCGCGACAATCGGCGCGAAGAAGATCATCTGGAGGATGCCGAAAGCTGCGCCAAACGCGGACCCCATCATGGTGATGCCGAGCGCGACGCCGCCGCGGCCCTGCTTGGTCAGCGGGAAACCGTCGAGGCAGGTGACGGCGTGTGGCGGATGACATGGAAGGTTCAGCAGTATCGAACAGATCGCGCCGCCATATTGCGCGCCGTAATAAATGCCTGACAGCATCAGGATGGCCGGAACCGGCTGCATGCCGAAGGTGATCGGCAGAAGGATCGAGATCGCCGACAGCACACCCATGCCGGGCAGAACGCCGACAATATTGCCGACGAGCACGCCGACGAAACACCAGAGCAGATTGTGAGGATCGAGAGCGACTTCGAAACCGTGAAATAGATTGATAAAGCCGGTTTCCATTTCAGAAGCCCCTGATGATCGGTATTTCAATGTGCAGAATGTAGACGAACAGGATGATGGCGAAGGCCGTCATGCCAGCGGCCAGAAGGACTGACGCCTTCACCGTCGCCGTACGGTCTCCCGCCGCGGCGATCAGGACGGCTGCGAAGCATGCAGGCAGGAAGCCTGCATACTCGGCGAGGAAGATGAAGACCATCGGCGCGCCGATAATGCAGACCCATCCACGCACATCCCAGCCGACCTTGTCAGGACCATGTGCGGGCGAAGTTGGAGTCGGAACGTCGGAAGCCGCCATGGCGATGAAGACGCCCATGACGGCCAGCAGGACGCCCAGCACTACGGGAAAGAACCCGGGACCCATGCTGGTCAAGGTCCCGATCCTGTACTGGGAAGAAATGAGCGCGGCTCCAGCGCCGATCACGGCGACGAAGGCCCCTGCGTAGTAATCCGTGCGTCTCCCGGCGCTGCTCATGCTTTTTAGTCTCCCTTTTACGGGCACGTGAGCGCGCGTCGCATTGCAAGTCAATACATTCACGCCCTCTCGCGATGTAAAAGCGATGACTATTCGCTAAATTAAAATCGTCATTGTGACGCCTTACCAAGCGACCATTCAGAAGTGTCCATGACTTGTGAGAAACTACTCTCTTCCAAGCTCGATTTGTGCGAGCGTGCATGTGCCAATCGGGTCAAAACAAGAGCTTCAGATGCCCTACCTTCAAGTTTCAGATCACATCAGGGTCCATTACGAACTCGACGATTTTACCGACCCCTGGCGCGCGGCGCCCGTCCTTGTGCTGCAGCACGGCAATGGTCGCTCGGCGCGCTTCTGGAACAGGTGGGTTCCCTACCTCGCGCGCCATTATCGCATCGTCAGGCCGGACATGCGTGGCCTCGGCCTTTCGCAAGGCGATCTGGATCTCACGACCGACATCACGCCGGAGCAGCTCGTCGCCGATCTTGAGAAGATCATCGCCGACGTGGGTGGCGGGCCCGTGCACTTCTGCGGCGAATCCATGGGCGGAATTCTGGGCATCATTCTGGCCGCCCGGCGTCCGGAACTCGTGCGCAGCCTGACGCTGGTGGCAACGCCGGTTTTCATCGAACAAAACATGAAAGCCAAATATTCGCTCGGCCATGGTTCGCGCACCGAAGCCATGGAGAAGATGGGAATCCGCGCATGGGTCGCCGAGACGACGCGCGGCACCAGATTGCCCGAGACGGAAGAGCCCGAACTCTTCAACTGGTATGTCGAGGAATTCTCGAAAGGCTCACCCGAAGTTCAGGTTGCGATGTCACGCGTCGTGAATGAAGCCAATGTCGCCGCACTCCTTTCACACGTGAAGGCGCCGACGCTCGGGCTTTATCCGACATCGGGACAGATCACGTCGGCCGATCAGGAGAGGCTGTTGCTGGAGGGGCTGCCGGGCATGCAGATGTTTCATCTGCCGACCGCCTATCACATGGTGCAATTGCTGTTCCCAAAGACTTGCACGACGAAGCTTCTCGAATTCTGTAATGGCATCGACAATTTCCAGCTGCAGGACCGCTGATCGTCAGCCGATGTCAATCTTGTAGGCGAAGCCGGACGCCTTGCCGCGCGTTGTGCGGCATTCGAGTGGCCTTTCCTTGAAATCGGTGGCGACGCGCTCGATCACGACAATGGGCGCGCCCGTCGAAACCGCCAGCAATTCGGCGTCACGTTCATTCGCCACATCGATGGTGAGCGTCTCGTGCGCATGGGCGACAATCTGCCCGCACACCTGTTCGTAGAGCGGGTAAAGCAGATCGCCCATATCAGCGGCCGGCATCGTTGCGAGCTGTCGGAAGCGGACGAAAGAGATGAAGATTTCTTCGTGCGAGATCGGCGCCTCGTCGACGAGACGCAAACGATGAAGCCGGATCACTTTCGACCCCAGCCTGATCTGCAAGACCTGCGCGACGGCAGCCGGCGCCTGCATGGTTTCCCGAGCGAGGATCACGCTTTTCGGCACGGCCGGTTTTCCATCCGGGCCGACGATTCTAAAAAAGCGCAGAAGAGAGGAGTTGAATTCCGGCCTGCGTAAAAATGTGCCGCGCCCCTGGAAACGTTGCAGGCGTCCTTCCGCGACAAGGCCATCGATCGCCTTGCGCACCGTGCCGATGGCGACAGAATACGTAGATGCAAGTTCGGCCTCGGAGGGGATGGCCTGATCGGGCTGCCAGGTTCCCTCGACAATGGCGCGCGCAAAGGCGTCCCGCAGCCGCAAGTAAGCCGGGACTCCCTTCACGTTTTGCATCTCGTTCATGTCAGGCATGGCTCGCCGGAAAGCCGTAAAGCGATGCGGGGTTATCGACAAGGACGCGCTTCAGCATCGCCTCGTTCCCGCACCAGCCGATCAGCAGGTCTGCAAGCTTTCCATTGTCGAGCGGGCGATATTCAATGAGCGGCGGCTCGCCGTGATGGACGGCGCCCTTGTGCTCGCCGGTATGCGGCCAATCGGTTCCCCAGATGATGCGCTCGGGATTGGCGTCGATCAGCGCGCGCGCAATAGGGGCCGCGTCAGCATAATCGGGCGCCTGGCTCGACACGCGATAGGCGCCGGAAATTTTCACCCAGCTCTTGCCGCTGCCCACAAGCCTGAGCAGGGAGGCAAATCCGGGTTGCGAGACGCCGAGCTCGGCGCGCGCAAGCCCCATGTGATCGATGACGAGCGGAACAGGCATGCGGGCCAGTTCGCCTTCGAGCGCGTCAATGACGCTGAGGCGCGAAAAAATCTGGATATGCCAGCCGAGCGGCGCAATGCGCGCAGCGGTATCGCGGATCTGGTCCAGAATACGCGAGGCGTCATCGTTGCCAAACGTCGCTGCGTTAACGCGCACGCCCCTCACGCCGATCCGGTGCATCTCCTCAAGTTCGCCGTCCGATATCGCATCGTCGATAACGGCGACGCCACGGCAGCGGGCGCCGGCCTGCCGCATGGCGTCGAGCATGCAGCGATTATCCGCTCCATAAGCGCTGGCCTGCACGAGAACCTGACGCGTGAGCCCGATTTGCTGCGCCATGCTTTCCCATTGATCGAGCCGGGCGACCTGCGGCGTGTAGCTGCGATTTGGTGCGCAAGGATAGTCCTCGAGCGACCCGAAGACATGCATGTGGCAATCGGTCGAGCCGGGCGGCAGCGGCAGCGAGGGGCCGGAATGTTTGTCGCGTATCATGTCAGAGGATGATCCCGTCGATGGAAGTGAGTTGATGCAGGCGCATGATCCGCGCGATCCAGTCCTCGATCGCCGCGGGTTCATGCGTGCGTGAAAGAATTCCGCGCGCGCGATCGAACACTTCATCGCGCGTGATCGGATTTTCACGGCAGCCTTTGGGGAAGAAAACGCGATGCGTGCGCTGTTCACCGCTCTTGAGGGTGACGGTCACGCGCGCAGGCACCTTGCCTTCGCTCATCGCCGCGTCGATCTCCGCATCGAAGACGCATGTCGTGCGCGCAGACAGATCGCGCAAGCCCTCGTGACTGACGAGCGTTTCGAATTCATCGAGCCCGAGCACGAGCGGGCTTGCGCCAGACTGCATCAGGTGGAACGTCATCGCCACCGCAAACGGTGCGCTCATCTGCGCTTGCTGCATATCGACCGGATGAGACGAGGTCACCTTGCCGAGCAGGACGCGCGGCACGCCGATCTCGATGCTCGCAATGTCATCAAAAGATACCCCGTCTTGCGACAGCGCCTGCGCGGCCTCGATGGCGGCCTGAAGGCGCACGGTTCCTGCATGGATCTTGAGAGCGATTTCATCCAGCCAATAGCGGGAGCCGATTTCATCCACCATGATGTTGGGACGGAACGTATCGCTCGCAGCTCGCGCAAATCCCTGCTCGCCCTCGATCGCATCGTGCGGACCGGTGAGCCCCGCGCGCGCCAGCAAGGCGATTTCGACGCCAGCGGCAGCCGCCTTGCCGGCATGCAGGCGTTTCACATCCGAACCCGACAGGAAGAATTGCGATGATCCGCTTGCATAACTGGCGGCAAGGCCAAGCGCATTGCAGAGACCTGTTTCATCAAGGCCCAGCAGCAAACCCGCTGCGACTGCCGCGCCAAAAACGCCGCAACTCGGCGTCGCCTGAAACCCCCGCAGCGCGTGATCAGGCTGCAAGCCCATGCCGACGCGAATGGCGATTTCATATCCCGCGACCGCCGCCGCAAGTAGACGCGCGCCCGTCGGCTTCACCAATTCGGCTGCAGCGAATACCGCTGGCCAGACGACGACGCCAGGATGCACCAGCGCGCCTATGTGGGAATCGTCCCAATCGAGACTGCCGGCGACGACGCCGTTGAGATAGGCGGCGCGGACGGCGTCCGCACGGCTCTTGCTGAAGAGAATGCTGCAATCCTCGTCATCGCTCAGGCCGAGCGTCACCTCAGCCGCCTTCCGCGTCCAGTCGCGCGTGCTGCCTACGGCGCCGGCGCGGAACCAGTCGACGAGCAGCACTGGCATGAGATCGCGCACATGCGCGGGGATCGCATCGTAGCGAAGGCCCGCGGCGAAAGCTGCGAGCGATCTGGTGACCTGCGGCGTCGTCATGACCGGCCCTCCCCGGCATGCAAATTCATCACGCCCTGCGCCCAGTGCGGCGCATCCATCTGACCGATCCGCGCAACCCAATCGTCGAGCGCGGCCTCTTCGATGATTCCGCGCGTCATGGTCTTGAAACGGGCCAGCAGCTCGGGCGCGCGCATGGGCCGCTCGGGCGCGCCCATCGGCACGGGGACAAGCGCCTTGCGCGTGTCGCCGCTCTTCGTCACGACGGTGAGGCGGGCGGCGACATATTCGGTTGTCGAGAGCGCCTCGATTTCCGGATCGACCACGCAAGTGATCTTGCGAGACAGCTCACGCACATCAGCGCGCATCAGCGCGGCTTCGCATTCGTCGAAGCCGAGGATCAATGGATCGCCATTCGGGCGCGTCAGAGCGAGCGCCATGGCGACGGCGAAAGGAGAGCTCATCTGCGCCTGCTGAATATCGCGTGGATCGTTGTTGGTGAGACGCCCGACGATCACTGAGGGAACGCCAATCACCGCAGTCTCGATGTCATCCGCGCGCAGTCCCTCGCGCACCAGAATTTCCGCGGCCTCGGCCGCCGCAAGGACGCGTGCGCTCACGGCGTGCGGCTTCATCTGAAGCCGCAACAATTGCCATTTCGTTCCCAAACCGTTGCTGATCGCCGACGGATCGAACGCGCCAGCCAGCGCATTGGCGAAGCCCTGACGGCCCTCGATCGCATCAGGCGGGCCCGAGAGACCCGCGGCTGCAAATAGCGCGGCTTCGACGCCAGCAGCCGCAGCTTTGCCTGCATGAATGCGCTTCACTTCCGAACCTGAGAGAAAGAATTGCGTGACGCCGCCAGCGTAGGATGTGGCGATGCCGAGCGCATTGCGGATGCCGGTTTCATCCAAGCCCAGAAGCTTGGCGGCTGCAGCCGCCGCGCCGAACACGCCGCAGGTCGATGTCGACTGAAATCCCCGCTTGAAATGCGCGGGCTGCACGGAAAGGCCGATGCGGACGATCGTCTCATAACCCGCAGCGACGGCGCCGAGAAGCTCAGCGCCCGTCGCGCCCGTCTTTTCACCGACCGCGAGCGCCGCAGGCCACACCACGACGCCGGGATGCAGCATGGCGCCGACATGCGTGTCGTCCCACTCGAGGCTCCCTGCGATGACGCCATTGACGCCAGCCGCACGGACGACGTCGGCGCGCTCATGCGAATACAGCAGGGACGCTTGCGGCTTTCCCATGCTGCCCGACAGGCCGTTACGATATTTCGCGACCCAAGGGGCATGGCGGCCAACGGAGGCCACGCGGAAGTAATCGATCAGCAGACCCGGAAGGGTCTGCTTGACGTCATCCGGAAGATCCGAAAAACGCGTGCGGGCGACAAATGCCGCAAGCTCGGAGGTGGATGTTACCTGCAAGGTCACATTCACTCCTTGATGTTCAGTGTTTTCAGGAGCGGAATGTATTTATCGTCTTCGGACTTCAGGAATTTTGCGAAGGCGTCAGGCTCGCTGCCGACAATATCGAAACCCATGCCGATGAGGCGGTCCTTGACCGCAGGCTCGTTCATCGCCTGCGCCATGACGGATTGCAGTTTTGCAGCGATCGGCTGCGGCGTGGGCCCAGGCGCGAACAGACCGATCCATGATGACATGTCGTAACCTTCAACGCCCGCCTCAGCCATGGTGGGAACGTCCGGCAGCGACGCGATGCGCGTGGCGCTTCCCACCGCGAGCGGCTTCACGGACTTTGCTTTCACCAGCGGATCGAGCCCGGGCACGAAGCCGAACATGATATCGACTTCGCCAGACAGAACCGCAGGGATCACCGCACCGGTGCCCGGATATGGAACATGCACGATATTGGCGCCGGTGAGCTGCTTGAAAACTTCGCCCGCGAGATGGTTCGGGCCGCCGACGCCTGACGATCCGAAATAGAGTCCGCCGGGCTTGGCGCGCGCGCGCTCCAGCAATTCCTTCACGCTCGAAACCGGCAGATTTGGTGTGGCGACCAGCATCGTCGAGGTGCGCGTGAGCAGCGAAACCGCCTTCAAATCCTTCAGCGCATCGTAGAGCACTGTCGAAGAAATATGCGGGCCGATCACGATCGGCCCCTCGGGCGAGATCAGGAGGGTGTAACCATCGGGCTTGGAGCGCGCCACGTGATCGGTGGCCACGCGACCGCTGGCGCCGGGACGGTTCTCGATGAGAATGCGCCGACCGAGAATGTTGCTTGCCGATTGCTGCAAGACGCGCGCAACCGTATCCGCGCCGCCACCGGGCGGATAGCCAATCACGATGGTGATCGGCTTGCTTTGATAATCGTCAACCTGCGCGAAGGCGGGCGCCTGACAGAAAAGCGTCAGCAAAGCTGCGCAGGCCGTGAGTCCGCGGACCATGTCGCTCTTTTTCATCTTACCCATGCAGTCCTCCCATCCCGTCCGAATTCAATGTCCGGCGGCTTTTTTCTCAAGGCTGTCGATCAGATCTTTCGGCAACGAAATGCCGTCAGCACGCGCCTGTGCGAGCGACCGCATTTCATTTTCACCAGCAAGCAGCACGGGACGTTGCGGGTCCGCAGCTGGTGTCGAATGAATGATGTCGGTAAAGGCGGCCATACGGCTGGCGAGTTCGCCTGCCGATGCAAAACGCGCGGTGTCGATGAGCACGAAGAAATGCCCGAGATTCTGCGGCTCTTCCGGTGAATCGACCCAGGACTTGACGCCCGTCAGGAAGGCCGCGCCCGACAGCATGCCGGCAAACAGATCCACCATGACGGAGAGGCCATAGCCCTTGTAGCCACCGATCGGCAGCAGGATTCCGTCAAGCGCCGCGGCCGGATCGGTCGTTGGAAATCCGTCACGATCAGTCGCCCAGGTGTCGGGAATTTTTTCGCCGCGTTTGTTTGCGTCGCGGATCTTGGCGCGGGCGACAACACTCAGCGCCATATCGAGAATGACGTGATCGCCATCGGCATTGGGCATCGAGAATGCAATTGGATTATTGCCAAGCCGCGCCTCTTTTCCGCCCGTCGGCGCAATCGTGGTCGTTGCGTTGCTCGCGATGATGCTCGCAAAACCGGCCTCAGCGGCGCGCCAGCCGTAGGGTGTGATCGGCCCGAAATGATTGCTGCCGCGCACGAAGCCAGCCGCGATGCCCGTCTCGCGGGCCGCCTGCATGATGGCCTCGAGAGCGCGCGCGCCGATCAGCGTGCCGACGCCATTGTCGCCATCGATCATAAGCAGGCCGGGCGCAATGCGCGTCACTTCTATGCGCGGGGTCTTGTTGATCCCGTCAAGGTCGAGCCGCTCGCCATACGATTCGATGCGGCTGACGCCATGTGTGTGAATGCCGAACATGTCAGCGAGAACGAGAACACCCGCCGCATCGGCCGCATCCGCAACCGGCATGCCATAGGCCGTGAGCGCACGCGTCGCCAACGCCAGGAGAGCTGTTTCAGAAATACGCTGTTCGCTCATGATGGACTGCACCCGATGTTGGCGATCAATGCTGCGGTCGAGATTGACCTGACTTGCAGCGGTATCTCATGCTCGTTGCGCGCTGCAGCATAAGTTCGCAGGTTTGACCAAACTCGCTCAATCATCTAGTCATATATATGAATTTCAAGAAAAACAAAACCGGGAGGCTTGGTTGCTGAAACTTACTGTTCGGACAGCGATGCTGGCCTTAGGACTCACGTTCGCGCCATTGGCGTCCGCCGCGGATTTCACAGGCAAGACCGTCTCGTTCATCATCCCCTTCGCGGCCGGCGGCGGCTCGGATGTGTGGGGGCGGTTCGATGCGCAGTTCCTCTCGAAACACCTTCCGGGCAAGCCCGCCGTCGTCATCCGCAACATTCCGGGTGGCGGCTCGATCAGCGGCGCCAATCTTTTCGCAGGCTCCGCCAAAGGCGACGGGCTGACGATTTTCGGCACAGGCGGCTCGACCCAATTTCCGTATCTGCTTGGGCTGCAGAGCGTTAAATACGATTACCGCGAATGGCGCATCGTGCTCGCTGCGCCGACCGGCGGCGTGACGTTCGTCTCGCGCGATCTCGGTGTCTCATCACTAGCTGACGTTTCCAAGCTGCGTGGCCAGAAACTCTTTTACGCCAGTCAGGGCGTGACATCTCTCGATCTCGTTCCGCTTCTCGCCTTCCGCATGCTTGGCATCGACGTGCAATTCGTCACCGGCTTTCCGGGCCGTAGCGAAGGGCTTTTGGCTTTCGAGAAGGGCGAAGTGAATGTCGACTTCCAGACATCGGCAGCCTACATCCGCAACGCGGCGCCACTCGTGCAAAGTGGCCGCGCCACGGCTCTCTTCAGCTGGGGCGTCCTCGACGGTAATGGCAAGCTCATCCGCGATCCAAACTTCCCCAACTTGCCGCATTTCGCCGAGGCCTATGAGACGATCACGGGCAAACCGCCAGCTGGCGTCGAATGGGAAGCGCTCCGGGCTTTTCTGCTCGCGGGCTTCCCCGCGCAGAAACTCATCGTGCTTCCGAAGGATACGCCGGACGATATTCTGGAAGCCTATCGCGCAGCCGTGCGCGCCATGCTGAAGGACGACGAGTATCTGGGGAAACGCGACGCCTTCATCGGTGAATATGAGCAGGTGACAGACAAGGACGCCGAGGCTCTCTACAGCAACGCAATCGCCATTTCACCAGCGGCAAGAACCTGGGTGCGCGACATGCTGCAGAGAGACCATGGAATCAATTTCGACAAGTAAGAGTGCGGACAACGGCCGCAGGCCTGAATCCGGGCCTCAGGTCGGGAAATTCAATTCCACGGTGATGCCGTTCGGGTCGACCAGGAAGATCTGATACAGATCCATGTTCGGCACCTTGCGTTCACGGAAGTCGAGCTTCTTTGACTGGAATTTCTCCCGCATGCCATCGAGATCGCTGCACAGGAAGGCGAGGTGGTCGAAATTGCCACTACCGCCCGCGTCATCGCCCTTGCGGTCGCCGAGATAATCCATGAGGCCAGATGAATCGTTCGGATCGACCCCGATGACATGCACCACGGCCTGCTTGTCCTGATAGAGCCACACGCCGGGGAACGGGAAGTTCGGGCGCGGGCCGACCGTCAGGCCAAGCACATCGGCGTAGAAATTGTGGGTCGCATCGAGATCATGCGTGCGGATGGAAACGTGATCGAGGCGATTGATGCTCATGGGCCTGTCCTTTACATCCCCGCGCCGATGAAAAGCACTGCGCGCGAAAGCTGAATTCATCGTATAATCTAATCCACGCGGCCCGACGAGGCAATCGCAAGCCCTCGCGCGACGCCCCTTTGGAGGACGCCCATGACAAAGCCCACGTCGATGAAGCTGTATGGGTTCTGGAGGTCGATCGCCACATATCGCGTGCGCGTCGCGCTGCGCCTGAAGGGCGTCGACTTCGAGGAAATTTCGATCGACCTGCTCGCGGGTGCACAATTCGCGCCGGACTACGAGACGATCAATCCGGCGCATGCGGTTCCGGCGCTCGTCGACAATGATTTGACGCTGCGCCAATCGCTCGCGATCATGGAATATCTCGACGAGCGCTTCCCCTCCCCGGCCCTTCTGCCGGAGCTTCTGGCCGACCGCGCCTACATCCGCGCGCTGGCGCTCGATACGATCGCCGATGCGCATCCGCTGGTCGTGCCGCGCGTGCGCAAGCATCTGGCACAGGCGTTCGGCGCGGATGCGGAAGCCGCCGAGGAATGGGCCCGGCACTGGATCGAGCTTGGCTTGCAAACTTTCGAGAAAGCGCTCGCGCAAAGGCCTCCGTCGCCCTTCGTCATGGGCGAGGCGCCGGGGCTTGGCGACATCTGCATCATGAGCCATCTCGTCGCTGCGCAGCTGTTCAAGGCGCCACTCGGCGATGTTCCGCATCTCAAGCGGCTGCGCGCGACTTGCGACGAAGTTGAGGCCTTCACGGCCTCGCATCCCCTCAAGCAGGCCGGCGCGCCGGCCGTCTAGACCGAGCAATAGCGCTCCTGAATCTCGGCGTCCGCCAACAGCGCGGCGCCGGTCGCATGATGGACGACCGAGCCCTGATCCAAGACATAGGCTCGGTCTGCGACGCCAAGGGCGAGTTCGACATTCTGCTCGACGAGCAGAATCGTCGTGCCGCCCGCTTTCAGATTCTGGAACAGTTCGAACATTTCATCGACCAGCACCGGCATGATGCCTTCCGACGGCTCATCGAGCATCACCAGCTTGGGGTCAGAGATCAGCGCGCGCGCAATGGCGAGCATTTGTTGCTCGCCGCCCGACATGGTGATCGCGGTCTGGTCCAGCCGCTCGGCGAGCCGCGGAAAGATCTCCGCCGTGCGGTCGATCAGCTCCGCTTCCTTTTTACGGTTGGGCGATGACACTAATCCGAGCCGCAGGTTTTCGCGAACAGTAAGGCCAGTAACGATCCGGCGTTCCTCGGGCACATAGGCGAGGCCATGCGCGAAACGCTCGTGCGCGGGACGGCCCAGCAATTCATGCCCCTCGAATGTCACGCTGCCACTCGTGCGCTCCATCAGGCCCATGATCGACTTGATCGTTGTCGTCTTGCCGGCGCCATTGCGACCGATCAGGCAAACGATTTCGCCGCGGTTCACCTCAAGGCTCACGTCCTGAAGCACGTGGCTCGCGCCATACCAGGCGTTCAGCTTTTCAACGCGCAGCATTCAATGCTCCCGCTTGCCGAGATAGACGCGCTTCACGTCTTCGTTGTGGCGGATATCGTCGGGCGTTCCCTCTGCGAGAAGTTCGCCATGATGCAGCACGAGCAGACGATTGCTGATGCCCATGACCAACTTCATCTTGTGCTCGACAAGTATGACCGTTCGCTCGCTCGCGAGTTTCACGATGAGGTCCATCATCGAGCGCGTTTCTTCGGGGCTCATGCCGGCTGTCGGCTCGTCGAGCAACAGCAGGCGCGGACGGCTGGCGAGCGCCATGCCGATTTCCAGCGCGCGTTGCTCGCCATGCGCCAGCGTCCCGGCAAGCCTGTCGCGCCGATCCGCCAAGCCGACGAGATGCAGGAGAGCATCCGCCGCGTCAATCAGATCACGGCGCGCGGCGCGCGGGCGCCACATGTCGAAGCAGGTCTGCAGGGCTTGCGCGGCGACGCGGATATTCTCATGCGTGGTCAGCTGCGGAAAGACGTTCGTAATCTGGAATGATTTCGCGACGCCCATGTGAGCGAAGCGATGCTGGGGAAGGCCCGTCACGTCGCGGCCCTCGAAGAACACGCGGCCTGACGTGGGGGCGAAAGCGCCGCTCAGCAGGTTGAAATAGGTGCTCTTGCCAGCGCCGTTGGGACCGATGATCGACGTGATGGCGCCACGCCGGAAATCGACGCTGATGTCCCGCAAAGCGGTAAAGCCGCCGAACACCTTGCTGACGGATTCCGTCCTGAGGATGACCTCCGCATCGACGCTCATTTCTTCTCCATCGCATGCAGGATCGAGCCCCAGATGCCGCGCGGGAAGAACAGCACGCAGACCACGAACACGGCGCCGACGAACAATTGCCAGTGCACGGTCCAGAGCGAGACCAAATTCTCCAAAAGCAGGAACACCGCGGCTCCTACAAAGGGGCCAAAGAACGTGCCCATGCCGCCAAGCAACGCCATCATGACGACGAGGCCGGACGTTTCATAATGCATGAGCTCGATCGGCACGATTGACAGATGGATCGCCTGCAGGGCGCCGGCCAATCCGCAAAAGGCGCCTGAAAGGATGAAGGTGACCAGCCGAACGCGCCGCACATCATAGCCCGAGGCGCGGGCGCGCGCCTCGTTTTCACGCACGGATTCAATCACCGCGCCAAAGGGCGACGCGAGGATGCGTGAGAGGATCCAGAGCGCGACGATGACGAAAGCGGCGACGACATAATAACGCGTCAGCGGATCGACGAAGTTGAGACGCAGGCCGAAGATGGAAATCATCTCGACATTCACGCCGCGCAAGCCGTTCTCGCCGCCGGTCAGGCCGGTCGCCTGGTAAAAGACGTAGTAGATACATTGCGACAGCGCGAGCGTGACCATCGCGAAATAGATGCCCGACGTGCGGATCGCAAACGTGCCGATGATCGCAGCCATTGCCGCGCCCGCAACACAGCCGAGCAGAACGCCGGCCCACCACGGCATGCCAACATGCACCATCAGGATTCCACAAATATAGGCGCCGGCGCCAAACAAAGCCGAATGGCCGAAGGACAGAAGCCCGAGATAGCCGAACAGCAGATTGAAGCCGAGCGCATAGAGCCCGTAGATCAGGATGTTGACCGCCAGCGCCTTGAACGGCACCAGCAGCGGGAAGACGAGCAGGAAAAGCGCCGCGAGCAGCGTCCTGTGCCGCCGCGCGAATTCGAGAAAGCCTGATGGCGCGAGGCGTTTCGCGCTGTTGTCCGCCAGATCGGTCATTGCGGCCCTCTCAGCTCATCAGGCCGGCGCGGCCGAAGAAACCCTGCGGCCGAATCAGGAGAACGACAGCCATAAGTGCGAAGATCGCGACCTTCGCCATCTCGGGCGCAAACAGCGATGTCATGCTGACCACGACGCCGACCAGCAGACCGGCCAGCACCGCGCCCATCAGCGACCCCATGCCGCCAACCACCGTCACCACAAAAGCTTCGGCAAGGATCGGCCCGCCCATTTCAGGAATGACGCCCTGCAGAGGCGCCGCAAGCAAGCCGCCAAGGCCTGCGATGCCGCAGCCGAGGCCGAACACCATCAGCCAGACGCGCGAGATGTTGACGCCGAGCACGCGCACGATCTGCGCATCCCGCGCGCCGGCGCGAATGATGAGCCCGTAGCGCGTGCGCTCCAGGAACAGCCAGAGGCCGACGAGGATGAGCGCCGTCACGCCCATGACGAACAGGCGATAAAGCGGGAAATAGCCGACGCCGATATCGACGGCGCCTTGCAACGCGTCTGGCGTCGCCACCGGATATCCGGACTTGCCGAACACGATCCGCACGAGTTCGACGATGATGTAACTAAGGCCGAAGGTGAGCAGCAGCGGATAATCGATGCCGCGCCCGTAGAGCGGACGGATCAGCGTGCGTTCGACCGCGAGGCCAAAGCCGCCGACTATCAGCGGGACCGCGACAAGGCAGATCCAGAAATTCACACCGATGGACAGGAGCCAGAGCCCGACATAGGCGCCCAGCATGAAAAAGGCGCCATGCGCGAAATTGACGACGGTGAGCATGCCGAAGATCAGCGAAAGTCCAATCGCGAGCAGCACATAGACAGAGCCGAGCGCGAGCCCGGCGAAGAGCTGCAGTCCGATCAGTTCAAGCGAAAGTCCCGCCATTCCATTCCTCCAGATCGGCGCGCGCCCGCGGACGCGCGCCGGAATGCATGCTTGCGTTAGGCTTTGTGTCCGAGAACCTCGCAGCTGCGCAGGTTCGCCTCGTTCGGCTCGTCTATCGCAATCACGTTGAACACGTCCGTCGGATTGTCCTTCGGCGCGGTCTTCGATTCGATGATGAACACCGACTGCACCGACTGGTGGTCGCATTTGCGATAATATTGCGGGCCCTTGTAGTAATCGTACTTGAGGGCTTCGACGGCCGGGATCACCTTCTCGGCGTCCGTGCTGCCGGCGTTTTTGGCGCCCATCAGCAAGGTCTTGACGCCGCCATAAGCGAGCGAGCCGTAGTCGGAGGGCACCTTGCCGGCAAACATCTTGCGGAAGCGGTCGTTGAAGGCTTTCGCCGACGCGATCTTGTTCTCGATGCCCCAATAATAAGACGTGCCGCCGATGACGCCCTCAAAGGCGGCTTCGCCCGCCGCGATGCGGCCCGTGTAGAGCAGGATCGGCGCGATGATCTTCATCTGCTTCTTCATGCCGAAATCGGTCGCCTGCTTCAGCGCGATCTGCTGGTCGCGTCCGAAATTGCTGATGCAGAGAATGTCCGGCTTCATCGCCTGAATGCGCGGCAGCAGCGTCGAAAAATCCGTTGCGCCGATCGGATGGCGAATGTCGCCCATAACCTCGATGTTGAACGCCTTCCCGGCCTCGCGGAAGCCGGTCACCATTTCCGTGCCATAGGCGTAATCGGCTGTCAGGAAGACGACCTTCTTGCCGAACTTCTGGAACGCGTAACGACCAACCGCGCCGGCGGTCATGTGCGGGTTCAGCGCCTCGTGGAATGTGTAAGGGCTGAAGTCCGCGACCTCGTTGATCGCGTCCGACTGGCTGATAGAATTGAAGATCACCTTGCGCTGCTTGGTGACATTGTTGACAGCGAGCTGCACCGCGGCCGACAGACTGCCGACGATGAAGTTCACCTTGTCATTCTCGATGAGTTCCAGCGTGCGCGTCGCCGCCTCGCCGGGGTTTAGCTTGTCGTCGCGCACCAGAAGTTCGGCCATGCGGCCGGCGAGCCCGCCCGCCTCGTTGAACTCCGCGATGGCGACCTGCGCGGCGCGCACCTGGTCCTCGGCTTCGGCGCCGTAGGGGCCGGTCAGCGGGACAGGAAAGCCGATCTTGATCTTCGATTCCTGCGCCCGGACGATGTTGATGGCGAAGGGCGAAACGGCGGCTGCCGCTCCCACGGTTCCAAGCAGGCGGCGACGCGTAAGTGACATCTTGTGATCGGTCATCGTTTCCTCCGTCGATGTTTTTTTGGCAACCGTAATTCAGACACGCTTCAGCGTTTTCAAGACGAGTTCCGGCGTGATCGGAATTTCGCTGATCGTGACCCCGAAGGGCGCGAGGGCGTCATTAACGGCATTGGCGACCGCCGCGGCGGCGCCAGCGGTGCCGGCCTCGCCCGCGCCCTTGGCGCCGATTTCGGATTCGAGCGTCGGCGAGACGACGTGGCCAATGTCGATGTCCGGCATTTCCGCCGCCATCGGCACAAGATAATCGGCGAGATTGCCATTCATCAGCTGGCCGCGATCGTCATAGCGGCAATGCTCCATAAGCGCGGGGCCAAGGCCCTGCACGACGCCGCCGCGGATCTGCTCGTCGACGAGTTGCGGATTGAGAATTGTGCCGCAATCCTCGACGACCCAGTGCTTCAGCAGTTTGATGAAACCCGTATCGACATCGACTTCGAGCCACGACGCCTGAATGCCATTGGTGAAGGCGAACGGATATTTGCGCGGCACGAAATGGCGCACGGCCATCAGCTCGGCCTGAAAATCCTGCGGCAAAGTATCTGGCCGGAAATAAGCGATGCGCGCGACCTCGTCGAGCGTGATGCGCTCGTTGCGTGTATCGGCTTCGACAATGGCGCCATTCTCGATGTCGAGATGCTCAGGCTTAGCCTGCAGGATGGTTGCGGCGACCGCCAGCACATTGTTGCGCAGCGCCTTGCCGGCCTGCCATGCAGCTTCGCCGCCGATTCCCGCGCCGCGTGACGCCCAGGTGCCGCCGCCGTAGGGCGTGTTGTCGGTGTCGCCTAGCACGACGCGCACGCGCTCCATCGGCACGCCCATGGCGGTGGCCACAACCTGCGCGGTGATCGCCTCCGAGCCCTGCCCCTGCTCGGTGATGCTGGTGTGGCAAATCACCGAACCGGTCGCGTCGAGCTTCACCGACACGCCATCCTGAGAAGAGATGCGCGCGCCGCCGACGCCGTAGAAAGCCGCGCTCGGATTGGTGACCTCGATGAAGCTGGCGAAGCCAATGCCGCGATAGATGTTCTTCTTGCGCAGCTCCGCCTGCTCGGCGCGCAGCGCGTCGTAATCCATCATCGCGATGAGTTTGTTCAGCGAGGCCTCATGCGACAGGGCTTCAAATTTCAGGCCGGCGGCCGACCCGCTCGGATGCGCATCGTCGGGGATGATGTTGCGGCGGCGGATCTCGACCGGGTCCATGCCGATGGCGCGCGCCGCGAGGTCGACGAGGCCCTCCGTCACCGAACAGGCGACCGGATGGCCGACCGCGCGGTACTGGCACATCACGTTTTTGTTCTGGAAAACGACGCGCGCGCGCGCCCGGTAGTTCGGCGTCTTGTAGGGGCCGCCGACCAGATTGACGATCTGGTTAGCCTCGATCGCGCTCGTGCGCGGATACATCGAATAGGGGCCGATGCCGGTGAGATCGTCGATCTCGAAAGCCGTGATCGTGCCGTCCTTCTTCACCGCCACGCGGCCATGCACACGGTGATCGCGCGCGTGAATATCGGTGACGAAGGATTCGACTCGGTCGGCGACATATTTGATCGGTCGGCGCAGCAGCTTTGACAGCGCGGCGGTCGCCATGTCGTCGGCATAAACATGCACCTTGATGCCGAAAGAGCCGCCGACATCGTTACAGATCACACGCACCTGGTCTTCGCGCAGCGACAGGTGCTTGGCGAAAATGTTCTGCATCATGTGCGGCGCCTGCGTGCCCTGGTGCACGGTCAGTCGCCCGTCGCCGGGATTGTAATCGGCGACAATGGAGCGCGGCTCCAGCGTCACGCCCGTGTGGCGGCCGAAGTGGAATGTTGTTTCGGCTACAGCGTCGGCTTCGGCGAAAGCGGCGTCGACATCGCCCGAATGAAGCTTTCGCTCGAAGGCGAGATTGTCGCCGAGTTCCGGGTGGATCACCGGCGTATCAGCATCGAGCGCGGTCTCCATGTCGGCGACCGGCGTCAGCTCTTCGTACTCGACATGAAGATACTCGGCTGCATCCTCGGCCTCGGCGCGCGTGGTGGCGACGATGGCCGCGACGGCCTCGCCCATCCAGCATGCTCGATCAATCGCGATCGCATATTGCGGCGCGGATTTGAGGCCTGCGAGATGCGATAGCACGCCGACCCACGGCGTGCAGACCTCCGCCAGATCCGGGCCCGTCACAACGGCGATGACGCCCGGCATGGCGCGCGCGGCGTCCTTGTCGATGCGCAGGATGCGCGCATGCGCGAAGGGCGAGCGCACGTAAACGACATGCGCCATGCGCGGCAAAGTGATGTCGCTGACATAGCGCCCACGGCCTTGCAGGAGACGCGCGAGATTGGGCCGTGGCACCGAACGGCCAATGTAGGAATTGGGCCGGTCGAGCGCGGAGAGACCTTCGCGGGTCTTGTCGGATGCGGTCACGATTTCGCTCCCCTGCGTGAGAGCGCCGTCGCCTCGACGGCGTCGACAATCGCCTGATAGCCGGTGCAGCGGCAGTAATTGCCGGAGATATATTCGCGGATCGTTTCGCGAGTCGGAGCGGGCTCGTGCGTTAGCAATTCCTGCGCGGTGAGCAGCATGCCCGGCGTGCAATAGCCGCATTGCAGCGCATTGCGGGTTTCAAACGCCGACTGCAGGTCAGCGATTTCTCCGGAGTCGGAGACGCCCTCGATGGTCTCGACGATTCTGCCCTGCGCCTGCACGGCGAGCACCAGGCAACCGCGCACGATTTCGCCATCGAGCCGGACCGTGCATGCGCCGCAGACGCCCTGCTCGCAGCCAATATGCGTTCCGGTGAGCGCCAGATCCTCGCGCAGGAAATCCGCAAGGTTGCGGCGCATCGGAA
>JANXTB010000345.1 GCA_025356415.1 Hyphomicrobiales bacterium
CGGCACAACAGCCGGACATTGGCCCCCTCGCGTCCGGCCAGCTCGCAAAACTCAAGACGAAGATCCATCGCAGACACGGCTCCCCACGGCATCGCCCAACCCTCCAAGGCCAGGCTCCATGTGTTACCCATGTCCCCGAACGGGTGTTACCTATCTCTCCGGTCTGAACAGTTTGAACGGGAGGTCACAGGCGAGCGCATTCGCGACAAGATTGCGGCGTCGAAGAAGAAGGGCCTCTGGATGGGCGGCGTCGTGCCGCTGGGCTACCGGGTCTTGGAGCGCAAGCTTGTTTCTGATGAAGCGGAAGCCGAGACCGTCCAATTGATCTTTGAGCGCTACATCACCTTGGGCTCGATGCTGGCTTTGATGGAGGAGCTGCGCGAACGCGGGATCGTCACGCGCCAGCGCGCGCTTGCGTCCGGCCGGACCATTGGCGGCATTTCCTTCACCAAGGGACCGTTGGCGCATCTGCTGAAGAACCGGACCTATCTCGGCGAACTGAACCATCACGGCGGCAGCTATCCAGCCGACCATGCCGCTTATTGCGGAGAAGTCCGAGAAGATTTCCTGGAATGGCCGCATCATCTTTCACCGGGAGCCGGGCGACCCCCTCAATCCAACGCGCTTCGATCGTCTGGCGGTCGAAAGGCTTCGACTTACTTTGCCGCCGCACGTCTTCGCATCACAATATCAGCAACGCCCAACGGCCGGCGGCTCTGGCATGCTTTCGATTGACAAATGGCGTCGTTACGATCCATCGAAGGCGCCGCCTTTTGAGTTGCTCATGCATTCGTGGGACATCGGAGCGACGACTACGGGCAACGCCAGCGTTTGCACGACTTGGGGCCTCGCAAAGAACGACGCAGGCCGTGATGCCGTCTATCTCCTAAATGTCCAACGACTCCGCCTCGAACTGCCGGAAGTCCTCGCCGCCATCAAGGCCGGCGAACAGCTTGATCGGCCATCGCTCATCGTGATCGACGAGCGGGGCGTCGGTCTCGGGGTTTACCAGCAACTGCAACGTGAAGGCTTTCGACACGTCAAGGGGTCGATCAAGACGTCCGATCCGCTGGAACGCGAAGGCCAGCCGGCGCTGAAGCCAAGCGCGTCGAAAATCGATCGGTTTGGGAGAGCCGCCCTGCAGATTGCCGACGGTCGCGTGCTGCTCCCCAAAGAAGCGCAATGGCTCGATCCCTTCCTCAATGAGGTCGCGGGCTTCCCGAACATCGCCGACAAGGATCAGGTTGACAGCATGACCCAGCTCGTCGGCAGTCTCGATCGGGCTATCTTTTATGCGCGACAGTTCAAGAGCCGGGGATTGTGAACCATCCACGCACGCGGCTCGACGAACTTGAGGCAAATCAATCTGCCCCGAATTGATCGGTGAAGGCCCGCGAATAGGACTGGATCGAGAAGTCAGACTTACCATATTTGCACGAGTGAAGCTCGGTCAGCTGGAAGGAAAGACGGCTTCCGCCATGGTCCGGATCCGGGGCGCCCAAGCGAGTTTTCTAAGCCAGGGTTCCGGGAGATTTTCCGCTCCGCAAATTGCGCCTGCGAGTTGGCCAGCGATGGCGGCGGTCGTATCCGCATCGTCCGCTAGATTGGCCGCGCGCAGCGCCGACCTTCCGAAATCCGCTGACGATCCCACGCTCCAGAGCGCAGCCTCAAGCGAGTGGATCACATAGCCGGACGACTCGATTTGGCTGCGGTTCTTGCCGCGCCAACCGCCTAACAGAATGCGACTCACCTGGCCGTTGTAACCGTCCCTTGCTTTCAAGACCTCGCTACGCGGCGCGCCTTCTATCGAGTCGGCAATCAGCTCCGCATAGGCAACGCAGGCGTCCTCCGCCTCAGGAGCCGCATGGGTGACGCGGCTTTGGCGCGCGGCAATGTCCCGCAGTTTGCTGCGGTTGCGATGGTGGCGGATGGCCACCGGCGCCAAGCGCATCAGGCTGCCGTTTCCGGCTTTGCGCGGATCTGTCGAACCGGCCATCGGGTTACCGGTCTGTTCCCAACGGCTGATCGCTTCGCGGGTTGTGACGCCGATGTCGAAACAAAAACCGGTGCAGGAGTAAAGACCCTTGCGGCGCCAATCCGAAAATCGCTGCATGAGGTCCGCTTCATCGAGGTCGGCCGACAAGAACAGGCTGTCAGCCAGGGCCAGCGCCATGGATGTGTCATCCGTCCATTGTCCCGCTTCGAGGCTGAACGGACCGCCGCCGATCATGTCGGTGAGGAGAGGCGCGGTGTCTCGGGTCGTGAACTCGAGGGTGGCGCCTACAGCGTCCCCAAGCGCCAGTCCCAAAAGGCTGCCAATAGCGCGATCACGAATGGCCCCTAAGGTCGTTGGGGGCTGAAATTCTGGGACAGGCGTCTGAGCTCGCACATAGGCAAGCTGTTCGGCGGTCTCGATCGCACCGGGACGCGCTCTTCGGACTTGTGAAACCGCTTCCTCGACAGGCACGCCCAGTTCGATCATTAGTTTTGCCGCGATCATCCCAGCGCGCCCGAGGCCGCCCTTGCAATGGACGAGGATTTTGAAGCCTGACCGAAGTCGATGCCGAATGCCCTCGCCGACTTGCGCCCAAGTCCGCTCGAAGTCTCGCTCCGGAACCGCAAAATCCCGGATCGGGATATGAAGCCATTCCATGTGCCGGGCCTCGACCTCTGCGCCCAGATTGGCAACTGCAAGTTCCTCGAGCTCGGAAGGCTCCACCAGCGTAAGAACGACAACTGCGCCCCAGGCGGCGATCGCATCCAGATCTACGTCCAACTGACGATTCCAGGAGCCTGTCGCTGCATTCACCTGCGTCTTTCCAGGGCAAAAGGTGATCCCGATTTGCCCCATCTGCAGTGAAGGCGAAACAGCGGCAATCTGAATCGGATAATTATGGCTTGTCCGCATGAACCTCATCCAAGTTACGGCGCTCGCGACCAACGCTTCCTTTGGGAGTGAAGTCAACGGACCTGTTGATTTTTACGCAGGGCTCAAGCAAAAGCAGGATTCCTGTTTGCTATAAGAAGATTCGGTGCCTGTTGACCAGTATGCTCCTTAATGTTCGTTGAGCCATTCGTATCGCCAGCATTGGAAACGGAGGCTATCTTCGCGGAAATCAAGTCCTGGCCAGAGCTGCTGGGAACGGACCAAATGCCGGCGGAGGCACGCGGCGCTTCGAGGCGCCCTCATAGGCCGAAGCGATCTTGAGGATGACATCCTCCTTGCCGGGTTCGCACCGGAACACGAGCGAGAACGGCAAGCCCGGAGCAGCCAATTGGGTCGGCGCATGGGACGGCTCGGATATGTAGCGCTTGCGATCGTCGCTCAGCTTGAACACTGGATCGTAAGTTGTGGTGACGAACCCGGCGGGGATCAGCACCTCGGTCAATCCCGCATTCGGTCCCATCAGTGATTCCGGCCGCAGATTGCTCTCGATGTCGTACTGGAGCGCGTGACCGATCAGGCCTGGCGCCCACGGCGTATGCAATCGCACCAATGCGTCGAGCTTGTTTTCCAGGATCACCATCATGTCGGCGCGGCGCAGCAACTCGCGCAACATGACGCGCTCGTTGACGCCCTGGCGGCCGCCGAGCTTGTTCCGGGGATCACTCACCTCCTCCCAGTTCTTGAAGGCGGCGCGCTGGTCATCGCCCCAGAACGAGGAACGAGCGTTAAGAGACGCCCAATCTCTCAGCGTTTCCTGGTAGCCAGCCGCTTTCCAATCGTCGGCGCGGCGCATCAGATATTGCGAGATGTGGTAGCGAAAGGTCGGCGCCAGTTCCTGCTGCTGGATCGTGGCGATGTCAAGATTGATCGGCCCCTCGATCTTGCCTTCCGCCAGCGCCACGAAATAATCGATCGGCTGCATCGTGCCGGTCCCGAATATCTTGCCTGGCATGAACTCAGTCGCCACGATCGCAGCGGCAAATTCCGTGAAGAGCGGCTGACCGTCGGGCCGGAGCCGGAACAGCAGGTCGGGCATGAACAGCGGAATCAACTGGTGCAACGCACGGCGGTAGTCGAGTTTCATCAGCTCCATGTCGGGATCGCGCGTCCAGAGCGGATCGGTGGATTCCACCAACGTCGCACCGAGCTTTTGACCAAGCATTTCCTTGATCTCGCGCGCGGCCGCGGTGACGATCGGCTCCTCGGTTTTCGATCCCTTCGGATAGACCATGGATTCCCGGATCACGCCGATCCTCATGCCGGCCAGACTCCCTCGAGCGCCGCTCATGTTGACGTGACTTGCATAAGGCGTCGAAAGCACCGACGCCCGCGGCACCGCGGTGAATGGGTCACGGCGGTCGTAATAGCCCTCGACCGGATCCTTCAGCGCGTCCAGAATCCTGGCGCAATCCACGATCGAGCGTGCATGGATGCCGGTGCGGTCGCAGTAAACGTCAGCGCCGATGGCGCCGCCGTCAAAGCCGATCATTGATTTGTGCGGGAGGATCAGTGCGATCGAATTGTGATTGGATGGACCACGGCACGACGCGCGCGTTTCCTCGCCCAAGCTCGCCATCACCAGGTTGGCGCTGACCGACACGGCCGAACCTGAACTTGATCCAAGAGATGCGGCGCGCGTGGTATCGTAAGGATTCGAGGGATTGCCCGCCCACGTCGAACGCTGGTTGCCGAGCGTCGAAGCCAGCACCTTGTCTGGCTTGTAGCGACCGCCGGGATCGCCAGCGCGGCCGTTGTACTCCGTGTTGACTGCCTTCGCGAAAATGATCGCGCCCTTCTTGCGCAACTGATCCACAAGCACGTGGTCGCGCGCGGGGAAGTCCATATCATAGGCTGCGTCGCCGCCGCCGGTTGAACGCATATCCTTGGTGTCGAACGGATCCTTGAAGGAAAACACCACGCCGTACATCGGCAATTTCTCGAGATCAGGATTGCTGCCGAACTCCGCATCCAGCTCAGCCGCTCGCTCCAGCGCGTCCGGCTGCTGGCGGAAGAGCTCGCAGACCGGCGGCGCACCGTCCGGCAGCGGCCCAAGCGACGGGTGCAGATCGAAATCGCCTTTACAGACGACCGATCGTTCACCCCGGATATTGAAAGTGCCAATTGCATTGACTTGGCCAGCATTTGACTTGCCAACGATCATGCCAAACTGTTGCTGCACGCTTGGATCCGACGCGGTCGATTGCATGCGGCCATATTCGAGCGGGATCCCCTCGTACTTGTCGAGATCGGGCAAAACCGTCGATGCACTGACGGTTTCCGTTGGGAAGCGCAAGGGCACCCCGGCGCGAACCGCGCCTGTGGCGGCGGCAACTGGACCGCCGGCTTCCGTCAGCAAAAGGCTGGAAACGCCATTATAGGCGCGCGCGCGATCGATGTATTTTTGCACGATCTGAACGACAGATGTTTGTCCTGCGCGGATGGCGGCGTGCAGTTCGGCAATCGTAGCCTCTTCCAAATGAAATTCTGCCTTCGCGCCTTTTGTCATGACGGTATCTCTTCGATTGAAACCACACGAACCAGTGAAGTGAGTGCAACATCGCTCATGGTCTCAGCCTCGTCCAGGATCTTGATCTCCGAAAGTAGATCTCAGGCATCAACCTCCAACTTCTCGGTGGTAAGTTGACTGCGATGGGTCCTAGTCGCTCACCGTGCTCGCCGGGCACGTAGAAGGTTTCGGCTCCTTCACCACGGGGTCTGGCCTGACGCGTGGAACTAAATATTTCGTGAGTTGAGTGATCTCGCCCGTGTATCAGCTATAATCCTTTCAACCCTATGTTTAAGGGACAAGCGCCCGGTTCATTCCCCTCGCCCGCCTACGACGTTTTGGTTGAGCTTATCACGTCCGCGAACTTGCCAGGCGGGAGCCTACATCGTAGCAGGTGAATATGACCGCTCCTTCCTATCGTGGCTACCGCTTCCCGGCTGATGTCATCCAGTGCGCTGTCTGGATGTATCTACGCTTCACCCTCAGCTATCGCGATGTCGAGGACCTCTTCGCAGAGCGCGGCGTCCAGGTTTCCTACGAAACCATCCGGCGCTGGGTCCACGTGTTTGGACGCCACATCGCCCGTCGGCTGCGGGCCCGCCGATCCAAGCCGCATGACCGCTGGCATCTGGACGAGATGTTCGTCCGGATCGACGGAAAGCAAATGTATCTTTGGCGCGCCGTTGACGCCAAAGGAGAAGTGCTCGATGTCTTTATCCAGTCGAGGCGGGATAAGGCCGCAGCCCGCAAGCTCATGCGAAAGCTGCTGAAAAAATACGCCATGATCCCCGATGAATGGGTCACCGACCGCTACGCCGCCTATGGGGCGGCCTTGAGAGATCTGAAACTGACCACGCCAGTCCACATTTCAGCCAAGCGCATGAATAACCGGGCCGAAAGTTCGCATGTGCCGGTGCGGCGAGGAGAGTGGAAGCTGCAAGGCTTTAAGTCGCCGCGTTCGGCGCAGCGGTTCTTGTCCATGCATGCCGCCACCTACAACACTTTCACCATCCCTCGTCACCTCACGTCCGCCCGAACGCAGCGGCTCCTTCGAGCCGAGGCGTTCTCGGCATGGCGCGAGGCGGCTGGTGTGGCCGCCTAATCCTATCCCTCTCGGCATTCCTTGCGGCCCTGTTCAGGCGATGTGACAAGCCCTTCGGCCGCATGCGTTATCGAAAAGCTCGATAGAAATAGACCATTGAGCGCCAGCGCGCAGCTGCTGAATATCCCCTTCGGCATCGTGTCTCCTCCATGCCAGCGTATTTTCGCGGGCTCTTTTCTTGATTCTTGAAAGTGACCAACAGGCTTGTCAACGGGACGAACTTCGCCGGCGGACCGGAGAGCTGCGATGGCGAGCGCGTCCAAGCCCGTTTTGCAAACTTATTGGTAAGCCCCCTCAGCAAACCGTCTGTTCTGAAAACCAATTAGGTCGATGCTGTTCCTATGATGTGCGTTCCAAATCGACGTCCTCATTCTTCGCAAAACAGTGTGAACCGATTGTCCAGGGACCCGCCGGGCTGTCAAACAGGCCGCCTCGGCAAAGGATTGAAACAGGCGAAGGAAGCGTCGCCGTCGCTCGTCAACGCTGGCGCTTCGGCGCTGCAGCGCGGCGTGGCGCGGTCGCAGCGCCCAGCGTAGACGCAACGCGATGCGCCCGCCGCCAATGGCGCCTCGATTTGCTCGGCCTCGGGTACCGTCTTGTGCCGCGGGCCGCCGACACGCGGTCGCGCGGCGATCAAACGCAGCGTGTAGGGATGACGCGGATTGTCCAGCACGTCCGCTGCAGGGCCCTGCTCGACGATGTGCCCCCGGTACATCACCGCAACCTGATCGCAAAGATATTCGATCACGCCCATGTCGTGGCTGATGAAGATGATGCCGAGCCCCATGCGGTCGCGCATGTCGAGCAGCAGGTTGAGGATCTGCATCTGCACCGATACGTCGAGCGCCGACGCAGCCTCGTCGGCGATCAAGAGGCGTGGTTTGACGATGATGGCGCGCGCGATGCAGAGGCGCTGGCGCTGGCCGCCGCTGAACTGGTGCGGATATCTTTCAAGCGAATCCTCATCTAGGCCGACGAGCTGGAGGTGCTGCCGCACTTTCACATCGATCTCGGCGCGCGAGAGCCCGCCCGCGATCCGCAGCCCTTCGCTCAGGATCTGCCGCACGTTCATGCGAGGGTTCAGCGACCCGTAGGGATCCTGGAACACCATTTGTATTCCGCGCCGCTCGGGCGGACATGAGCGCACGCCCTCGCCGAACATGCGCCGCCCCGCGACATCAAGCGACCCGACGTCCGCGCACTCCAGGCCGATCATGACTTTCGCAAAAGTCGACTTGCCGCAGCCGCTCTCGCCGACGAGACCGAGGATCTCACCCCGCCGTAAGCTGATCGACACGCCGTCGAGCGCGCGGTTTTCCGAGCGCGCCTTGAAGAGCCCGTTGCGGCTCCAGAACGATTTGGACACATTGCGAGCCACGAACAGAACCGATGTGTCGACGTCGACCAGGCTCATACCGGCGCCCTCGTTCCCAGCGGCGTTACGCATCTGACGCGGCTATCTCCCCGCTGCACGACTGCAATCTCACCCCGCGTGCACACGTCTTGCCGGTAACTGCATCGCGCCGCGAAGCGACACCCGGGTTCCCAATGCGCCACGCTCGGCACTGCACCTTCGATACCTTCCTGCCGTCCACCCGTACGGCGGCGCGGCACGCAGGCCAGCAAGGCCGCGGTATAGGGATGCGCGGGATCGGCGATGACCTCGCGCGCAGGCCCGCGCTCCATAAGCTTCCCGCCATACAGCACGGCGATCGCGTCAGCGTTTTCATAGACGAGGGACAGATCGTGCGAGATGAAGAGCACCGACAGCCCATGCTCGCGCGCGAGGCTGGCGATGATGTCGAGCACCTGCGCCTGGATCGTCACATCTAGCGCCGTCGTCGGTTCATCGGCGATGAGCAGCTTCGGCTCGTTGATGAGCGCGCTTGCGATCATTACGCGCTGCCGCATGCCGCCCGACAGTTCATGCGGATAGGAGCGCATGATCTGCTCGGGATTGCGGAAGCGCACGCTCGCAAGCAAATCGAGGATCCGCTTTCGCTTATGCGCGCCGCAGCCTCCCCCGTGCGCCTCGATCGCCTCGCTGAGCTGGCGCTCGACCGTCATCAGCGGATCGAGGCTCGACATGGGCTCCTGGAAGATCATGCTGATTTGCGATCCCCGCAACGGGCGCAGAACTTCCTCCCCCGCATGCGCCAGATCGTCTCCCCCGAAAAGGATCTGCCCGTCGACGTCGAGGATTTCATCAGGCATCAGCCGCATGATCGTGCGGGCGATCATCGACTTGCCCGACCCGCTCTCGCCGATGAGAGCGAAGAACTGCCCGGGCATAATGTCGAACGAAATATCCTCCACGATCTTCAGCCGTCCGCCCCCGCTCGCGCGGACGTGGATGGTGAGATCCCGGATGGAGACGATCGGCTCGGTCATTCAGGCATGCGATTCGATGTAGGCGTCGAGCATCCGATTAAAAGCTGCTGGATGCTCGCGCATTACAAAATGGCCTGATCGATTGAAGATGCGAACCTCCGTCCGTCTCTGCTTGCGCATGAAGATGTCGATCAGTTGCATGCCGTTCTCGATATCGGCTGCAGGATCGTCATACCCCCAAACGACGAGCGTCGGGCATGGCATGCCATACTGCAGCAGCCAGCGATGGGTCTCGTTGCGTTGATTAAACAGCTGCGTATGAAACCGCCGACGGCGCGCCTCGTCCTGCATCTTCTGCACGGCGATTCTGTTGCGCTCGGTGTTGACGATCGCCATGCAACCGTCGAGCCAGTCCTCGGTGACGATCTTCGGATTGTAGGAATAGCGCTCGCAATACCAGCGGATCGACTCGCGGCTCAGCCGCGGCTCCGGCGGATCCTTGTGGACGAGGAAGGTGCGGGTCGTTCCAGGCGAGAGCGTGCCGGACGACACGCAGACGCAAGCCTTCACGAGGTCGGGACGCTCCATCGTGATGCGCGTGACGATATACCCGCCGCGCGAGTGTCCGACGAGGTGATATGGCGCCTTCCCGAGCTTGTCGAGAAACCCGATCGCATGCTGTACGATGGCGTGCATCGTGTAATCGTCGTCCGACTTCGGATTGTCCGTGAACCCCTGCCCCAGCTTGTCGAAGGCGATGACATTGCGCGTCGCCGCGAGCACCAGAAAATTCAGCGACCACGTCTTGGCCGAACTCGCGCCGTCGCCGGCGCCCATCTGAGCGCCGTGGATGAAGACCACGGGATCACCGCTCCCCTGGTCGAAGTAACGTGTGCGGACGCCGCCGACATCGAGCCATTTTTCTTCGCCCATGTCGGAAGACGTCGGCACGTAGGTCGGGCTTTTCATCGTTTCAATTGCCATGGCCGACGCCCTCCACGAATTCCGCGATGACACGGTTGAACTCCTCCGCACGCTCGCGGAAGCTGTGATGACCTGCCTCATTAACGACATGCAAAATCGTGCGCGGCTGCTTCTTCGCGATCATCCGGTAGAGTTCCATGCCCTGGCTGAGTGGCGCGGTGGGATCGTTATTGCCCCAGAACAGCATGACCGGCCGGAGAAAGCCGTCCTTCTCGATCTTGGCGAAGAACTCTTCCTTGTCGGACAGAAGCTCCGGCAGGAAGCGCGTGGCGAGAAAACCATCGGTCTTCATTTTGACGATGGCTTCCGTGTTCTTCGGCAGCTCGGTGATCTTCTGTTTCATCGCGATCCAGTCGTCCGTCACATGGTCCGTCTTGTAGGAATATTTCTCGTAAACCCAGCGCGAGGACTCGAGCGTTCCGGCCTTGTGCGGGTTCAACGCGAAGACGACTTCATTGCGCGAGGCGCCAGGCGACGCAGTGTTGCTGTCGATCATGACGCAGCTTTCGACCAGGCGCGGGTAGTCCAGCGTGACGCGCCCGACGCAGTAGCCGCCGCGCGAATGGCCAACCAGGTTGTAAGGCCCATGGCCGAGCGCCTTCAGGAAACCTGCGAGGTGCCGAACGGCCGCGGCCATCGTCCAATCTTCGTCGCGCTTCGGGTTGTCGGTATATCCTTGGCCGAGGCGATCGACGGAGATGACCCTGAACTTTGTCGCGAGCGCCGCGAAATTAAGCTCGAAATCTTCCGCGTTGGCGCCGCCCGAGGAGTCGCCCTTGGTGCCGCCGTGCACGAGCACGATGGGCCGCCCTTCCCCGGCTTCGAAATAACGCGTTCGGATCCCGTCTACATCGACGAATTTCTCTCCGTACTCTTGCAGGAACATGTCCCTCTCCCTCTCAACGCAAATTGAGCGCCGACTTCGGATCGAGCAGATCGCGAAGCCAGTCGCCGAGCAGATTGAGCCCCAGCACCGTGAAGAAAATTCCGAGACCCGGGAACACGGCGATCCACCAGGCGCCAACCACATACGAGCGGCCCTCGGCCAGCATGCCGCCCCACGTCGGGACTTCCGGCGGCACGCCGAGCCCGAGAAACGACAGGCTCGCTTCCGCCAGGATGGCTCCGGCCATCGAAAACGTCGCGATCACGATCGCCGATGCGAGGACGTTGGGCAGGATGTGGCGCGTGACGACCCAGCCAGTTCCGCCGCCCATGATCTTCGAGGCAGAGACGAATTCGCGGTTGCGCAAGACCATCGCCTGGGCGCGCGCGATCCGGCAGTAGGGAATCCAGCGCTGGATCGCTAGCGCGATGATGATATTGCCGAGGCTCTGGCCGAAGAAGGCGAGAATGGCGAGGGCGAGGAGAATGGGCGGAAAAGCCCAGAAGGTCTCCACGACCTTCTGCAGCGCGACGTCGCGAATGCCGCCCCAATACCCCGAGAGTGCGCCGTAGACGACCCCGAAGACGCCTGAGATCAGCACGATGGACGTAGCGATCACGATGGAGACGCGCGCGCCTGACGCCATGCGCGCGAGAATGTCGCGCCCGAGATGATCCGTGCCGAGATAATAGCCGCCGTTGTCGAGGCCCGGCGGCTGCAGCGAGCTCATCAGGTCCTGTTCGGTCGCGTCATGGCCGGAAATGACATTGCCGAAAATGGCGAGAACGAGGATCAACGTCAGGCAGGTGACGCCGACGACGAATTTCACTTGGAAGAAGTCACGGCGCTGCATGGCGTCAGGCCCCTTCCGCCGCCCGGATGCGTGGATCGATCATGAAATAAATCAGATCGATCCCAACATTGATGAAGATGAACAGCGTCGTGTAGGTGACCACGATCCCTGTCACCAGCGGTATGTCTCGCACGGAGATCGCCTGGTAAAGCAAGGTGCCGAGTCCGGGCCAGCTGAACACGACTTCCACGATGATCGAGCCGGAAATCAGCACGCCGAGTTCGAGCCCGAGAATGGTGGTGATCGGCACCGTCGCGTTCGGCAAGAGGTGATGGCGGATGATGGCGCCACGCGTCAGTCCCTTGGCGACTGACGTCGTGATGAACTCTTCCTGCGCGATGTCGATGATGGCGCCGCGCGTGACGCGGGAGATGATGCCGACCATGCTGAAGGCGAGCGTTGCGGTGGGCAGGACGAGTTGGCTTAGGATCAGGCCGATCAGGTCGAACCTTCCCGCGATGACGGCGTCGATGAGATGGAGTCCGGTCACTTCCGGCAGGGTCACGCCATACGGTAGTCGCCCGCCGGACGGCAGGAGGTGCAACTCCGCGGAGAAGAACAGGACGAGCAGAATGCCGAGCCAGAACGTCGGCGTGCTCACGCCGGCGATGGACATGACCGAAACGGCGCCGTCGAGAGCCGAGCCTCGCTTGATCGCCGCGATGATGCCGAAGGGGATCGCGATGGCGGCAGCGAGAAGCAACGCCAGCGTCGCAAGCTCGATCGTCGCCGGAAGACGACTTCCGACAAGTTCGAAGACATCTGCCCCATAGCGATACGATCGCCCTAAATCGAGCCGCAGCAGGTTCTGCACGAAATGCGCATATTGCTCGAGAACGGGCCGGTCGAGCCCCCAGCGTTCGCGGATGCGCAGGATCTCCGCTTCGCTCGCGTCGTCCGGAACGAGCAGGTCCGCCGCATCGCCGGGCGCGAGGCGCAGCAGTAGAAAGAGGACCAGCGTTACGAGAAAAAGCACCGGCACAACGCCGGCGATGCGGAACGCGAGCGCCCTCAGCATGCCTTACCGCCCATTCTGTCGAGGGGCGCGTTCCTCATTTCATCTTCGCTGACGGAAGCCAGAACTCGCCCGAGGAATCGACGTTGATGTCGACGTTGGCGCGAAGCCCCGTGACCAGTGTGTGCGTCCACATGAAATGAGACGGCACGTCATCTATCAATGTCTGGTTCAATTGCCGCCAGAGCTGGCATCTTTTGGCGGGATCTGCTTCGGCATATTGAGCCGAGAGCAATTCGTCGAACTTCGGATTGGAATATTGCA
This sequence comes from Hyphomicrobiales bacterium, assembly GCA_025356415.1. Taxonomy (GTDB): domain Bacteria; phylum Pseudomonadota; class Alphaproteobacteria; order Rhizobiales; family Beijerinckiaceae; genus Terripilifer. Next base: position 12,889 of record JANXTB010000345.1, read on the forward strand.
CGCGGGGCGACCCGCCTGTTCCGAACAATTGGCCGCCTGCGTCCGACGGGTCGAAAATCGAGCCGCGGCCCATGTAGTAGAACGGCGACTTTCCACGCCGTACGTCGGCCCAGAAGTTCGCATATTCGGGGGTGTTCAGCTTCACCTTGAACCCGACCTGCCGCAGCATCTGCGCGACGGCTTCGGCCACCTGCCGGTCCGACACGTAGCGTCCGACAGCCGTGTTGAATTCGATCTCGGGCCCGCCGTTCGCATAGCCCGCCTCGGCAAGAAGCGCCTTCGCTTTCGCCGGATCATATTCGTTCGCGCGATCCGGCTTGCCGGTGTAGCAGAACTGGTTCGGGCCCACGATGCCGTCCTGGATCTGAGCATAGCCGCCGAGCAGGCGATCGATGATCAGCGGGCGATTAACGGCATAAGCGACGGCGCGGCGCAAGCGCGCGTCCGTCCAGGGCTCCATCTTGTTATTGAAGGCCAGGAACATCACTTCGATGCCGCCCGTCTTCTGGATCTTCACGTCCGGCCGGTTTTCCAGCCGCTTCACCAGTTGCGGAGGAACGAGGCGCGCCATCTGCACCTCGCCGTTGAGAAGCGCATTCACGCGCTGCTCGGGCTCGCGCATCTGCTGCAGGATGACAAGATCGGGCGAGTCCTTCGTGGACGAGCCGTCGATCTCCGTCCACTCCGGGTTCTTGCGCATCACCGCGCGGCGGTCGGCCTGATATTGCTCGAGCTTGTAGGGTCCCCAGCCCATCGCGAACTTCTTGTCGGCCTCTCGACCGTGCTTTTCGTAGAGATCAGCCGAGGTGATGATGAAGCGATCGAAGAGCGCCGACACGAGATTGACGGCCGGCCCCTTCGTCCTGATGTCAAAGGTGAGATCATCGACGGGAACGATCGCCTCGACATTCGCCAAGAAGGACGATTGCACGCTCTCGGGATCGGTGCGGATGCGTTTCAGGCTGTGGATCACATCGGCAGATGTGGGCCCGGGCCCGCCGTCGTGCCGCTTCAGTCCCTTCCGCAGCGTGAAGCGCCACGTGGTCGGGTCGGTCGCTTCCCATTTCTCGACGAGTATCCCGACCGGCTTCTTGGCTGCATAATCGTAGCGGCCGAGACAGCCGTAGGTGTGGCACCAGAGCGAATAGACGGGCGCTGAGGACTCGCCATATGGATTGTCCGTCGTCATCGGCTCGGTAGCCGTGATCGTCATCGTCTTGTCCTGGGCCGACGCACTCGCGGCGAAGCAAAGAGCGGCGCCGGCAAGAGCCAGAACGCGGGCCAGGCGCGGCAGATCATTCATCGCTCAAGCTCCGGGTTCGGTGAAGCGCGGCTTTTCATTGAGGTAATGCTTTCGCATCTCGGGCCTGAACCGCTCCATCATCGTGCGGTTGAGTTCGAGCGGCGGCTTCTGCTCGGGGGGCAACATGCTGAAGTAATTCGTGCCTTCCAGCTCCTTGGCGAAAGTAGCTTTCGCCTGCGCCACGACATCGGGATTGCGGAAACATTCGACGATGGCGCCCGCAAGAACCTTGGAGCCGGCGACAGCGCCCTTGTGCGCAATCGAAGTCGCTAGCGCCACGCCCGCAGCCCAGTGATGGAAGCTGATGTTCGGAATGTTGGCGGGGAAATATAACTTCACCATCGGCACTTTCCACGATACGTCGCCCGCGTCGTTGGCGGCGGACTTCTGCGTCGCCGGGCCCTTGATCTTCATCGTCCCGCGGCTGAGGCCGTCGACTTTCACGCCGGCTTTTTCCTGCAGCGCGCGGGCGAGAGCGTCTTCCTTAGCAGTCCAGTCCGGCGCGCCGATGCGCTCGTATTCAGCCTGCGCAAGTTCCGCCATGGTCTGGTTGCCGCGCACCGGCCAGACGGCGCTCTGTATATCCACGTCATAAGTGGTGTTCGACATAAGCGCCGCCCCTTCGGCGACTTTCTTGGCCCGTTCGAAAACTTGCAGGGCGGCCTCGGCGCTCGAGCCGCGGAAGTACCACCAAACTGCGGCGGTCTTCGGAATGACATTCGGCTGGTTGCCACCGTTCGTGATCACGCGCTGGCATTGCATCGAGGGCATCATATGCTCGCGATATTCAGCCATGCCAACATCCATCAGAATAACCGCGTCGAGCGCATCGCGCCCCTTCCAGGGAGCCGTCCCGGCGTGCGCGGACTCGCCGTGAAAGGTAAAAATAGCGGAGATCAGCGCGCTCTGGATCAGTCCGTACCCTGCGCCGAATTCCGCGCCGATATGCGGCGTGAGCGCGACGTCCACGCCATCAAAATAGCCGTCGCGCACGAAATAGGGCCGGCTGACAAGCTGTTCCTCGGCTGGCGCCCCAAACACTTTCAGCGTGCCCTTCAGGCCGAACCTCTCCATCGCGGATTTTGCCGCGAGGGCACCGGCTACCAGCACGGTCCCGTTGACATTATGCCCCTCGCAATGGCCGGGCGCGCCCTCGACGATCGCCGTCGGTTCTAGGGTGCCGGCTTCCTGGGAATTGTCCGGGTTTGAATCATATTCAGTATGAATGGCGACGACCGGGCTGCCCGACCCCCAGGTTGCGCAGAAGCCCGTCGGAAAACCAGCGATGCCGCGCTCGACCGTGAAGTCCGCGTCCTCGAGCAGTTGCGCCATCAGCCCGGCGGTCTCGAACTCCTGCATGCCGAGCTCGCCGAAATAGAAAATGCTGTCGTTGAGCAGGGCTACTTGAGCAGCATTGTGCTCAATATAGGCGTCTGAATGAGCTTTCTCGGGAGCGGTCGCGGCGCTGTCGTTCATGTAAGTATCCCCAGTCCCGGAACGTTCGTGCCCGGGTTATAACGCCATCATGCAATCCACTTCGGCCCGCGGCAAGCGCACAAAAGCGAGCGGTCGCGATCATGGAACATGCAGCTCGGACTAAGCTGCTTTTCAGCGCGTGAGCTTGGCATGCTTGCCGCGGATCTTACGGAATACAGCGTTGGCGCGAAGAACGGCGTAATTAATCTCGCGCTCTGTCTCGCCGAAGTGCACTCGAAAACATCGACGAACTCAACCAGGCGGGCAAGGCTCGCCGCGTGCTTCACGCCGGCGCGCCTATCGGACCTGTCCGAAGCAGAACTGGTCCCCTGCCCACATCGGCCTGCCGTTCTGAAAATCGATCTCGATGAGCTTTTCGCTTTCCACCGGTTTGCCATTCTCGTCGGACAGCGTGGCGACGATCTTCTTAGAGGCTATATCGATAATGTCGCCACTCGACGGTAAAGTGCCCTTCCGTCAATGCTGCACGTGAACCATTCCGGCTCGTCGCGCAACTTGATGCTGGTGTTGTACGTCGGAGGCATCGTCGTCGCATTGAATACATGCGCAAAGGCGTTCGGGCCGTCCGCCACCCCGTCCGCGGCGGCACCGACATGCACCCTCCTTACCGCCATCGGCGCTAGCGGCCTGATTGGCGGCGTCATTGCACGGTGCTTGGCACGCCTTCGGGGTATATGCCTTCAAAAAGACAGCGCGCCAAGAGGATCTCGGAAGGTCACTGAGCCAGCGAGCGTTCACATCGGCGTCCGGTGAACAGGACTTATCGCGACCAGCCTTAGCCATGGGCGCGCTTGCATACCGTCCAGGTAACCAATACCTTGGATGCATAAAAAGAGAGACGGGAGGGGTGCGCCATGCGCATCGACGGCTTCGATATCATGCCGGTCGAAATGCCGCTGCACGACAAGGATTGGGCGTTCGCCTTGGCGACCGTGTCCTCTGCGCGCGGCTATGCGGTGCGGCTCAGCAGCGACGGCGCGCATGGCTATGGATACGCGCCGGCCATTCCCCATATGGGCTCCACATTCGAAGGCCTCCCTGTCGAACTCGCCCGCTTCGCCGCCGTCACGAAAGGTTTCGACCCGCGCGACATCGAAGGGCTGTTGCAACGCCTCGACCGTTCGCTGCATGGCGCCTCGCAAGCAAAGGCCGCAATCGAATGCGCTGCACATGATCTCGTCGCACGCGCCTTGGGTGCGCCCCTCTGGGCCTTGCTCGGCGGCAAACTTCGTGACCGCGTGCACGTCATCCGCATTCTCGCATTGAAACCTCCAGACGAAATGGCGACGAAAGCTGCCGAGCTTTTTTCGGAAGGGTATAGGTACTTCAAGATTAAGGTTCACGGCGACATCGATGAAGATGTCGCCCGCGTTCGCGCCATTCGCGAACGCCTCGGCGACAACTGCCATCTCACGATCGACGCGAACCAATCCTACACGCCGAAGGCCGCTATCCTCGCCATCGAGCGCATGGCGGTGCATCGCATCGATCTCTTTGAACAGCCCGTAAACAGATTCGATCTCAAGGGACTCGAGATGGTGACGCGCGCCTCGCCGTCGATCGTCGAAGCCGACGAGGCCGCCGGAACGCTCGAGGAAATCGCGGTCATCGCCCGGAACCGGCTGGCCGATTCCGTCAGTCTCAAGATTCCGAAACTCGGCGGTCTTCGCAACGCCCGCGCCGCAGCCCGGCTGTGTGCGGCCAACGGCGTCAAATACCGGATCGGCGCTCATGTCGGAACACGGCTCCTCAACGCGCATGGCCTGCACCTTGCCGTCAGCAGTCCGGAAATCGACTACGCCTGCGAGTTGGGCGAATTCGCTCGCATGGACAACGATTCGTTCGAGGGACTCGAAGTGAAGAATGGAACGATCGAACTGCCTGAAAGCACAGGCTGCGGAGTCACCCCGACGACCCAAGCCTGGCAGCCGCTCCCGGAGAGATCATGAACAGGATCATTCTCGCAGTCACGCTCTGCGTCTCTGCCCTCGTGGGCGCCATGGGCGCACAAGCGGCGGACCTGCAAGCCATCTTGCGCCTCGAGGGCGAGCCACGCGAGCGGGCGTTGATTGAAGGAGCCCGCAAAGAGGGCAAGGTCGTCATGTATTCGGCCATGATCGAAAATCAGGCCCTGCGTCCCCTGAAGGAGGCCTTCCGGCAGAAGTATCCCTTCATCGACGTGGAATTCTGGCGCGCCGATACGCGCGACCTCATCAACAAGGCTCTTGCCGAAGCGCGCGCGCGCAACATGATCGTCGATGTCATCGAAGGCGGCGGCGTCTCCGAAGCGCTCTTGCGCGCAAATGCGCTGGAGCCCTTTCGTCTGCCGGGTGCAACACGTCTACCGTCCGCCATGGTGGACCCGAAAGGCTACTGGGTCGCAACGCGCCTCAGCTACTTTGGCATGGGCTACAATGTAAAGCTCGTGCCCGAAAGCGAAGCGCCGAGGACTTATCAGGATCTTCTCGACCCGAAATGGAAGGGCCGCATGGCCTGGACGGGGGAGGCCGAGACTGGCAGCGCAACGATGTTCATCAGCTTCATCCGCGGCTGGATGGGTGAACAGAAAGCGGAAGATTATCTGCGCGAACTCGGCAAGCAAGACATTGCCAACGTCACCGCCAGCCCGCGCGAAGTCGTCAACAAGGTGATGTCGGGCGAATACGCCATCGCACTGAATGTCTTCCTCCATCACCCGATTATCAGCGCCAAGCAGGGCGCGCCTGTGGCGTCGCAGCCGATGGATCCAATTTTGGGAAATGCATCAGTCATGGTTCTTGCGAAAAACGCGCCGCATCCTCATGCCGCCCTTCTGTTGATGGATTTCCTGATCTCGCCCGAGGGACAGGAAGTCATTCGCAAGGCGGATTATTTCCCCTCCGACCCGTCGATCGAAGTAGAGGAAAGCGTCGCACGGATCGTTCCGTCGAAGATTGGCATGCAATTGTTCTTCCTCTCCGAGGAAGAGCTCTTCAAAAGCCGGGCGAAATCGATCGAGCTGCAGAAGAAATATTTCCGTCGGCGGTAGACAGGCCTGATACGTGGCGAACCCGAGAGCTCCGGCCCCGGCCAGGCCCGTTCAGGCGCGACTGTCGCCGTGGACTCTCGCAATCGCGACCGTGCTTGCGGTCCTGGTGGCGCCGCCGCTCTTTTTCCTGCTCAAGACGAGCCTTTACACCACGGAACCGGACGGATCTTTCGGCGTCTTCACGCTCGAAAATTACGCCGGTCTGATCGAAGACGGCCACCTCGGCGGAGATCTCGTCAATTCGCTGATCTTCGCATTCGGTTCAGCATTACTCGCGATTTCAGGGGGCTTTCTCCAGGCCTGGATCGTGGAGCGGACGAATGCGCCTTTCACACGCTACGTCTTTCTCGTTTCGATCATTTCGCTTGGCATCCCGCATGTCCTCTACACAGGCGCCTGGGTGCTGGTTCTGGGCAAGAGCGGTCCGGTCAATGCGATCCTGATGATGATGAC
>JANXTB010000361.1 GCA_025356415.1 Hyphomicrobiales bacterium
TCTCCAGCGTGTCGCGAAACCCGCGCGTGGTGATCAGCCCCGCGGGCGCAAATGTGCGCTCAAGCAGCGCATTGGTGGCGACGGTCGTGCCGTGCACGATGGCGCCGATGGCCGCGACCGGATGTCCGCCTTCCGTAATGCCGGCGAGCACGCCCGCAGCTTCCGCGCCGCGCGTCGAGGGAACCTTGCCGACGCTGAAGGCGCCGGTTTCTTCGTCTAGGAAAAAGAAATCCGTGAAGGTGCCGCCAACATCGATCCCGACGGTGATGCGCCGCGCGCTCATGTTGCGTAACCCTCGCGCTTGTCGCGCACGATGAGCGAAGGATCACGGTCGGATGCAGGTCCCCAACCACCGCCGCCCGGCGTTTCGAGCCGCAGCCGGTCGCCGCGATGCAGTTTGACGCCGATCCATTTCGAGGTCATCGGCGGGTGTTCCTCCGCGCCATCGCGGCGCAGCAGCGTGAAGCGATTGCGCGCGCCGGCCTCGCCGCCGAGCACGCCACTGGGCCCGTTGCGTCCGCGTTCGCCGAACAGAAAAAATTCGGCCGCATCGGCGAGAAGTTCAATCTCGTAAATTGCGCCGAGGCCGCCGCGATGCGCGCCCGCGCCGCCGCTGTCAGGCCGCAGCGCCCATTGCGTGAACTTGATCGGGTAGGCGGCTTCCAGAATTTCAACAGGCGGGATCATCGCCGTCGAAATGGGCGCGTTGCCATGGTTCAGCCCGTCGCCGAATGGATGCCCGCCATGGCCGCCGCCAAAGAATGAAAACATTACCCAGCGCGATCCGTCCGCGCGATGACCGGCGAGGGAAAGCGCATTGATCGTGCCATAGCAGCAGCCGCCGGCGCGCGACGGATCGGCCTGCGCGACAGTGAGGAAAATGAGATCGATGATGCGCAGGATGGTTTCCGTATAGCCGCCGACGGGCTTCGGACGCGTGGCGGCAAGCAGCGAGTTATCAGGGATGACAAATTTGATCGGCGCCATTACTCCGGCATTGGCGGGCACGCTGGGAAACAGATGTTTCAACGCGACATAGCAGCTTGCAATAGTAGTCGAGCGCGAGATGTTGAGCGGGCCTGCGCAGGCGCCGGCAGTGCGCGAAAAATCGAGCGTCAGCGTGTCGCCCGCAATCGTCAGGTCGAGCGCGACGCGGATTGGGGCGTCCGTCACGCCGTCATTGTCGAGCATGTCCTCGGCGCTGTAGGTCCCGTCCGGCAAGGCTGCGATCTGCGCGCGCATCAGCTGCGCCGCACGCGCGGTGAGTTCCTTCATTGCCTGCGTGACCGTGTCGGCGCCGAAGTGGTCGATCAGCACGGCAAGGCGCCGTGCGCCCGAGTCGAGCGCATTGATCTGCCCGGTGAGGTCGCCGTAAACGCTCACCGGCATGCGTGAATTGGCGCTGACGATGTCGAGAATATCGCGCCGGAAAACGCCCGCCGCATAGAGCTTCACGGGCGGGATGAGCATGCCTTCCTGATAGCATTCGGTCGCCTGCGGATTGTAATTTCCCGGCACGGCGCCGCCGACATCATGCCAGTGGCCGACAGAGGCGATCCAGCAGAACAAGCCGCCGTTGTAGAAGATCGGCCTGACCAGCTTGAAGTCGGACAGATGCGTTCCGCCGTCATAGGGGTCGTTGAACAGGTAGACATCGCCGTCGGCAAGGTCGCCGTCGATCGCCGCCTTGTCGATGACGGTTTTCACGGCCGACGCCATCACGCCGACGAAAATTGGCAGTCCGGATTTGCCCTGCACAAGCGTCGCGCCGGTGATTGCGTCGTAGATGCCGTGGCTCGCATCGCGCGCCTCCGCGATGATCGGGTTGAACGCCGACCTGAACAGCGTCGCGTCCATCTCGTCCGCGATCTGTTCGAGGCGGCCCTTGAGGACGGCGAGCGTGATCGGATCGAGCGCGCCCGGCGTCATGGCAGATCTCCGCAATGATCAGGCATGGGCCGACTGATGCCACGGGATCATGAAGCGCCGCAGCAGGCCGGTCGCAAAGTAGAAGATGAAGCCGAGAATGGTCATGTGGATGATGACCGCGAAGAGGCCATCGGTCTGGTAGGCGTTCATTTCGGAAACGAGCATGTAGCCGAGGCCCTGGCTGCCGCCGAGATATTCGCCGACGATCGTGCCGATGATGGCGAGCACCACGCCGACTTCCATGCCGGTGAGGATGTAGGGCAGGGCGTTGCGCAAATCGAGCTGCAGGAATGTCTGCAACCGTGTTGCATTGATGCTGGTCATCACGTCGCGGTGTCCAGCTTCCACGGACTTCACGCCGAGCACGGTGTTGGTGAGGATCGGAAAGAACGAGAGCACGGCGGCGACGAGGACTTTCGGCGTCATGCCAAAGCCGAACCAGACGACGAAGAGCGGAATCAACGCTACTTTCGGAACCACCTGCGTGGCGACGATGAACGGATTCAGCGTCACCTCCAGCCAGCGGATGCGGCCGATGACGAGGCCTAGGCTGACGCCCACAAGCATGCCGACGAAGAAGCCGATCAGCGTCGAGGTCACGGTCGTGAGCGTGTTGCTCCAGGCGCGCGGCGAGGAGAGCATGCCGACCCAGACCTGCCACACTTTCGCAGGCGCCGGCAGGATGAAGGCGGAGATGCCGCTGAACACGATGTAATAATGCCAGACGAGCACGAGCAGCAGCACGAGCAGCGGCGTGGTGATCCATGGCAGATATTTGGTGCGACTGGTGCGCTCTTCTGCGGGAGAGACGAGGGCGTCCTGCATGTCGTTCACTCCACTTCCGCCAAGCGGCGACGCAAGGTCTTCACCAGCGTCTGGAATTCGAGGCTCGCTTGCACGTCGAGTCCGCGCGGCCTTGGAAAATCGACGCGGTGTATGGAATCGATACGCCCGGGACGCGGCGACAGGAGCACGATGCGGTCCGCAAGGAAGACAGCTTCGGAGATCGAATGCGTGACTACGATTATCGTCTTGCCAGTCTCCTGCCAGATGCGCTGCAGTTCGACGTTCATGCTGTCGCGCGTCATGGCGTCGAGCGCGCCGAAGGGTTCATCCATGAGCAGAATGTTGGGCCCGTAAGACAAGGCGCGCGCAATGGCGGCGCGTTGGCGCATGCCGCCTGACAGCTCCTTTGGCCAGCGCCGTTCGAAGCCGGTGATCTTGACGAGGTTCATCAACTCCTGCGCCCGCGCCATGCGCTCGGCCTTTGTCACGCCGCGCAGCTTGAGCGGCAAGGCGACATTTTCTTCGATCGTCAGCCACGGAAAAAGATGTGCGTCCTGGAACACCATGCCGAGATTGGCGACCGCGGCGCCCTGGCGCTCGCCCTTGTTCCACAATTCGAGTCCCGAAATGTCGATGCGCCCCTGCGTGGGCTCGAGCAACCCGCCTATCATGCGCAGAAGCGTGGTCTTGCCGCATCCCGATGGTCCGAGCAGCACGACGAGTTCGCCCGGCGCGATGTCGAGATCCGTCTCGGACAGCGCATGCACGGGATTGTCCCGCGTGCCGTACCATTTGGACACGCCCGTAAGCTTGATGATCGGCTTTGCCTCACCAAGGTCGAGCGATGAATGCGACATGCTGGGCGCCAAACTCATTTGATCTCCTCGTCGCCTGACAGAGTCAGTCACGTCTGCGCGGTTTCGAGTCCCTGTTGAATTTCCAGCCGCTTGCGCCAGTGCGCGCCGCTGATCCATTGCAGCAGCGACGCGCGATCGAAAGGTCCGCCCGTCACAGTCTGCGACGCCGCCCAGCCAAGCGCGAGCATGCAGGAGAGGACCGGGGCGCCACGCACGTCGGGCCGCTCAAGAATAGGCTGCAGCGTCGGCATGCCTGTTCCCAACATGATGACGGCGTCGAAGGGCGTGTCTTCCAGCTTGTCGAGTCCCTCCGTCGCGCCGCGCGCGCGTATGGAATAGATCGGATGGAAATGCTCGCCGATCGTGCCGACATGCACCACGCTGACCGTCTCGAAGCCGAGCGAAGCCCAGTATTCGACCGCTTTATCAGTGAGCGTAGGAGGGTAGGGGGAGACGAGCGCGATACGCTTCGCCTGCAGCGCCCGCAACGCCTTTTCAACTGAGCGGCCCGCGGTAAGAAACGGCACGCCGGTCTTCGCGCTCAAGCGGTCGATCGTGGCCTGCTCTTCGGCGGCGCCGGCGAGATACGATGCGCCCGTGCAGGCCAGCGCCATGGCGCCGACGGGCGCATTGTGAAATTGCTCGACGGCGCGATCCAGCTGATGAAAGTAATCCAGAAGCCGCGCTTCAAGTCCGTCCTTCGGGCTCATCAGCCGCGCATTGATCATCGCAACGCCGGCTGGCCAGAGAATGACGAACTCCGGTTCGACCGTAGTGTTTGCTTGCGGCGTCAGCACGCCGACCAGACCGTTCCGGGCATATTCGACGCTCATGCGGCGGCTTCCTTGCCTTGCGTGTCCGCGGTCCAGACGAAATTTTCCGTCTCCTGTCCGCGCACGAGATGCATTTCGAAACGATAGCGATCGGGCCGGTAATAGGCCTGCAGATGCTGCACGCCTTCCCCAGACTGGTCGAAATTGACGCGCGTGATCGACAGCAGCGGCGCGCCGATGT
>JANXTB010000416.1 GCA_025356415.1 Hyphomicrobiales bacterium
CCGAGCCTTCGGCGCTCGAGCCATTGTCGCCGCTGATATACATGATCAGCGTGTTGTCGAGCTGCCCGAGGCGTTTCACTTCCGCGATCACGCGACCGATTTCATAATCGGTATAGGCGAGGTAGGCGGCGTAGACATTCACCTGCTTGATGAACAGCTTTTTCTCAAGGTCGTTGAGCTGATCCCACGGCTTCAGCATGTCTGACGGCCACGGCGGCAGCACAGCGTTCGCGGCGATCACGCCGGCGCGTTTCTGGTTGGCGAAGATACGTTCGCGCAGCTTCTCCCAGCCGTCATCGAAGAGATGCATGGCTTCGATCTTGTCGATCCATTCCTTGGTCGGATGATGCGGCGCGTGCGTGCCGCCCGGCGCGTAGTGGATGAACCACGGACGGTTCGGCGCGATCTCGACGTTGCTGCGGATATGCCCGATGGCGTCATCAGCCATGCCGGTGATCAGGTTCCAGCCGGGATTGCCTTCGTTGGGATGGATTGGCGTGGTGTTGCGGAAAAGATTGCCCGGCTGCCACTGGCTCGTGTCGCCACCGATGAAGCCGTAGAAATAATCAAAGCCCTGGCCCTGCGGCCAGTTGGTGAAAGGTCCAGCGGCGCTCGCTTCCCACGGCGGCACGTTGTGATCCTTGCCAAACCACGCTGTCGAATAGCCATTCTGCCGCAGCGTCGCCGCGACGGTCGCGGTCTCGCGCGGGATGATGGAATTGTAGCCCGGGAACCCGGAAGACAATTCACTGATGTTGCCGAAGCCGACTTGATGGTGGTTGCGGCCGGTGAGAAGGGCCGCGCGCGTCGGCGAGCAAAGCGCCGTCGTATGGAAGGTTGTGTAGCGCAGGCCCTCATTGGCGACCGCGTCCAGCGTCGGCGTCGGGATCACCCCGCCGAACGTGGATGGCGCGCCAAAGCCGACGTCGTCGGTCAGGATCAGCAGCACGTTGGGCGCGTTTGCGGGCGGCATCACCTGCGGCGGCCAGGCCGGCGTGCTGTCGACCGCGTTCGGGAGGATGGCTCCGGAGAAGGGCGGCGTCGGCGCGGGCAGCTGCAGGCCTGGAAGCGTCATGACCGCGCTCGGCGATCCCGGGGCGCCGCGCACGTTCTGCGCGTGAGTGATGGTCGCCATTGGCAAGGTCGCGGCGATGGCCAGCAGGCCGACAAACGGTCTCAACATGAGATGCCCTCCGAGCTGATTGCGCCGGCATGTGGCCGGGCTTGCGCGGCAGGATAGGTGCTCGGGCGGAGACGAGAGTTGATATTTGTCAATACTTGCGGCGGCAACGGCATCTGTCCGAAAAACGGCTCAGATCCGCGCTCAAAGACCCATTGCGGCGCATCCTCGCCAGCTTTGCGTAATAGAGATTAGCCGCTTTTGTACCAATATGCACTGACGGTTATCGCGTTTCCGGTTAGCTCTACCTAAGTATCACATGAGCGCTAAGTATATGTTCTTGATGTGAAAAACTATTTTTTGCACAATTGTTTGAAATTGTTTTTTCCCTGAAACAGCCAAGCTGGCCTTGCGTCGATACGGAATTAGAGCTTAACAGTGAGTTCAATGAAGCAAGATGCTGCAAAATAGGAAACGGCAGAAGGAGAATCATTCCTCTTTCGGGATGCCACGCAGGGCGTTTTTCAGAAGGGGAGCCAATGGGCAATCATGTCCGGGAGGTTCAATTGAACATAACCAGCGCCGATCTCGCCCGTCTGGCGGGAATAGATGAAATCGACGAGGTTTTGCAGCAATTACTCGTGCTGCTGGGGCGTGATAACCTCAAAACCTTGCCCAGCTCGCCGCAGCGTGAGGAGTGGGGCGTGCTGGCCGAGTACCAGCGCCGCCTCATGATCAGGATTTGGGCATGGTCGGAGACTCAACCACAACAATGAGCGTCAAAGAGCTGCGGGATGTCATTGGCCGCCTTGGCCTGTCATTCACCGAAACTGCTCGCCTCGTTGGAGTTGACCCGCGGACCATGCGCAGGTGGCTTGCGGGCGAGAAGTCCGTCACGCCGTCTGTCGTCATTCTCTTCAGATTGATCGACGCCGTCCCTGGTGTCGCGGCCTGGTTGAGGGAGCAATTCGGCTGCTCCGAAAATGCAGCCGAGGCCGAAAAGCCATAGATCTCACGGCGCGCACTTTTCCCCACACGCTCCGTCGGCTGTTCGTCAGGTCCGACGTGAATTACGGGCGCGAACGTTCCGGCGAAACGCCGAGCATCTTCTCGATTCCAGCAACAATGGCTGAAACGCCGAGCACACCGGCGGCGATATAGATTCCGGCCATGCCGTAGAATTCCACAAACTCAAGCATCGTCCGCTCCTGTCGATTTCTTTGCGTTCCCAACAATTTGCAAGGGCTGAGGTTCAGCCTCGCAGGGAACTGTCTCGCTTCTTGACCGTTTGTCGGCGCAGGTGAGGAGACATATCATGAAACACCAATTGTTCAAGAAAAGTGGAATATCGGCGCTGGCCGTCGCAGCGGTTCTCGCATTCTGGCCCGCGCCTTCGCAGGCCCAGGAGCCGGGTCGCGACCAGGCGCCCGGACAAGGACAGGGACAGCGTGGCGGCGGCGAAGGTCGTGGCGGCGGTGAAGGACGCGGCGGCGGTCAGCGGGGCCCTGCGCCTCAAGCCGCCCCTCAGGCTGCGCCTCAAGCCGCGCCGCAGTCGCGTCCGGCCGCCCAGGAGCAGCGCGCGCCGCAGCAGCAGGAGCGGATGGCTCCCCAGCAGCGCACGCAGGAACGCGCCGTCGAGCAGCAACGCCAGATGGCGCCAGCTCCTAGCCAGAGCATCCAGCGCCAGCAGACCTATACGCAGAGCCCGCAGCGTTACGAGCGTCAGCCGCAGACGACGTATAGTAACCGCCGCGCGTATCGCGACGGGGGCTATGACCGGTATCGCTCGCGCGACCGGTATGCCACAGGGTTCGTCTTTCTTGGCGGTCCGCGCATCGTCGAGCGCCGCTATGGCGGGGGATGGTGCCGCGGGCTGCATCGTGGTCGTCATGTTGCGCCGGGAATTGGCTGGCATGGCGGCAGGCATCGCGGGCTGTTCCGCTGCTAGAGCTGAATTGACGAAGGGCGCGCCGTCAAGG
>JANXTB010000421.1 GCA_025356415.1 Hyphomicrobiales bacterium
TCGTTCGGCCATTTCAGCTCGGCGCCAAATTGTCGGGCCTGCTGCTGGAGGCCGCGCAAATGGGCGATGGCCGCTTGGCTTGCGTGGTCGGGTTTGGCGTGAATGTCGTCGCTCATCCCGACGATTTGCCCTATCCCGCGACCTCGCTCGCCGAGATGGGCGTCGAGGTGACTGCCGAGGCTCTGCTGGCGTCGCTCGCGGAAAACATGGCGCTCTGGCTCGATCGCTGGCAGGGTGGTCTGGAATTCGAACGCATACGCGCAGCCTGGCTCGAACATGCCGCCGGGCGCGACAAGAACATCAGGATCGTGTCCGCTGGACGCGAGCTGGAAGGAATTTTCCGCGGCATAGACGCCACGGGACAATTGATGCTGGAAACAAAAAACGGCCGTGAGACGGTTGCCGCTGGAGATGTGTTTCTCCCCGGCGCCGAACGGACTTGGAAAAACGGGTGATGGATGTCTATGGACGGTGAACTGGTTCTCGCGCCGCTGGGCGGTCTTGGCGAGATCGGCATGAACGCCATGCTGTATGGATTTGGTCCCAAGCGTGCGCGCAAATGGATTCTCGTGGATCTCGGGCTGGCTTTCGCCGGCCCCGAATTGCCCGGCATCGATCTGCTGATGCCCGACCTCAGCTTCATCGAGAAGTTGAAGGGCGATCTGCTCGGCCTCGTCATCACGCATGCGCATGAAGACCACATCGGCGCCGTTGCAGATCTTTGGCCGCGTCTCGGATGCCCGGTCTATTGCACGCGCTTCGCGGCTGGCCTGCTTGAAACCAAGCGGCTGAACGAGCCGGGCGCGCCGCGCATTTCTTTCAACATCGTGCAGCCCGGCAAGGCTTTCGATCTCGGGCCGTTCAACATCGAATTCGTGAAAATGGCGCATTCGATTCCCGAAAGCTGCGGGCTCGCGCTGCGCACGCCCGCCGGTCTCGTCATGCACACCGGCGACTGGAAGATCGACGAGACGCCGCTCGTCGGCTGGGCGACGGATGAAAAGCGCCTGCGCGAACTGGGCGCCGAAGGCGTGCTCGCGCTCATCTGCGATTCCACCAACATTCTGCGCGAAGGCCAGAGCCCGTCCGAAACCGACGTCGCAAAAGGCCTGACCGAACTCATCAAGGAATCGACGGGCCGCGTAGTTGTAACCACCTTCGCATCCAACGTCGCGCGCCTGCGCGCGGTGGCCGATGCAGCGGCGGCGTGCGGACGCACGGTGGTCGTCGTCGGCCGTGCGATGGAACGCACCGTCGCGGTGGCGCGCGAATGCGGCTATCTCGACGGCGTGCCGACCTTCCTGTCGGCGGAAAGCTTCGGCTATCTCGACCGCTCGCAGATCGTCATTCTCGCCACCGGCAGCCAGGGTGAATCCCGCGCGGCTTTGGCGCGTATCGCCGCCAACGAACATCCGGAAGTGAAACTCACGCCCGGCGACCGCGTGATCTTTTCCTCGCGCACCATTCCCGGCAACGAGAAGGGCGTCGGCGAGATCCTCAACGGCCTCATCACGCAGGGCGTCCAGGTGCTCACCGACCGCGACGGACTGGTCCACGTGTCAGGCCATCCGCGCCGCGCCGAAGTGCAGAAAATGTACGATTGGGTGCGTCCGCAAATCGCGATTCCTGCGCATGGCGAGGCGATCCATCTGTCTGAGCATGCGCGCTTCGCGCGCGCGCAAGGCGTCGAGCAGGTCGTGCCGGCGCGCAATGGCGACCTCGTGCTGCTCGGCCCCGGCAAGCCCGGCGTGATCGACCAGATCCAGCACGGACGTCTGGCGAAGGACGGCAACGTGCTTGTCAGCCAGAATGATGATGCGATCCGGGCTCGCGTCTCGCTCAGCTTTGCCGGTATTGTGTCGGTCGCAATCGCCATCACGGCGAATGGCGACGTGGCCGGCGATCCGGATGTCATGTTCACCGGCCTGCCGATGAAGATGCGTGACGGCCGGGCGATGGACGAAATCGTCGATGAGGCGATCTTCTCGACGCTCGACACGCTGCCACGCTCGCGCCGCAAGGATGCGGACGCCACCGCGCAATCGGTGGAACGCGCGATCCGGAACACGCTGCGCCAGGTGTGGGGCAAGAAGCCCATGGTGCATGTGCTGGTCGTCGAGGTCTAGGCTCAGGAGCACACGGGAATGATCGGTCGCCTCAACCATGTCGCCATCGCGGTGAAGGACCTTGAAAAGTCCGCCGCCCTCTATCGTGACACGTTGGGCGCCCGCGTCTCGTCGCCGCAGGCCGAGCCGGCGCATGGCGTCATGGTGGTCTTCATCGAGCTGCCGAACACCAAGATCGAACTGCTGGCGCCGCTCGGAGAGAACTCGCCGATCGCGAAATTCCTCGAGAAGAACCCCGACGGCGGCATGCACCACGTCTGCTACGAGGTGGATGACATCCTCGCGGCTCGCGACAAGTTGAAAGCGGGCGGCGCTCGCGTGCTGGGCGATGGCGAGCCTAAGATCGGAGCGCACGGGAAGCCCGTATTGTTCTTGCATCCGAAGGACTTCAACGGAACGCTGGTCGAGCTCGAGCAGGTTTAATTACCGCCAAGCTGAACGCGACCGGGCGCGACGGGTTCTTCGGCATTGCCGAAAGGACATCCGCATGCGCAATGCCTCCATCATTTCCATCGCCACCGCCACGCCCGAGCATGTGCTCGAGCAGGCCGATGTGGCGCGTCGAGCGGGGCGCATGTTCAGCGAGCGCCTCGGCGCGTGGGATCGCGTCGCTGGCGTGTTTCGCTCGTCGGGCATCCGCACGCGGCGCAGCGTCTGTCCGGCCGACTGGTACGAAACGCCACGCGGCTGGCCCGAACGCACGAAAGCCTATCTGGAGGGCGCGGGCGATCTCTTCCGCCGCGCCGCACAGCAAGCGCTCGACAGCGCGCGGTTGAAAGCCGCCGACATCGACACCATCGTCACCGTGTCCTCGACAGGCATCGCCACGCCGAGCCTGGAAGCGCGCGTCGCGGGCGAACTCGGTTTCCGCGCCAACGTGCGCCGCGTGCCGGTGTTCGGTCTGGGCTGCGCAGGCGGCGTCGCGGGCCTCGCGCTCGCCGCGCGGCTGGCGCGCGCGGAGCCGGGCTCGAACGTGCTCTTCGTCGCGGTGGAAATCTGCACGCTCTCCTTCCGGCTCGATGCGTTGAG
Organism: Hyphomicrobiales bacterium; assembly: GCA_025356415.1. GTDB lineage: Bacteria > Pseudomonadota > Alphaproteobacteria > Rhizobiales > Beijerinckiaceae > Terripilifer. Next base: position 3,156 of record JANXTB010000421.1, read on the forward strand.
CAAGGCCAACATCGTGGCGACGGCTTTGTTTGGGGATGGCGCCGCCGCCTGCATTCTCTCGACGCGTGAGGTTGGCCTCGCGCAGGTCGAGGCGGCGGGCGATCACACCTGGCCCGATACGCTGGACATCATGGGCTGGGATGTGGAGCCGCAGGGCTTCGGCGTTATTTTCGCGCGCGCCATTCCGCCCTTCGTGGAGGAGCGCCTGTCGCCCGCAATTGACGAGATCTGCGCACGCGAGGGAATCGATCGCGCGCTGATCGATCGCTTCGTCTGCCATCCCGGCGGCGCGAAGGTCATTCAGGCTTTGGAGACAACGCTGCGTCTTCCGCAGGGCACGCTGGATATCGAGCGCGAGGTGCTGTCCGAATTCGGCAACATGTCCGCGCCGA
>JANXTB010000005.1 GCA_025356415.1 Hyphomicrobiales bacterium
ATGGCGGCGGCGATTTCGTCGACATCAACGGCGAGAAGAAGCACGTCATCGGCTACATGAAGGACTTCCTTTTTGCGCCCGAACAGGCGCGCACGCCGATCTCACGTCTGTCGGGCGGCGAGCGCGGACGCCTGATGCTGGCGCGCGCCCTGTCGCTGCCATCAAACTTCCTGGTGCTCGACGAGCCGACCAACGATCTCGATCTCGAGACGCTCGACCTGCTGCAGGAAATGATCGCCGATTATCCCGGCACGGTCGTCGTGGTCAGCCATGACCGCGACTTCCTCGACCGCGTGTCGACCTCGGTGCTTGTCGCCGAGGGCGAGGGCAAGTGGATCGAATATGCCGGCGGCTACACCGACATGGTGGCGCAGCGTGGCTTCGGCATCGGGCAAAGCGCGCCCGCAGCCGTCCTGAAGACGCCCAAGGCCGAGGCGAAAGAACGCGCTGCGGCGAGCACCGAAAAGAAGAAGCTCTCGTTCAAGCACAAGCACGCGCTTGAGACCCTGCCGGGCCGCATCGACGAGATGGGCCAGAAGCGCGTGCTCATCCAGAGCAAGCTCGAGGCGCCCGACCTCTATGCGCGCGACCGCTCGGCTTTCGACAAACTCAGCCAGCAACTCCTCGACACGGAGAAGAAGATCGCCGCGATGGAAGAGGAATGGCTGGAGCTGGAGGCCATGCGCGAGTCCGTCGAGGGCTAGCGCAGCCGCTTGCCTCGCCCACGTGCGCGTGGTGTGATCCTCCTGAAGCCGGACGCTTGAAGCGGAATACCGCAGGGCCGGCGCGGGAGGAACGAGATGAACGAACCGACCAGCGGCGCGCGCATTCTGCCGCGCGTTCTCGGCGCCATCATTCTGGCAAGCGCCGCGCTCGCGACCCCGCAGCTCGCCGCCGCTCAGGCGTGGCCGAACCGGCCAATTACGCTGATCGCCCCCAATCCCGCAGGCGGCGGTTTCGACACGGTGGCGCGTGTGCTCGCCGACCGCATGCGTCCGCTGTTGGGCCAAGCCGTTATCGTCGAGAACCGCACGGGCGCGGGCACGCGCGTCGGCACGCAGGCGGCCGCCAAGGCGGCGCCGGATGGCTACACGCTGATGATCGGCGCGCTCTCCAACATGGCGCTTAATCCCGGCCTCTACGCCAACCTGCCCTATGATCCGATCAAGGATTTCCGCCTCGTCGGCATCGCGGTTACGTGGTCCTACACGCTCGTGGCGCGCAAGGACCTGCCGCAGAACAGCCTGAAGGAAGTGATCGCTTTCGCGAAGGCCAATCCCGACAAGCTGACCTATGCGTCGGCCGGCAACGGCTCGGGCCAGCATGTCGCCATGGCGGCGACGGAAAAGCTGTCGGGCGTGAAACTCACCCATGTGCCCTATCGCGGCGCGCAGGACGCATATCAGGACATTCTCGGCGGCCGCGTCGATCTGTTCTTCGACATTTCCTCGACGGCCAAAGCACAGGTCGAGGGCGGTCTGGTGAAGGCGCTTGCGGTGTCCTCGAAGGAACGCCAGCCGTTCCACCCGGACGTGCCCAGCGTCTACGAGACCGGCGCGCCGCTCGACATGGAAAGCTGGTTCGGCCTTTTCGCGGCCGCCGGCACGCCCGAGCCCATCCTCGAAAAGCTGCGCGCCGCCATGGCGGAAGTGATGGCGAGCCGCGACGTGCAGGAGCTTTTCGCCAAGACCGGCGGCGTGGTGTCGAAACTCTCATCCGCGCAGGCGGAGGAAAAGGTGCGCTCCGACATCGAGCGCTGGACGCGACTGCTTCAGGAAATCGGCTTGAAGGGCGAATGAGGGCATGCCGGCGCGAGACCGGTACGGGAGGAAAGACATGGCTCTGCAAAAGAAGCGCGTGCTGCGCGCTGTCCTGATGGCGGCCACTGCGGCGGCGCCCTGCGCGGCGCGGGCTGACGCCATTGCGGATTTCTACCGCGGCAAGACCATGCAGATGATCATCGCGACCTCGCCGGGCGGCGACTATGACACGCGCGGTCGCCTGCTCGCCCGCCACATGGGCCGCCTGCTGCCGGGCGAACCGACCATCGTCACCCAGAACATGCCGGGCGGCGTCGGCATTGCCGCCGCCAATTACATGGCCAACAGCGCGCCTCACGACGGGACCGTGCTGCACATGCTGATGCAGAACATGCCCGCCCATCAGGCGATCGGCGGACAGGGCGTGAAGTTCGACACGCGCAAACTGATCTTCGTCGGCAACACGACCGACACGCCCAACGTGATCAATTCCTGGTACACGACCGGCATCAAGACGATCGACGATGTGCGCACCCGCGAGCTCGTCGTTGGCGCCGCGGGCACGGCGACGCCCGCTGCCTATTATCCCGCCGCGCTGAACGCGATGGCCGGCACGAAATTCAAGATCGTCACCGGCTATCCGGGCGGCAACGACGTCAACCTCGCGATGGAGAAGGGCGAGGTTGGCGGACGCGGTTCGAACTCGTGGGCCTCATGGAAAAGCTCGCGGCCGCAATGGATCGCCGAGAACAAGATCCACATCCTCGTCCAGATCGGCCTCAAGCGGCACCCCGACCTGCCCGATGTCCCGCTGCTGTTCGAGCTGGCCACCAACGACGCCGACCGCGAGGTGCTGCGCTTCATCTCCGCCGACACCGCGATTTCGCGCTCGGCGGTGACGACGCCCGACACCCCGCCCGAGCGAGTGGCGGCGCTTCGCAAGGCGTTCATGGACACCATGGCCGACGCGCAGTTCCTCGCCGAGGCCGACAAGATGCAAGTCGATATCAGCCCTCTGTCCGGCGCCGACGCACAGGCCGTCGCGGACAAGATTGTCGCGGCTCCGCCCGAGGTGGTCGCCCGCGCCAAGCTGCTTCTGGAAGGGACTGGCAAGTAACGTCTTTTTGCGGGACGCCCGGAGCGGCGCTCCCGCAAATCCTTACCCGCCTCTTGCCCTGATCGCCCGCCCCGGCTAGCACGGGAGAATGTCCGACAAGTCCACGTCCGCCAGCTCCGCGCCCACCCTGTCCGAGCCTGGCTCCATCGCCATGCTTCGGCGGCTCTTCCTTGAGCATGGCAAGCCTCAGCTGAAGTCCTACGCGCTCGCCGGCCTGTTCATGGCCATTGGCGCCGCGGCGACCTCCGTCTCGGCCTGGCTGCTCAAGCCCGTGCTCAACCGCATGGTCGATCCGTCGGGCTTCGCCGACCTGCGCTGGCTGGCGGTTGGCGTCGCCGGGCTCTTCCTCCTGCGCGGGCTCGCCACCTATGGCTATCAGGTCGTGCTGTCGCGCACCGGCAACCGGATTGTCGCTGGCGTGCAGCGGCGGCTTTACGAGCACCTGCTGCGGCAGGACATGCGCTTCTTCCAGGACCGGCACTCGACCGAATTCATGACCCGCCTTGCGATGGCGGCGAACGGCGTGCGCGACACGCTGCAGGTCATCATCACCAGCACCGGGCGCGACCTGCTGACGCTCATCGGCCTGATCATTGTGATGATCGTGCAGGACCCGATCATGGCGGTCATCGCGCTGACCATCATGCCGGTCGGCGGCTATCTGCTGGGCCGGCTCATCCGCCGCGTCCGCAAGGCCGCGCGCCGCTCCTACGACGGCTCCGCGCGCATTCTGGAAACGATGCAGGAAACCGTGCTCGGCATCCGCATCGTGAAGAGCTTCAATCTCGAAGGCATCATGCGCAAGCGCATGTCCGACTCCGTGCGCGAGGTCGAGCGCTCGGTGAATTCGATGGCCGCCGGCATGGCGGTGTCGAGCCCGATCTCGGACGCTGTCGCGGGCATCGCCATCGGCGCCGTGATTTTCTACGGCTCCTATCGCGTGTCGATCGCCGGCGCCGATGCGGGCTCGTTCTTCTCCTTCATCGCGGCATTGCTGCTGGCCTATGAGCCCGGCAAGAAACTGGCGCGCCTCAACCTCGACATCCAGCACGGCCTCACCGGCGCGCGGATGATCTATGAAGTGCTCGACACGCCCGCGACCGAAGCCCCGCAGGACAATCTGCCGAAGCTCGACGTGCGCGAAGGCCGGATCGTTTTCGAAAATGTGCGCTTCGCCTATCGCGACCGCGAATATGTTCTCGACGGACTGGATCTCGTCGCCGCGCCCAATGCGACAACGGCGCTTGTCGGTCCGTCAGGCGGCGGCAAGTCGACAATCATCGCGATGATCCAGCGTTTTTATCCCGCCAGCGAAGGACGCATCACCATCGACGGGCAGGATGTCGCTGGCGTCGATCTCGTGTCGCTGCGCAACGCCATCGCGTTCGTTTCGCAGGACGTGTTCCTGTTTCGCGGCACGATCCGCGACAACATTGCGCTCGGCCGTCCCGGCGCTAGCGACGCCGAGATCATGGACGCCGCGCGCATGGCCAATGCGCATGATTTCATCATGGGTTTCCGCACCGGCTACGACACGGGTGTCGGCGAACAGGGCGCGCAACTCTCGGGCGGCCAGCGCCAGCGCATCGCCATCGCGCGCGCCTTCCTGAAGAACGCGCCGATCATCCTGCTTGATGAGCCGACAGCCGCGCTCGATTCCGAATCCGAGCGCGAAGTGCAGAAGGCGCTCGATTCGCTGCGTCAGGGCCGCACGACATTGGTCGTCGCGCATCGCCTGCAGACGATCGTAAACTCTGACCGCATCTGCGTGATCGAGAATGGCAAGGCTGTCGAGAACGGCACGCATGACGAGTTGATCGCGGCGCGCGGCACTTATCACGCCTTCTTCGCCACGCAATTCGGCGAAGGGACGTCGCCCCTCAGAATCGTTTCATCTGCTCCACGCTGAGCGTCTTCGCGGCGGGACGAACGGAGCGATACTGTCCCTTGATGACGAGCGCGAATTGCACGCCCGCGACGGCGAGCAGCGTCAGCCACCACAATTGCGCGGTGACGAGGCCCGACAGGCCGATGATGACGCCGCAGACCAGACCCGCCAGCAGGAAGGCGCTGGCCGGACGCGGCGACAGCGACGCGCTGCGGAACGCCAGAAAAATCAGCAGCGCCAGCGCCAGCGCGCCCACGAGGCCGAACTCATACCAGACCTCGAACACCGCGCTGCGCGGCGTCGAGGCCGGCAGATAGCCGATGGCGATGCTGCGCTGGGCCGCGTCGAGCCCGTGGCCGGTCATCAGCCGCAGGCCTTCGCTGTAGACGAGATGCTCGGCCGTCACGATAGCTTTCGAGAAGGCGCTCACGCCGCCGCGGCAGAGCGGCGCCAGCGCCAGCGGGATCGCGGGCGCAATGACGATGAGGGCGCCGAACGCGACACCGAGAATGCGCCCGACGCGTTGAGGCGCCGTGGTGGCGAGCGAGAAGGTGATGGCGCCAAACGACAATGCGGCGAGCGCGGTCGGCGTCCACACGGCAATGATGGCGATCGCCACCGCAACGGCGAGCGCGCCCGCAGACGCCCAGCGGTCGCGCACCGCCAGCGCGCCGAGCGCCGGCCAGAGCAGCATGGTGAGCGTCAGCGCCGCGCGATCAAGCGTAGAGGACTCAATGTCCGGAGCCCGCACGCCGGGCAACGCGATCGCCCCGATGGCGAGCGTCGCCAGAGCCGCTGCGCCAACGCCGATCGGCAGCAGATAGAGGTTTGAGGTCTTGGTGTGCGACGGCAGGCAGCCCGCCGTGAGGGCCGCCAGCAGCAATGTGCCCGCCGTCTTGAAATACCGCTCGGCCGCGAGGCTCGCGAAGGGCGTCCAGATCAGCGTCAGCCCGGCCCAGCCCAGCACGAAGAAAGCCGTGAGCCCGGCGGGCGACGACATGACATCGCGCAGGCGTTCGAGATCGGCCCGCTTGGGGCTGAGCGCCACGCCGAGCAGCACCAGCGCGGCGCCGACCGGCATCAGCGAGAAGATCAGCCGTCGCGAGAAAATCGCCCCGCCCGGAACGCCAATGGCCAGCACCGCCACGCCCAGGCGAATGAGCAGGCCGGAGGCCTCCTTGGCGGGATCGTCGAAACGGCGGCGGGGCGAAGCAGCGAGCATGGGGACACAATCTGACGGCTAAGTTTGGAAGCTCTCATGAGCTCCGTGCGGTTCATCCTAGCTTTACTGCGTGAGCGACGCTGTGCGCCAGCGGCAACACGCGGCGGCAAACATTTGACGCGCTTACGCGCCTGCATCAGGTGGGCGGCGCAGGGCCTTCACCTTGCCGCGCACCGACTTCGCCTCCCGGCGACGGACCTTGGAGGCCAGCGTCGGACGGGTCGCGCGGCGAATGATGACCGGCTTCGCCGCCTCTTCGATGAGCGCCGCCAGCCGCTCCAGCGCATCGGCGCGGTTGCGCTCCTGCGTGCGGAAGCGCTGGGCGCTGATGACCAGCACGCCCTCGCGCGTCATGCGGCGGCCCGCGAGCTTGATGAGCCGCTCCTTGACATGCGACGGCACGTTCGGCGAGGCGGCGACGTCGAAGCGCAATTGCACCGCGCTCGAAATCTTGTTGACGTTCTGCCCGCCCGGACCGGACGCCCGAACGAAAGTCTCTTCAATCTCGCTCTCGTCGAGACTGATTCTGTCGGTCATGCGGATCATGCGCGGAGGTTAAGCGCTCCGCCCATGTCTGTCACGCTGGACCAGACCCCAGCCTCAGTCGCGGCGGCCTGACGTGTGCCCGCGATTGGACTCGCCCGGCGCGCCAACATCGACGCGCGCATCGATGACATAGGGCTTGCCCGACCGCACCATCGCCTCGCCACGCAACAGCGCGGCTGCGAGTTCGCCGGAAGTCTCCAGCGGCCCTTCGCCCGCGACGCCCTGCGCGCGCGCCAGCCCAACGAGATCGACCGGCGGATCGCACATTTCCTGGCCGACGAACTTGTTCTCGACCGGGCGCCCGCGCTGCACCGCCATGCGCTCCTGATGCGCGACGTCATTGTAATAGACGCGGTTGTTGGCGATCACGATCAGCACCGGAATGCCCATATGGGCTGCGGTCCAGAGCGCATTGCCGCCCATCGAGAAATCGCCGTCGCCGACGACCGCGACGCAGAGCCGCCCCGAATCCTTCAGCGCCAGCGCCGTGCCGATGGCGTTGGCAGGCCCCGAGCCGACGCCGCCGCCGCCATCGAAGCCGACGTAATCGAGCGGGCCCTTGAAGTTCACCGTGTCGGACGGCCAGCCAAGCGAGAAGCCCGCCATCGTGACCTCGCGGGACTCCGTAAAGTCGCGCACGACGAGCGCCAGATCCTTCAGGCCCATCATGCCTTCCGCGCGGGGCTTGGGCAGCGCAGGCGCCTTGCGCACCGGCCACTTCGGCGCGGCCTTGTCGGATGTTCCGCGCAGACGTCGCACGGCTTGCGTGAGCGGCCGGATGATTTCGTTCGGAGACGACAGGATTTTCAGGTCCACGGCTGGCAGGCCGAAGTAATCCATGTTCCAGCCATTGTGCAGGAATTCATCGAGCGAAACGTGGATGACTTTCGACGCGACATTCACGCCCTTGCCGAGCGTCTGGGCGAAATGGCCCTTCAGATCCATCCAGTCGAGCGACAGAATCACATCGGCTTCCTTCGTCGCCGCCGTGGTTGCGGGCGAGGGACGGAAGCGCGGTTCGAAGGCGTGCAGCGGATGCTCCGTCGGGAAAGCCGCCGCCGTTTTCATGTCGGTGAGAACGAGCGCGCCGAGCGCTTCGGCGAGTTCGATGCGCGCGTCCCAATCCTCTTGCGAGCGCGACATGCGGCCCATGAGAATCATGGGTTTCTTCGCGTCGACCAGCATGCGCGCGGCGTCTTCGATCGCGTCCGCGGACGGCGCCGGCGGACGGCCGGGCTTGTGACGCTCGACATCAGGGAAGGTCACCGGACCATCGAGTTTGGATTCCTGCAGGGCGACGTCGAGGCAGACGTAAGTGGGGCCGCGCGGCTCGGTCGAGGCGATCTGATGCGCGCGCATCATCGCTTCCAGCGTCGCGCCGACGGAACGCGGTTCGTCGTCCCACTTCGTGTAATGACGGATCAGCGCGCCCTGATCTTTCGACGTGTGAATCCAGTCGATCCACGGGCGGCGCTCTTCGGCGTCGCCGGGGCCTGTGGCGCCCAGCATGAACACCGGCGCGCGGCCGCACCATGCGTTGAAGATCGCCATGGTGGCGTGCATCAGGCCGACGTTGGAATGCAGCGCCACGCCCATAGGCTTCTCGGTGACTTTTGCATAACCCTGCGCGATGGCGACCGCATGTTCCTCATGCAGGCAGACGAGCATTTGCGGATCGCGATTGCCGAGATAATTGACCATGCTGTCATGCAGGCCGCGATAGCTCGCGCCCGGCGTCAGCGCGATGTAGCGAAGATCGAGGCGGCGCAACATTTCCGCCATGGCGTCTGACGCCCAGGCGAGTTCCGCATTGCTTTCGGTGATCAGCCGATCCTTGTCGTGGAATGTGGCGGTTGCGAGCTTCACGCTCTTGTTCTTGTCCGTCGACATGCTGGTTCTCCCTCGGCCTTGAACCGGGGAGATCTCTCTCAACCAGCGCGGGCTCGCTTCGTTGACGCCAAGTTTAAGGGCATGGCGCACAACGAAGCAAGCCGAACACTGAACGCCTATTTCGTGCTCGCGGGCGCGGCCGGCGCTGCCGATCCGACATTCACCGTGGTGGACTTGGAGCCGCCGCCGCTAAAACCGCCGAATGCGTAGAAACCAACCGCGATCACGATGACCGCGCCGATGATGACCCCCAGAATGGCGCTGCTGCCCGATGAATCAGCCAAGATATTCTCCTCAAGATTTCGCTTCACACACCTTGGCAATGCGCATGCGCCAAGCTGGTTGCGTTGCGTGCGCAGCGTGGTTAATCGCTGCAAGAATCGAAAAACGGGAGCCGGCCCTCGCGGACCGCGCTCCCGAATGTTGGAAGATAAATAGTGCTGTTACTGCGTGCAGACCTTCGTGGTCTTCATCGCCGACTGGGCGTCGGTCTCGGTCTTGTAGATCGTGCCGTCGCCGCCAACGATCGTCATCGAGGCGCCAGCCGGCTTTTCATGCGTGATGGTGCACTTCTTGGTCGAAGCGTCCTGCACGATGTAATAGCTCGACGCGCCGGGGCTGGTCGTCGTCACGGTGGTGGATGTCTGGGCGAAAGCCGGCGCGGCAATAGCGGCGCTCATCAGGGCGGCAAGGGCGAGTGCGCTTTTCATGTCGTAGCTCCGAACATTCTGGACGGCGCCATGCCGTACCATGCGCGAGACAATTTCCGCCTTGGCAGTGAGTTCCATCGAAATGTCACGCTTTTCGTAAGCGAGCGATCTGCTCGAAGGTACATTGCCGGGGCGCCTTGTCGGGCCGCCAGCGCATGAGTTTGGCGCCATGCCGGAAGCGCCCGCCGCTGACATGATCGTAGCGCACCTCGACGACAAGCTCGGGTTTCAGCGGTTCCCATTGCGTGCTGCGCTCGGTGCTCCAGCGGCTCGGACCACCCGGCGCATTGCCTGTAAAACCGGGCGCCTTTCGCAGTTTCTCAAGTTTCTTCGTCAGCGCGGGCCGCTCGTCATTGCTGATGGTCGAGGTGAAGCCGACGTGATCGAGCTTGCCCTCGTCATTGTACAAACCAAGGAGCAGCGAGCCGACTTCCCTAGAATTGCTCTCGTAGCGAAAGCCGCCGACAACGCAATCGGCGGTGCGCAGACGCTTGACCTTCACCATCGCGCGCTCGCCCGACAGATAAGGCGCGGACCATTGTTTCGCGATCACGCCGTCTGTGGCTCCAGCTCCCGCCTGCGACAGCCACGTAAGCGCCTCGTCGCGGTCGCGCGTGCCGGGCGAGAGCGCGAGCTCGGGCGTTTTCAGTTTGGATACCAGCCGCTCCAGCGCCTTGTGGCGTTTGGAAAGCGGCGCATCGGCGAGGCTCTCGCCGTCGACGCCCATCAGCATGTCGAACAGGATGATGCGCGCGGGCGTTTGCGCGGCGAGCTTGTTCACGCGGCTCGCGGCGGGATGCAGGCGCAATTGCAGCGCCTCGAAATCGAAAGCGCCGTCGATCTCGATCACCAGTTCGCCATCGATGACGAAGCGTGGAACGGGCAGGCGCGCCACCAGCGCAACCACTTCCGGAAAATAGCGGCCCAGCGGCTTGCCGGATTTCGCGCGCAGATCGACATTCTCGCCTTCCTTGAAAACGAGACAGCGAAAGCCGTCCCACTTCGGCTCGAACCACCAGTCCGCGCCGTCGGGCAGATCGGTCGCGGCGCGCGATTCCATCGGCGCGAAATCGAGCTGCAGCCCGAAGGGGCCGCCCTCCTTCGGCGTCGCCGCCTTTTTCTTCCTGACAGCCATCTCGCCTCCGAAGGTCTGCCCGCCAACGCAGGCTGCGCTCTTTCGTTCGGGCGCGGGCGCGGCTAGCATGGCTGTACGGTCGCCAGAGCCGGACAGGGAGGAACAAAAATGAGCGCCATCAGAACAATCCTGAGCGCCGTCGCGCTTGCAGCGACAATCGCGGGCGCCGCTAAGGCCGATGCGATTTCGGAATGGAAGGACCTCGCCTTTCCGCCCGCGCCCGAGTTGAAAGCCGTGAAAGTCGACCCCGCCACCACGGCGCTGCTGCTGCTCGACTTCACCAACCAGACATGTTCGCAGGAGCGCCGCCCGCGCTGCGCCGCGCAGGTGCCGGGCCTCGCCAAATTGCTGGCGGATGCGCGCGCAAAAAACGTCTTCGTGGTCTACAGCGTCGCAACCGCTGGAACCGACCGCAAGGACATATTGGCGCCGCTCGCCGCGCGTGACGGAGATCCCGTCCTGCCGCCGCTCGGGCCCGACAAGTTCATCAACAGCGATTTCGAAAAGATGCTGAAGGACAAGGGCATTCAGACAGTGATCATCGCCGGCACCGCCGCGCATACATCGGTGCTGCACACCGGCGGCGAGGCGGCGTTACGCGGTTTCAAGGTGGTGGCGCCAGTGGATGGAATGTCGTCGAACGAGGCTTTCACCGAAGCCTACACGGCTTGGCACCTCGTCAACGCCGCACGCATCATGAATGCGGTGACGCTGACGCGCGTTGGCATGATCAGTTTCTGATTGCTGGCGCCCATAAGATGGATTGCTTCGTCGCTGCGCTCCTCGCAATGACGAAGCAAAACGGCTGTCATTGCGAGCTTTGCGCGCAGAAAAACTACTTCACGATTTCCTTGGCGAGATCGATCGCGTCGCGCGGCGTGCGATTGAGCTCGGCGACGAGTTTCTCGATCGCGTCGCCGGTCACGGGCGAGAGCTCGAGATCCATCTTCTGCGCCATGGCGACGAGGTCCGGATCTTTCATCGTGTCGTTGAAAGCGTTGCGCAGCGCGCTCACGATGGGCGCCGGCAAATCGGGCGGTGCGATAAAGGGGCGCCCGGCGACCTGCGGCCCGAGCAACAGGCGCAGCGCGGCGCGGTCGCGCTCGTTGCGGGCGCGATCCATGATCAGCGGCACGTCCTTCAATTCGGGATGCGACTGGATCGCGAATTGCGCGAGGATGTTGATCTTGCGATCCTTTAGCCAATCGACCGCCGTCGTCTTCAGCGACGACCACGAATCCCCGCAATTACCGGCGATTTCTCCGCGCTCCATCGCGAGCCGCACTTCGCTGGATCCCTTGTAGCCGGGGATGATCTTCAAATTCGCGCCGAACATGTTGCGCAAAATCGCCGTATGCTGATGCCGCGCATCGGACGGGCCCGTCGTGCCCATCGGGGCGGGCTCGCCCGGCTTCATCATGTCGTCCCAGGTCTTCAGTCCGGATCCGGCCCACGAAATGCAGACGTTCGTGCTGTCGGCCATGCTGCCGACCCATGTCAGTTTCGTTGCGTCGAATTTGGCGTTGGGCTCGCCCATCAGCGGCGCGATCATCTGCGCGGGATCGAAGGTCGCGATCGTGAGGCCGTTGCGCGGCGCCGCGCTGGCGATGTGGTTCACGACTGTCAGGCTGCCGGCGCCGGGCATGTTGCGCACCACGACGCTCGGCGTTCCCGGAACATGCCGTCCATAATATTGGCCGAGCGCACGCGCGTAAGTGTCATAGCCGCCGCCGGCGCCGAAGCCGACGAGGATTTCGAGCGTCTTGCCGCGGAACGCCTCCTCCTGCGCTTCAGCGCCGGCGCAGGCGCCAAGCAGGGCGGCGATAACGACCATGAACTTGCGCATGCGGAAAGCTCCCAAGCAAAGCAAAGGCCGCCTCACGGGCGTGAAGCGGCCTTGATGAGATGACCTGACCTCAGAACGAAATCATGTCCGTCTTCGTCAGCTTCACGCGGTCCGCAAGTCCCGGGCCGTTGACGAGCTGCCAGACGGTGATCTGCTCCGAAAAAGCCGACGAACCCGACAGGCCGTCAATCGGCAGCAGCACGTCGTAATTGCGGTAGGCCGCGCCAGTCGCCGTGTAGAGCACCGCGCCATTGGCCGCGGTGCCGACCGGGATCACGGTCTTGATGCCCTTCTCCTTCAGCGTCTTTTCGAGATCGGGATTCAAAAACTTGTCGGCGCGCGCAGCGAGGATCGGTTCTCCGGGCTTTGACGCGAGTTCCGGCAGGAAGTTCGCCATGCTCGCGTCTGTTCCAGCGACTGTGTAGATAATCGTCACGCCTTTGGCGCGCGCCTCGTCCAGCAGTTTCTTGACGGGCGCGACGGAGGCCGCGCAACGCGGGCGCGTCTGCTCGGTGCAAGACGTCTTCATGAAGTCCATGACGAGCAGCGCCGTGGTCTTCGGGTCCGCCGTCACCTTCTGCAGGGCAGGCATGTCGGGCGCCTTGATGGTCGCCCATTCAGAGGCAAGATCGGCGGCCTGCGCGGCTGCGCCCGCGACGCTGAACAGCGCCGCGGCGGCGATTGTTTTCATGACATTCATAACAAACTCCACTTTCAAAATTTACGGCGCCGCGCGGGTCGCGGCAGCCTGCATGTCGGCTTCGCTGCGGACCGTCATGACGGCGACGCGGCGCGTGCGGGAATAGGGCAGGACGACCTGCATGCGGCCATCCTTCTCCAACAGCGAAATGTGCCGCGTCTCCGTGCCGCGCGACGGCAGGTCGAAGACCGTCCATTGCGAATTGGCGGGATTATACTTGGCGATCGCATCCGTGCTCCACAAATTCGTCCAGACATTGTGGCCGGCATCGACCGTGATCTGATACGGCTGCATCGTATCAGGGTTAGGCAGCGGGATCAGATCGACCTTGTTGGTCTTGATGTTGATGCGCGCAAGATTGCCGCCGAACGAATTGCCTACATAGACGAACTCGCCGTCGGGATTCTTGTCGCCGCCCATGCGCCGCGCGCCCTGCGCCCACGGGTAGGGCGTGTTGAAATCCGGCACGACATATTTGGCGTAGAGCGCCTTCTCATCGGGCGTCAGGCGATCCTTCTCGGCCTGCACGGGCGGCAATTGAATCTCGACTGTCTGCCCGGTGTTCGGATCGCCCTTCTCAACGCGGTCGAACTTCATGTCGAGCCACCAGCCGTTGCCAGCTGAATCCGCCGCCGTGCCATAGACGGTGCCGACGCCCTGCGGCGTCTTGTAGGTCACCGACTTCAGCTCGACGAAGGTCTCCTTTTCGGGATCGAAACGCAGCACGCCATCGGGCGAGGTCACCCAGATGAAGCCTTTCGGATCGACATCGAGCGTGCCGGCCGTCCCCGACATGGGCTTGGGCGGCGTGTAGACCTTTACGGCTTCCGTCTTCGGATCGAGCTTGGCGAGCCCCGTCGGGTTGCCGCCGGGCGACGAGCCAGGACGCGTGTTGAACCAGAGGAAACCCTTCTGGTCGCGCACGATGCCGTGCGTCTGGCTGGCGAAGCCGTTCGGCTCGGCGACCTTGATCGCCTTGTAGGCGCCCGTCTTGGCGTCGATGCGCCCGACGGTCACCGTGCGGCTCGGCCACGAATGGGTGAACCAGACATTGCCGTCGAGATCGGCTTCCGCGTCATGCACGCCATAGCCGCCGAACATGCCCGACGGCGTGCCCTTCGACCAATCGGCGCCATCGTTCTGGTAGAATGTTCCCGGCAGTTTCAGATCCGGATCGAGCGGCACGTCATATTCGCGATAGACGGCGCGCGCCGCCTCCCCGGTGGGCCGCGTGCGCAGGTTGAAGTTCATCGAAGTTTCGCCGGGGCCGCGCGCACGCGCCAGATAGCGCGCGAGTTCGGCCTGATGGGAATCTATGCTGGTGTTCGGCGGCTCGTGGTCGCCCTTGTGCACGCCTAGTACGTTGAAGCGTTTCATCGCTTCCAGAATGGCGTTCCAGCCGGTCTCGTCGAACTTGTGCTGCAGCGGATAGGCCGCCGTGTGGCAGCCCGTGCAGGTCTTGCGGATGAAGGTCTTCATGCGCGCATCATCTGCGGTGGCTTCGGGCAGCGCCGCGAGCATTTCATCGCCGGGCAATTGCGGCACGAAATCCTTGGTCGATTGAAGCGTGAAGTTCTGCGCCTTGGCGGCCTTCAGATCGACCTCGCCCTTGGCGGCCTCATAGGCGACAGCCTGCGCCCAGACGCGATATTTGCCTTCCGGCATGTCGGGAAAGAAATAGCGCCCCACCTGGTCGGTGAAGACGGTCGTGGTGATCGGCGTCCCCTCCATCTTGGCCGAGACGGTGACGCCCGCCATGGGCGCGCCGTCCTTCGTCTTGATGGAGCCAGACAGCGCCGAGTCGGCCATCGCGGGCGCGGCGCCCAGCGCGGTCAGTAGCGCGAAGGCGCTGACGGTTGAAAAGAATTTCATGTGATCCTCCCCCTTAATTGTCGTCGCGGCGTTCGCCCGATGTGCGGGCGGTCGGCTTGGCGGCTTCGGGTGGCGGAGGGTCGAGCGTCTGGATGTAGGCGACGACGGCGCGGATCTGGTCGTTGTTCAGCTGGTGCTTGAAGCCGGGCATGCGCAACGGGACGCCGTTGCCGATGACTTCCGCCATCACATCCGCCTGGCCGCCGAGCGATTCCTTTGACAGGGCCGGTCCGAACCGGCCGCTCGTGATGAGCGGCTTGGTGTGGCAGACGCCGCAGGATTGCTCGAAATGCTGGCGACCCACGGTCAGGTCAGGCTTGGCGGCGCTTGCAACAGCTTGCTTGGCGGCGCCTTGCGCAAAAGCCGCGCTGACGGCCCCCACGGTGAACAGGATTATCCCTGCGCTCCGGATCATCGGCTCCTCCCCATCATGTTATTTTCAGCAAGCCTATGCCGAACGGGGCGGAGCTGGGAAGAGGAAAAGCAAAACCGGTCCGGATTGCCCGCGCGCGATTTCTGGATCACTCTTATGCAAAAGACGTCCGGGGAGGAAAACCATGTCCATCGAAACCAGCCGCCGCACATTCCTGACCGGCGCCGGGGCCCTCACCATCGCCATCGCGCTGCCCGGCGTGAAGGCGCGCGCCGGCGTTGTCGCCTCGCGCCTGCCGATGAAGCCGGACCGGCTCGCCACCTATGTCAGCATTGATGCGCAAGGCGGCGCTGTCGGCTGGGTCGGCAAGGTCGACATGGGACAAGGCACCGAGGTCGGCTGGGCGCAGATGATCGCCGAGGAACTCGACCTGCCGCTCGCGCGCGTCAGCATCGTGCAGGGCCACACCGACCAGACGATCAACATGGGCGGAGCGTCGGGCTCGACAGGCATCTGGAAAGGTGGCGTCGCCATGCGCGCAGCCGCCGCCGAGGCGCGGCGCGTGCTGGTCGAGATGGCGGCGGAAAAACTGGGCGCGCCCGCAGGCGAGCTGCGCACCGAGAATGGCCGAGTGATCGCGCGCGACAGCAAGAGTGTGACGTATGCCGAGCTGATCGGCGGGCGTCATTTCGACGAGACGCTCGAATGGAACAACGTCATCGGCAGCGATCTTTCGATCAAGGGCAAGGCGCAGCCGAAATCGCCGAAGGATTATCGCATCGTCGGCAAGAGCGGCATCCGCCGCCGCGATGTCGAGGGCAAGATCCTCGGCACGACGGAGTATATGGTCGATGTGAAAGTGGACGGCATGGTGCACGGGCGCGTCATTCGCCCGCCCGTCGCCGGCGCGGTTCCGATCGCGATTGACGAAGCTTCGGTGAAGGATATTCCCGGCGTGCAGATCGTGCATGAGAAAGGCTTCATCGGCCTTGTCGCGCCGCGTGAATGGGACGCCGTGAAAGCCGCGCGCCAGTTGAAGGTCACGTGGTCGGACGTGAAGCCGCCCTTCCCCGGCCACGACAAGCTGCACGAGCACATCCGTAATGCGCCGGTCATCAAGCGCGATGTCGACAAGGAAAAGGGCGACGCCGACGCCACCTTCGCCAAGGCCGCGCGCGTGATCGAGGCGAGCTATGAATGGCCGTTCCAGTCGCATGCGCCGATGGGACCGGCCTGCGGCCTCGTCGACGTGAAGCCTGATAGTGTGCGCATGTGGAGCGCGTCGCAAAAGCCGCATTATGCGCGCGACGGCGTCGCAAAATTGTTGGGGCTCGACCCCGAGAAAGTCGTCTGCGTTTCGACCATCGGACCGGGCTCTTATGGCCGCAACGATTCCGGCGATGTCGTCATGGATGCGGCGGTGCTGTCGCGCGCGGTCGGCAAGCCGGTGCGTGTGCAGAGCATGCGGCATGAGGGCACCGGCTGGGATCCGAAGGCGCCCGCGAGCGTGCATACATCCAGCGTCGCGCTGGATGCCGACAACAAGATCATCGGCTGGCGCTTCGACTCGAAAGTCTTCTCCAAGCGCGACTTCCTCAACAATGAAGGCGATCCGTCGCACACATTGGCCGGCCAGTTGCTCGGCCTGCCGCTGAAACCGGTGCTGCTGTTTGGCGCGCCGGAGGAGAGCTACGACTTCGCCAACTTCTCGAAGGTCTCAAGCATCATTGCGCCGCTGCTCGACCGCGCCTCGCCGCTGCGCACGGCGCATATGCGCGATCCCGGCGGCCCGCAGACGCATTTCGCGGTTGAGTCTTTCATGGATGAAGTCGCGGTCCAGCTCGGGCAGGACCCGCTCGACTTCCGCCTGCAATACGTGAAAGACCCGCGCGATCTCGCCGTCATCAAGGCCGCGACCGACAAGGCAGGTTGGCAGAAGCACACCGGCGCGCGCCGTCTCACGAAAGGCGACCTGATGATCGGACAGGGCCTGTCCTATGCGGTGCGCGCGGGCACGCGCGTCGCCATGGTGGCGGACATTGAAATCGAGCGCGCGACTGGGCGCGTGCGCGTGCGCAAATGGACGGTCGCGCATGATTGCGGACAGATCGTCAATCCCGATCTCGTACGCCAGACCATCGAGAGCAATGTCATGCAATCGACCAGCCGCGCGCTGTTCGAGGAAGTAACGTTCGATGAGCGCAATGTCACCAGCGTCGACTGGAACGGCTATCGCATCGCCGACATCAAGGACGCGCCGGACGCTATCGAGATCATCCTGATCGACCGGCCCGATGTCGCGCCGACCGGCGCGGGCGAGGCCTCGTCACGCCCGACCGCGGCGGCCATCGCCAACGCGATCTTTGACGCAACAGGCGTGCGCCTGCGCCGTGCGCCGCTGTCGCCGTCGCGCGTCAAGGCCGGCATGGCCTGATGCAAGCTGGGCCTGTGTGGACGAGGCCGCAGGTTGTCGCGCAAAGCGCGCTCATCCTGCGGTCTTTTCACGCGAAGGTCGGGCGCGCGCTGCTGCCATCGAGCGGCGATGCGCTCGCCGACGCGCGGGCGCTCTTCGAGGCGCCTTTCGCCGTGCTCGCGCATGGAACTGAAGCCGATCCGATTTTCTTCTACGGCAATGCCACGGCGCTGCGTCTTTGGGACATGAGCTTTGAAGACTTCACGCGCATGCCCTCGCGCCTGAGCGCGGAACCGATGCTGCGCGAGGAGCGCCAGAGCTTGCTCGAAAGGGCTGCGCGGCAGGGCTATATCGATGATTATCGTGGCGTGCGCATCAGCAGCGGCGGCGCGCGCTTTCGTATCGAGAATGTCATTCTCTGGACGCTCGCGGATGACGACGGCGTGAGTTATGGGCAGGCGGCATTCATTCCCGAATGGACGCCGGTTTGACGCGCAGCGCTCGCCGCTTCAGGATCGCGACATGAGCGAGACAATCGAGACCGTGCGCGCGCGCCTGACAGATCTTCGCCCCGGAGAACTGCGCGCCGTCGTCTGGTCGTTTCTCTACTTCTTCTGCCTGCTCGCCGCTTATCTCATCCTGCGCCCGTTGCGCGACGAGATGGGCGTCGCTGCGGGACGGGACTTTTTGCAATATCTGTTCACGGCGACATTCCTGGTCATGCTCGCGGCATCGCCCTTGTTTTCGGGCGCCATCGCGCGGCTGCCACGGCGGCGTTTCATTCCGCTGGTCTATCGTTTCTTCAACGCCAATCTGATTGTCTTCTGGGCGCTGCTCACCTTCGGTATTGAGACCACCTGGACGGCGCGGGTCTTCTTCGTTTGGGTGAGCGTCTTCAATCTCTTCGCCGTCTCGGTTTTCTGGTCGTTCATGGCCGACATCTGGCGCACAGAGCAGGGCAAGCGCCTTTTCGGCCTGATCGCGGCCGGCGGCACGGCGGGCACGCTTCTGGGATCGACCATCACGCTCGGGCTTTCCGGACTCATCGGCCCTACCAATTTGCTGATCGCCGCTGCCCTGCTGCTTGAACTCGCTGTCTTCTGCGCGAGCCGACTGGAGGGCGCTGCAGAACAAAACGCCACGGAAGCGCGCCGCGTCGAACAGCCGATGGGCGGCGACATGCTGGCCGGCTTCCGGCTCATCCTTGGCTCACCCTATCTCGCAGGCATCGCCACATGGGTCGCGCTACTTTCGCTTGCCGGCACGTTTCTCTACTTCATCCAGCAGGACGTGGTGCGCGCGGCCTCCAGCGATCCGGCGACACGCACGCGTATTTTCGCCGCCATGGATCTCGGCGCCAATCTCCTCACAATCGGCCTGCAGTTTCTGGCGACCGGCCAGCTCATCAAGCGGCTCGGCGCTGGCCCGGCCGCTGCCGCTCTGCCGCTGGTTTTTGCAGCGGGCTTTGCGGGGCTTGTCGCGGCGCCGGGGCTTGCGGCCATTGTCGTCTTTCAAACATTGCAGCGGACCATCAACTTCGCTTTCTCCAATCCGGCGCGCGAGATCCTGTTCACCTCAGTGGCGCGCGAGGAGAAATACAAGGCCAAGAACCTCATCGACACAGTCGTGTTTCGCGGCGGCGATGTCGTGTGGAGCTGGACGTTCGCGGGGCTGCTCGCCCTCGTCGGCTCGCCGCTCAGGGTTGCGATGCTGGCCATTCCGGTCATGATCGGATGGGCCGGGCTCGCGATTGTGCTGGGCCGCAAGCAGGAAAAGAAAATCGCCGCGCCGGAGGAGAAACAAGCATGAGTTCTGAAAGCAAGAACCCATCCCGCCGCGATACGCTGGCGCTCGCCGGATGCGCGCTCGCCGCCTCCCATCTCCCCGCCGTCGCACAAGGCGCGGGCTTGCTCGCACGCAAGATTCCCTCAACCGGCGAGATGCTGCCATGTGTTGGCATCGGCACCGCGATCATCTTCGATTTCGACAACGATCCGACCAAAACCGCCGAGCGCACCGACGTCATCAAGACGCTGGTCGCAGGCGGTGGAAAGCTGATCGACACCGCGCCCTCTTACGGCAAGGCCGAGGAACGCGTCGGCGACATCCTGAAAGATACAGGACTGCGCGACCGCATTTTTCTCGCAACGAAAGTCGCCGTGGGCGATCGCGCTGCAAGCATCGCTGAAATGCAGGCCTCGCTTCGCAAGCTGAAGACCGAGCGCGTCGATCTCATGCAGCTGCACAATGTGCGCGATGGAAACCAGTCGCTCGCGCTTCTGCGCGAATGGAAGACGCAAGGCGTTTGCAAATATATTGGCGTCACATCCTCGTTCGATCGCGATTACGCCGCGGTCGAGGCCTGTGTGCGAAAGGAGAAGCCGGATTTCTTCCAGATCGATTATTCGCTGGTCGATCGCAATTCCGAAGAGCGCCTGATCCCGACAGCGGCGGACGCCGGCTGCGCGATTCTCACCAACCTGCCTTTTGGCCGCGGCAAGTTCTTCCAGAAAGTCTCCGGCAAGCCGCTGCCCGATCTCGCCAAGGAGATCGATTGCACGAGCTGGGCGCAGTTCGCGCTGAAATGGCTGCTCGGCAATCCGGCGATCACGGCGGTGATCCCCGGCACCGACAAGCCGCAATATATGACCGACAATCTGAAGGCCGGCATGGGCCGCCTGCCAGATGCCGCCATGCGCCGGAAGATGGTGGAGCTGTTCGAGGCGCTTTGAGAAAACCCCTGCAAATTGCCGTAACGGCACGCCTAGATACCCTCGAATTTAGCCGATTGGTTTAGCGCTTCGGTGAGACGTCCCACGCAAGATGACAAGCGTGGGCGGAGCCGCCCGTCTCATATCGGGTGGCGTCATGACAAGCGTTTCATCGCTCTCAACCTCCTCGCTTCTTTTGGGTGGCGCGCAAGCCAAGCCGAGCGCCGCCCCCGTGCTCACGCCGGTCGCGGCGCCGAAGCCCGCAACGTTTGCGAGCGCAGGCAGCACGCAGGCGCAGGCGCAGGCGCAGGCGCAAGCCGCCGTCCTCGCACTTGAGACGCGCGCTGCTTCCGGCTCCGCTGCATCCATCGTGCTGCAGAAATCCGGCGCGACCTATGAGGCGACAGGATCGAAGACCGTGAGCGTCGGCGCCAATGTCACCAGCGCGAGCGAAAGCGCCGAATTGCGCGCGGGCGCTTCCTATACTTTCTCGACATCGTTCGGCCTGAGCTCGACGCGCGGGCGCATGAAAGTCGAACTGCTCGATTCTGCCGGCAAGGTCGTGCAGACGGTGATGGGCGGCGTCGGCAAGACCAGCGCAGCAATGACTTTCAAGCCTGCGGCGAATGGCGTGTTTTCGATCCGCCTCACCGGCCAGCCGATCGACAAGACGACGACCGCTACGGCTATTTATCAAAGCTATTCCGTCGGCGTCGCGCAGGCGGCGTCGAAACTTCCGACCAGCGGCGACAAGAATGTCGATGCGCTCGTGTTCGGGGGCACGAATTCATGGATCCACGACACGGGCGCGCTCGCGACTCTCTCGACGAATGTCGTGAAGGACGGCGTGAAATCGCTCAACCCCGCGTTGTCGCGCAAGGTGAAACTCGCCTTCATGACGAATGATTCAATCAAGGGGCTGACGGGCGAAGACGCGCGCGGTGCCACGGTGATGACCGACACACAAAAGACTGCCGTCACGGATGCGCTGGCTTATTATTCCAGCGTCATCAACCTGCAATTCGAAGCCGTGAGCGATCCCGCGCAAGCCGATATCGTGTTCGGGCAGAACAACCAGGGCGGTACCAGCGCCGGTTACGCCAATGCGCCCAACCAGAGCGGCGGCCACGCCGAATACCTGTTCCTCGCGTCAGACCAGTCGAGCAATGGCGTATTCACCAATGGGTCCTACGGGCTCACCACCTTGCTGCACGAAGTCGGCCATACGCTCGGCCTGAAGCATCCGGGCAATTACAATGCGGGCGGCGGCGGCGCCCCGGGGCCTTATCTTCCGAAGGCGATGGACAATCGCCGCTTCAGCCTGATGTCCTACTATGGCGCGCCCGGCGTGAACGCCAATCCGCAGACGCTGATGAGCTATGACATCGCCGCGCTGCAATTTCTCTATGGCGGCAAAACGAATCCAACAGATACGGCGGCGCTGGCGGAACACCAGACCACGAGTTTCGACGACACATGGACGGGACTTGAGACGCTGTGGACGCCCAAGGGCGGCGAACTCGACGCGAGCAAGACGACCAAGAACAACATTCTCGACCTGCGCGCGGGCGCCTTCAGCTCGATCGCCATGGCGGGATCCGCGGCCAACAATAATGTGGGCCTCGCCTTCGGCGCGAAGCTCACCAGCGCGAAAGGCGGCAGCGGCGCCGACAAGGTCTATACGGCGGCCACAGGGGATGCCGTGGCGAACGGCGGCGCGGGCGCCGACACGCTTTATCTTGTGGGCAAGGCGAGCGAATGGACGAAGAAGGGCGACGTCTACAGCCACAAGGTCGCCGGCAAGATCGTCGCGAACGTCACTGCGCTGAACTTCGAAACCGTCGCCTATTATGACGCTGCGAAGGCGCCCGTCACGCACGCCTGATCGCGGATTTTGCCCGGCGGCGCTTTGGCTATAAAGTGCGCGCCATGCGCATCCTGTTTATCGGCAACACGAGAATCGGCGATTTCATTCTCGCCAGCGGCCTCCTCGATCACCTGATGAAGACTTATCCCGCGGCGCGGATCACGCTCGCCTGCGGGCCCTCCTGCGTTGGCCTCACGCGCAACATCCCGCAGATCGATCGCGTCATCCCGATGCGCAAGCGCAAGCATCATCGGCACTGGTTCGACCTGTGGCGCGATGTCGTGCGGACCCGCTGGGACCTCGTGGTCGATCTCCGCAAGAGCGGCGTTTCTTACGCTCTGTCGGCGCGTGAGACGGTGCGGCTGCGGCGCGCGTCGGGCGCGCACAAAGTGGAGGAGGCCGGCGCCATTCTGGGCCTTGCGCCGCCGCCCGATCCCAAGCTGTGGATCGGCAACGACGATCGCACCGTTGCGCGCCAGCTCGTGCCCGAGGGCGCGCCCTATATCGTGTTCGGCCCCGGCGCGACGCATCTCCACAAAACCTGGCCGGCGGAGCGCTTTGCGGAGCTTGCGACACGGCTTGTGGCTGCGGACGGCCCCTTGCCCGGTGGGCGCATCGTCCTGCTTGGCGCGCCCAACGAGCGGCCCGAAGCCGAGCCGACCATCCGCGCGCTCCCGGAAGCCAATTGCATCGACCTCATGGACAAGGCCGACCTGCTGCAGGCCGCCGCCGTGATCGAGCGCGCGGCGCTCTACATCGGCAATGACAATGGCCAGATGCATCTTGCCGCCGCGACCGGCGCCCCGACCATCGGCCTGTTCGGCCCGACGCCCGCCGCGCTCTATGGACCGTGGGGCGCAAATTGCAGGGTGGTGTCCACCGACGAGCCTTACGAGGCGCTCGCGCCGCTCTTGCGGGAGTCGGTCGAGAAGAACTTCTGCCTGATGGACTCGCTGCCGGTCGACAAGGTGCTGCAGGCGGCGCGCGAGATGCTCGTCCGCGACTGAAACGCGCTGCTTGCAACGAAACGCGTATCGGCTGGTTCTGCAGGTTGCGGGCGCCGCGATGCGCTCCGTGTGGAGCGCGAGAATGAAGCTCATCCCGATCGTCTGCAGGTCCTGCGCGCATTGCAATCAATTGCCGGCGGTGCGCGAAATGGTGGTCTTTCGCTGCGAGCATTGCCGCCAGCTGAACAAGCTGAGCCTCACGCACCGGCTCGCGCTGATGCGTGAAGCTGATCATTTTTACCCGACCCCGACCCTCACTCGCCGAGACCATAACCGCGCAGACCATCGCGCCAGCTGAGACGGTGACGCCCGCCAAGGCGGCGTTCAGCTGCGGTTGTAGACATCCTCGACGCGGATGATGTCGTCTTCGCCGAGATAGCTGCCGGTCTGCACTTCGATCAGTTCGAGATCGATCTTGCCCGGATTTGTCAGGCGATGCGTGCAGCCGATCGGCAGGTAGATCGATTCATTCTCGTGGACCATGCGCACGGTTTCGTCGATCGTGACTTCCGCCGTGCCGCGCACCACCACCCAATGTTCGGCGCGATGGTAATGCTTCTGCAGCGAGAGCCGGCCCGCTGGGTTCACGACGATGCGCTTCACCTGATAGCGGCCACCTGTATCGATGCTCTGGTAATAGCCCCACGGTCGGTAGACGCGCTTGTGCTCCTGCGCCTCGGGACGCTTGAGCTGCTTTAGCGTTTCCACCACATCCTTCACGCGCGGCGCAGCGTCCGCATGGGCGACGAGGACTGCGTCCTGCGTCGTGATGACGATGACGTCGCTCAGGCCGACAACCGCGGTCAGCAGGCCATCGGTGCGCACCAGGCAATTTGAGCCATCGAACACGAAGGCGTCGCCGCGCACGGCGTTGCCGTGTGCGTCCTGCTTGCTCAGCGAGCGAACCGCCGACCACGCGCCGACATCGCTCCAGCCGATATCGGCCGGGATGACCGCCGCGCGCTTGGTGTGCTCCATGACCGCGTAGTCGATCGACTTTTTCGGCGCGGCCTCGAAAGCCGCCTCATCCAGCACGAGGAATTGCAGGTCGCGTTTGGCCTGCTTCACCGCAGCCGCGCAAGCGCTCGCCATCTTGGGCTCGAACGCCGCGATTTCATCGCGCATGGTGGCGGCGGCAAAGACGAAATTGCCCGAGTTCCAGAGATAGCCCTGCTCGACATACTTTTTGGCGGTTTCGACATCCGGCTTTTCGACAAAAGCCGCGACCTCGAAAGCGCCATCGCCGATCTCGGCGCCGGGACGGATGTAGCCATACCCCGTCTCGGGATGGGTCGGCTGGATGCCGAGCGTCACGATGCGGCCCTTGGCGGCGGCGCGCGCCGCCTCCTCGCATTTGGCGACGAGGCCGGCGGTGTCCTCCACGACGTGATCGGCGGCCATGACGATGACGACGGCTTCCGGATCACGCGCCAGCGCCAGCTCCGCGGCCACCGCGATGGCGGGACCCGAATCGCGGCGCACAGGCTCGAGCACGACCTCGGCCAGCACCCCGGCCTGCGCCAATTGCTCGGCGACGAGAAAGCGATAGGCGTGATTGGTGATCACGATGGGCCGATCGAAAGCCGCCGCCTCGGCCAGAACCTTGGCGACGGTCTGGAAGGTCGACTGGTCGCCGAAGAGCCGGAGAAACTGCTTGGGAAAGCTCTCGCGCGATTCCGGCCACATCCGTGTGCCTGCGCCGCCGCACATGATGACGGGAATGATGGTCATAAGCGGGTCGTCCCTTTTTCGTAATCGCGTGCGCTGGTCGGCGCCTCGCCTGTCTTCGCCCTAAAGCCCGTTCAAGCTTTCTCTCTCCGAGAGATCATAGACTTGTCTACCATCTGAGACGGCGCTCAAAAAGCGGCGATCCCGATCATCATTAAATCCGCGTGCGCGAGGCGCCTTGCTGAACCTCTCAGGCGCCGCCCCTCGCCCCCAAGCGAACGTGGAAAATACGCGGGCCAAGACGGGCTCCGCGGCTCGGACGCTTGTGTGAGGCATCTCATATTGAGCCTAAGCTCAAGGCAAGAGCAAAACCAGCGGCATAGACGAAGGCAGGAATTTCGCTATAGCAATCCGGGTATTTTCTGCCGGCCCGAGCGAACAGGTCCCAGCCTTCATGAAGCCAGTCATCGTCAGCTATTGGGAAGGCCCGGTTTCATGGCTCGAGCGCCTGAGCTTTGCGACCATGCTGGCGATGGGCCACCGCGTGGAAGTGTTCACCCGCGACGTGGCGGCGCTTCGCGCGGAGCTCGACGGGGTTGAGGTCTTTGACGTGCGCGACGTGCTGCCCGATGAGCCGCCCGCCGTGCTCTATCACGAGCAACGGCACTTCGCGCTTTACGCGGATATCGTCCGGATGGCCCTGCTGCGCCAGTCGCGCGGCATCTGGTGTGACGCGGATTGCGTGCTCCTGACGCCTGTCGCGCAGCCGGACCAATATCTCATGGGCTGGCTCGATGAAGGCACGCGGATCAACAATGCCGTCTTGTGGATGCCCGTGGGCTCGGAGCTGATCGAGACCTATTGGCGCGCGATCACCAATGTTCCCGTCCGTGCGCCATGGGCGACGGTGCGCGTACGCGTGCTGCGCGAGATAGGTATTTTGTTCGGACGCAAGTTTCCGGGCGACATCGAGAAGATGAGCATCGGCCCGCGCGCTCTGACGTATTTTGTCGAGCGGCTGCATCTGCAGGCGCATGTCTCGCCCAAGGATCGGTTCTATCCCCTGCGCGACAACGACACGCATCTCCTCGTCAATCCGGATGACAGCATCGCGCGCCGCATGATCGTTCCCGCAACGGAAATCGTCCATGCCTGGCACGGAACACTGAAGGGGTTGGGCGCGCTGAAAACATCGCCGCCGCCGACCAGCTGGATCGGCCAGCAATGCAAGGCCTACGGCATCATCTAGTTTTTGCGGGCGAGATAATCCTCGTACGCGGCCTTGAGGCCTTGCTCCATTCCGGTGGACGCCTGCCAGCCCAATTCCGTCACGCGCGAGACGTCGAGCAGTTTGCGCGGCGTGCCGTCGGGCTTTGTGGCGTCGAAGTCGAGCCGGCCCTGAAAACCAACCACCGCCTTCACGGCCTCGGCGAGTTCGCGGATCGTGAGGTCGTGTCCCACGCCGATATTGACCAGCGGCGCGAGTCCATCGTTGCGGTCCTGTCCGAGCAGCGGAATGAATTGCTCATCGGGCAGGTTCATCAAGTGGAGG
>JANXTB010000021.1 GCA_025356415.1 Hyphomicrobiales bacterium
ACGGCAGCGACAGAACGGCCGCGCCGGCTGCCTGCAGCATCATGTCCATCTCGCGCGAGCCGCCGCGAACCTTCATGCCCTTGGCGTCTTCAGGCGAGACGAGCGCCTGCGTGCGGCTGGCGACGCCGCCGGCCTGCCAGACCCAGCTGACAATGACGACGCCCTTGTCGTTCAGAAACTTCGTGAATTCCTTGCCGATTGGCGCTGACTTCCACGCGAGGCCCTGCTTGTACGAGGAAACGAGCGCCGGCATCAGACCAATGTTCACTTCCGGCATTTCGCCGCCGGCGTAGGAGATCGGCACGAGCGACATGTCGAGCGCGCCCTTTCTTACCGACGAGACCTGCGAATTCACTTTCATCAGCGACGAGCCGGCATAAACCTGCGCGCCGATGTCGCCGCCGCTCTTGGCGGTGAGTTCTTCGGCGAAGCGACGGCAAAGAATGTCGCGAAAGTCGCCATCCTTGCCGCTGGAACCGGGAAACTGATGGGAGATCTTCAGCATCGCCGCCGCATGGGCTCCGCGGAAGGTCAGAATGGCAGGGGCTGCGATTGCGCCCGCGAGCACATGGCGGCGAGTAAATGACATGGGCTTCCTCCAATGTGGGTCTGCAATGACCCATCTGTTCAGCTTAAGCTGTCGACTTAGAATGGCGTTATACCAGATGCCAGCCTAGTGTATGCAAGATTTCGAACCATCATCAAAAGGCAGCATGGGCCCCCGAAAATGGCGACGAACCGGGCACTCACTCTCAAACAGCATCTGGAAGACGCCATCGTCTCAGGGGAATATGCCCCCGGCGCGCATCTCGACGAGCTTGGCCTGGCTGAAAAGTTTGGAGTTTCCCGAACGCCGATCCGCGAGGCGCTGGCGCAGCTGGGCGCGGAGGGACTGATCGAGATACGCCCGCGCCGGGGCGCGTTCATTTCGACCCCCTCCCCCCGACGCCTCATTGACATGTTCGAGACCATGGCGGAGCTCGAGGCCGCCTGCGGCCGCTTCGCCGCGATGCGGCTCACTGAAGAGGATCACGCTGCCCTCGCGCGCGCCCACGAAGGTTGCCTGGTAGCCGCGCAGGCGCCCGATCCCGACGCCTATTACGCCGAGAACCGCGTTTTCCACGAGGCAATTTATCGCGCGAGCCGCAACAGCTTCCTCGCCGAGCAAGCCTTCGCCTTGCACAAGCGCCTGAGCTCCTACCGCCGCATTCAGCTGCGGGCGCGCAACAGGCTCACATCATCGCTGGCCGAGCACGAAGGCGTGCTGGAAGCGCTCCGCGCAGGCGATGCGGACAAAGCCGCCGCCCGCCTGCGCGCGCATATTCTCGTTCAGGGCGAGCGCTTCACCGACATGATGCGCGCGCTCTCTATCGATTAGGGACCGCCGGGAATGTTCTTGACCGGCTTTAGATCAAGCCCGAACAATCGCGCCGCATTGCCGCCGAGGATGCTGCGCTTGGCCTCTTCCTTCAGGAACGGCAAATCGTAGATCACGCCGGGCAGATCGAAATCCCAATGCGGATAGTCGGACGACCAGACGAGCTGCGTTTCCGCCTTGATCATCTTGAAGGTCGCCTCGAGAATCGAGGGATCTTCCGGCATTTCCATCGGCTGCGAGGAATAGAACATTTCCTGCATGTATTCGCTGGGCTTGCGCTTCAACGACGGGCAATCGGATGTTCGCATCATGTACGAATGATCGAGACGCTGCATGAGCGAATAAGCCCAAGTGAGGCCGCTTTCGATCCAGATCGTCTTCAACTTCGGGAACCGCTCGGGGATGCCGTTGATGACCCAATTGGTCATATGCACCATGTTGAACCACATGAAGCCCAGCGCATGTACGGAGATGAAGCGGTTGAGCAGGTTCAGCGACTGGTCGTTCCAGTTATAAGCCGCGTGGAACGAGATCGGCTTGCCCATTTCCTCCAGCAGCCGATAGGTCTTCATATAGGCATTGTCATGCACCGGCTTATAGCGCGGCGATGTCACCATGAAGCCCTTCACGCCTTTCTTGTCGCCAAAATCCTGCACCATCTTGTAGGTCGCTTCAGGATCGTTGAACGGCAGATAGAGCATCGAGATGATGCGCGGCTCTTCGGCGAGGATGCGCTCGCACAACCACGCATTATAGGCGCGCGCCATCGCCACTTCGATCTCGACTTGCGGATGCGTGCCGAGAAACAACATCGGCGTAGGAAACAGGCAGGCGTAGTCGACGCCCATGGCGTCCATCCACCGTTTGGTGGTGGTGATGTCGCGGTGATGCGTGGTGGTGTCGACCTTCTCGTGCTTGCGGAGCCAATGCCGCGTGATGCGGCCTGAAATATCCTGATAGCCGACCGAGCCGCCAAGCATGCTGGAGCGTCCGCCGCGTTGTGCGGATTCGATGAAAGACCGGCGCAGCACCGGGCTCTCGATATATTGAAACACGTCGGCATAGGACTCGCTCTCGTAGTGATGCGAGTCGATATCGACGATCAAAAAATCCTGATAATTGCGCTTTCGCGCCTGTTCGGACGCCTTGGCGAGCGATTCCGAAGACGAGAAACGATCGAAGTGCAATTGGCGCACATCATCGACAGGTGTCTGGACGTTCATGCGGCTCTCCTGTCAGGCGATGACGTAAATGGCGTCGCCACGATCGACGACCTGATATTTTTTAAGTTTGAGACGGCGATCGCCAGCGCATTCGCCGGTCTTCAAATCATATTCGTAGCCGTGCCATGGGCAGACGAAATGCATCTCGTCGGAAAACACCTGGCCCTGGTAGGAGCGGTCCTCGCCGATCACGTCGAGCACCTTGGGGATCATGACCCCCTCGCACGCAGGCCCGCCCGAATGGACGCAATTGTTGGCGTAAGCGTAATAGGCGCCTTTATGATGAAACACGCCGACTTCCGAAGCGCCCGTTCGCACGATGCGACGATCGCCCTCGCCAAAGTCAGCTTTCTTGGCCACGAAGAATTCTTGCATAGACCCCTCCCTTGAACGCCTCTTGCGGGCGCTTCACTCGCTCCATTCGAGAACCTGCGCGGCCCGTTTCAAGATATCGGGCGGCGTAGACGCGACACGCTTGACGATAGCGGTGAGTTCCTCGCCAGACTTCGGCCGCAGCATCATGTCGAGCTTCTGCG
Source organism: Hyphomicrobiales bacterium (assembly GCA_025356415.1). Taxonomy (GTDB): domain Bacteria; phylum Pseudomonadota; class Alphaproteobacteria; order Rhizobiales; family Beijerinckiaceae; genus Terripilifer. The sequence goes on from JANXTB010000021.1 coordinate 3,138, forward strand.
TCTCGGCGAGAAACGCCGGATCCTTCATGGTCTCGGCATAGGCGCGCCGCAGGATGGCGACCCGCTCGGCGGGGACATCTGGCGAAACCCAATGCGCATAACCAAGGAATGTCGGCAGGCTGACGAGTTCGACGATCTTCTTGTCCGTGTCATTGGTCACGAGATCGAGCAGAAGCGGAACGTCGGGCAGTTCGGGCTCACGCTCGAGCCCGATCTGGACGAGCATGTTGAGCTTCTTCTGCTCGAGCCAGTCGCGGTTGCTGCTCTTCAGGCTGGCCCAGGCGTTGCCACCCCTGCCCTCCACCTCGCCGCGCTCAAGCGCGAGATGCACTTCCTTGCTGCCGCCGGAATAGCCGTTGACGACCTTGAATTTCGTGCCGAGCAGATTGTTGATCAGCGTCGGGAAGATATGCGAATCGGAATTCGTGCCCGTGCCGCCGAGCATGACGACATTCTTCTTGGCGTCGTCGATCGTCTTCGTCTTGCTCGTATACCACGTGTAGAGCAGCCCGTTCGAGCCGCCCATCGAGCCGATCCACGCGAGCCTCGCCGCCTCGAACTGAGCCGCCTTGCCGCCAAGCAGCTGATACATAGGCATGTTCTGGTTGACGGCGGCGATTGCCGTGCCGTCTCGCGGGGCGGTATTGTAGACGAAATTGGCGGCGCGGACGCTGCCGGCGCCCTCCAGATTTTGTGTGACGACGTTTGGGCGGCCTGGAATGTGATTCGCAATGTGACGCCCGAGAACGCGAGCATAAAGATCGTACCCGCCCCCGGGACCGAACCCGATGATGAAGGTGACCGTCTTGCCGCGATAGAAATCTTCCTGCGCGGTCGCGCCGGTCGTGGCCGAGAGCGCGCCAGCAAGCACGCATACGGCCCCTAACCGTCCCGCCAACGCAGACCAGCCTGATTGGCAAAGCCGCGTCATCTGCTCCTCCCTGAGGTCTTATTTTCAAAGTAGTCTATCGGACGGTTTGGTCCTGTCCACCGCCTCGTCAGAGGGGTATTCGGCATTCGGGGCGGCCAAAAGGCTCGTCAAAGCACCACTAAGCTGCAACTTAGCTTTAAACTAAAATGTCATGCTGAGACTTCACCATAAATTATGGCCAAGATTCGAATCTCGCTGCGCTGCAGCGTAGTCTTGTCGACACAACGCCCGAGTTAACTGAGTGCATTCACCAACACACAGGAAAAGAGTTCCATCCCATTTTCTGAAAAATTGTAACAAACGCCCTTTAAATGTGGCTTTTCGTGAGAAAACCTTGGGCCAATCTGTAACGATTCTAGGTGCATTCGTTTCAAATCCTATTGATTCAGATTTTACCGCATGGCACTCTCCCCTTGCTTAGAGGGAAACAACGCTTTGTGTTCACAGCGTTATGAAGCAAGAAATTGCACTTCCCCACTGCATCCAGGATCTGTCCAAATGATATGGGGTTGGCTGTGGCGATCCATGACTCGACTGATTTCGCGACATCTTATGCTGGAGCATATGATGATCCGCTCGGAGGACGCACCAAACGCGCCTTCGATCTCGTCGCCTCGGCGGCGGCTATCGTCGTGCTTGCCCCTCTGCTGATCCTTGTGAGCCTTCTGATCTATGTTCTCGACGGTGGCCCCGTCGTTATCAAGCACACGCGAATCGGTCAGGGCGGTTCGAAATTCGGCTGCTTCAAGTTCCGCAGCATGGTGACGAACGGCGATGAAGTGCTGCGCGCGCACCTCGCCAGCGATCACAATGCCCTCGAGGAATGGACGAAGACCCGCAAGCTGACCTCCGACCCGCGGATCACCACGCTCGGTCGCATCCTGCGCAAGACCAGCCTCGATGAGCTCCCGCAGCTGTTCAATATCTTTGCTGGGGACATGAGCTTCGTCGGCCCGCGTCCGATCGTCGAGGAAGAGATCCACAAATATGGAACGGCTTTCTGCGAGTATCGCCGCGCGCGTCCTGGCTTGACCGGTTGCTGGCAGGTCAGCGGCCGCAACGACACGGGCTATGACGAGCGCGTAGCTCTAGATCAGCAGTACGTCAGCAACTGGTCCTTCGCGCGCGATCTCGAAATCATCTTCCGCACCATCCCGGCCGTCATCAAGGCGAAGGGCGTTTATTGAGAGCGCTCTTTCTCAGCCCCAAAAACGCTTGCTCCAGCTTGTCGATTTGCACGTTGGTAAAAGTTTATTGATGGCGTCGCGAAAGACCCACCGCAGCGGGCGTTTCGCGGTGGAACGAGCGATCGCAGCAGCCCCCACTATGGCGGAGCTATCACGCCTAAACAGGCATAATTTGCACCCTCGCGTTGAGTGGCCTTAAATGAAGGATGCACGAGCTTGTTCCATGATCGGGCAGGCCGTTGCACGAGGGAAGTATGAAGATCCTGCATATCGCAAACGAGGTTGTCGATACGGGAAATGGCATTGCCAACGCTGCCGTGGATCTCGCCTGCAGCGAAGCCGAGTTAGGCCACGATGTGTCGTTCGTCAGCTCCGGTGGAGCTTATATCAAGTTGCTAGCCGATTATCACGTCCACCATTATGAAATCCGCCAAAAGCCATCCCGCGTAGCGGAACTCGCATCCGATATTCCACGACTCAGGTCGATCGTTCGCGACATTCAGCCCGACATTGTTCATGCGCATATGATGCTCGGCGCCGTGCTCATGCGTCTTGGTCGAGACCTTTTCGGATTTGGCGATTATGGCCTCGTGACAACGGTGCACAACGAGTGGCGCAAGGCGTCACAGTTGATGCTCGCAGGCGATCGAATCATCGTGTTGTCCGAAAGCGGCAAGACACGCTATGCGCGACGTGGTTTCCCCCTGTCGAAGCTCAGCGTGGTGAAACACGGAATTTTGAATGCGCCCCGACTGAGGGACGCTGGCACGCCAGACCCTCTCCCCGCCGGTATCGATTTCACCGCGCCGGTGATCGCGACCGTGGCGGGATTGTACAAGCGCAAAGGCATCGGCGACCTGATGGACGCCTTCGGGCGAATTGCCGACGAACTCCCGACAGCATCTCTCATCATCATGGGATGGGGGCCCGACCGCGAAATGTTCGAAGAGCAAAGAAAGCGAACTCGCGGCGGAGATCGCATTCACTTTCTTGGCTTCGTCGCAAATCCGCGCGCTATCCTCGAACACACTTCGCTGTTTGTGCTTCCCTCACATACCGAATCTTTTCCCCTCGCCTTGTGCGAGGCGCGCGCTGCTGGTTGCGCAGTTCTCGGCACGGCGGTCGGAGGCGTTCCCGAATTGCTCGAAAACGGCGCGGCGGGATTACTCGTTCCGCCACACGATCCCGCTGCGCTCGCCGATGTTTTCCGGCGTGTTCTGAAAGATCCTGCCGAACTTGAAAAATGGAAAAATGCGGCCAGTTCCAATCTGGACTGGCTGCAAATCGAGCGGATGACGCTCGAAACCATGGACGTCTACCAATCGGTTCTTGATGAACGCCGCGCCGGACGCAAGCACATCCAGTAACCCATCAAATCCAGCTGCGGCGCAGCACGTTCGCTGATCCGTCGATGAATTCGAAACCGCCCGCTTGGCTCAGAGTATGCAAGCGCCGTCCGGGCCATTCCCGGCAAGGTTTGAGGACGCTTCGAACAATTTGCTCATAACCTTCCTCATCCAGCCGCGTGATTTCCGCGAGCGCAACGGCTCCGCCATAGCGCTCGCTGCAATCCTGGACTGGGCGCCACATTTTTCCATCCCGCACCACGATAGACCCAGCAGATCGTGCCGCTCGCGGATCGCGCATCACCGGGTTGAGAGCATGCGGGCGCCAGCCGCTGAGCAAATTGCTTGAGTGAAATATGTGGAGGTCGGTGTGATGGTCGAGTCCGTTGTAAACCGAGGCCAGTAGCCAAAAGCGTTCTTGATGCTTCACAATAGTGGCGTCGACGGCCTCCACATCAGAAACCAGCGTTGCCTCTTTCACCCACCGCCTTGGAAACGGATCGCCACGGTAGATTGCGATCTCACGATTAGCCGAGCTTTCCGGAATCATCCAGACGGCGCCCTCTGCTTCGAAGACCAGCGGGTAGGAGAGGTGCCAATCCTCTTCGAGCACGATCTCCGGTTCGCTGACTGGTCCGGCGGAACCGAACTCGACGACCGAAATGCTCCCCTTCTGAGTGCGATGATCGAAGTCTTCCATAAACAACCAAGTTCGCGCGTTATGGTGGAAGGCGATCGGGTCGGCAAAGAAGCGCACTTTTGGATCTGGTAATTCGAGCCAACGCGTTCGCTCCAGCGTCTGTGTGGACCAGAGATCCAGCGCGGTGCGGCGGTAGCCTACACGCCAATGCGGGGAATAGAACGCGCACGCATAAAGCTTGGCCGCCGCCTTTCGCGCAAACCGTTTCATCGCTTGTATTGGCAGCTTTGTTCTCCATGGGACGGGTTTAGCCGTGTCACCAATGCACGTGACAGCTTGCCACGCGACAGTCCGATAAACTACTCTTCGAAAGATAAGAGTGGGAGATAGGCTTGATCTGGCGAGCGCTGGTGTGGACTTGGCTCCCCCGTCAAGTGCTGGAATATTACGCGGACCGGACTATTCTCCGTCAGCCTGACCGAATATTCATCGCACAGGTCTTGATACCAAAAATCGTGGCCCGCAGGCCGAAGCGCGTTCTCGCCCTCGGGGTTCATTATTATACGCAAAGAATGCAGAGAACGATTGAACGCTCTGGGATCGAGCTGTTCACGGCAGATCCGGATGCTCGCAAGGTCAGGTGGGGCGCCAAAAGCAGGCATCGCGTGTGCACGGCGGCTGAGATCAAAAGCCATTTCCCGGGGGCGACCTTTGACGTTGTATTGCTGAACGGCGTGCTCGGCTATGGACTCGATACGCAGGAGGAGCTTGATCGCACCTATCGCGCCGTCGCCGCAAAGATGGAACCAGGCGGACTGCTTGTGCTCGGCTGGGACGACAACATGTTCCATGATCCGCTCGCGTCGGGCGCACATATGGCCTATTTCGTCGAGGACGAGGGCTTGCTTGGCAAAAGCCGCATGGGGCGCTTGAGCGGGTTGAGACATGAAGATGGAAGACCAGCGACAAAATACTTTGATGTGCTGCGCCGGAGCTAATTTCATTTAACCAGGCTGTTCGGCGGGACGCGCTCGTCGAGCCTCCGTTCTGGCACGGTTTACGATACGACACGGTCTTGGCTGACAGTTGTCGTTTGCGTTGCTAACGTGACCTGAATTGAGGGCCGCTGGAGCGAGTATGTCGAAGAAAATCCTTGTGACAGGCGGAGCTGGCTTTATTGGCTCGGCGCTCGTTCGGCGCATCATCGGCCACACGCCTCACCACGTGTTGGTGCTGGACAAGCTCACCTATGCCGGCAATCTGGATTCCCTGCAGGAGGTCGCCGGCAATCCGCGTTTCGGATTCAAACAAGGTGATATCGGCGACACGGAAAAGGTCAGGAGTCTGTTGGAGACCTTCCGGCCAGACATCATCATCAATCTCGCGGCGGAGACTCATGTCGACCGCTCGATTGACGGGCCCGCGGCCTTCATTCAGACAAACATCGTGGGAACCTTCAACTTTCTTCAGGAGGCCCTGTCATATTGGCGGACTCTTGATCAAACAGCAAAGCAAAGCTTCCGCTTTCATCACGTTTCGACAGACGAAGTTTTCGGATCACTGGGCCCCGCCGGTTACTTCTCCGAGCAAAGTTCCTACCAACCAAACTCGCCCTACTCCGCTTCGAAGGCTGCATCCGATCATCTTGTGACAGCATGGTCGCATACGTACGGGCTTCCAGTCCTGCTCACAAACTGCTCCAACAATTACGGCCCGTTTCAATTCCCCGAGAAGCTCATACCGCTCACGATCCTCAATGCCCTCGAGGGCAAGCCGCTCCCTGTCTACGGCGCTGGTGATAACGTGCGCGACTGGCTACATGTCGATGATCATGCGCGCGCCCTGTGCGATGTGGCGCTTCGCGCCGCCCTCGGTTCAGTTTACGTGATCGGCGGGTCGCAGGAGCGCATGAATATCGACGTGGTCCGCCAAGTTTGCGCCATCCTCGACCAACTTGCGCCGAGCGCCACGATCGGCCCAAGGGAAAAGCTGATCACATTCGTCACCGACCGGCCAGGACACGATCAGCGCTATGCGATTGACCCTGCCGCGATCCGGCGGGAACTGGGATGGGAGCCCGCAGAGACCTTCGACACGGGACTCGTGAAGACGGTGCAATGGTATCTCGACAATCGCGAATGGTGGGAGCGCGTCCGGAGCGGCGTCTATCGCGGGCAGAGGTTGGGGCTTGCGGATAACACGGCCTGAACAGGAGTTGCATCAACGTGGAAGTCTTGTCCCTCGCCATACCGGACCTGAAGCTCATCAGCCCAAAGAAGCATGGTGACGCACGCGGCTTTTTCTCTGAGGTTTTCAAGCTGAGCGAAATAGAGGCGGCTGGCCTGCCTTCAGCATGGCGCCAGGATAATCATTCCTTCTCCCCATCGATCGGGACAATCCGTGGTCTTCACTTTCAAAGGCCCCCGTTTGAGCAAGCGAAGCTCGTTCGCGTCACACGGGGCGCGATCCTGGATGTGGCAGTGGACATACGCCCTCAGTCTCCAACTTATGCGCGACATGTCGCCATCGAGCTGTCGTCCGAAAATTGGCGTCAACTGTACATACCGGCAGGTTTCGCACACGGCTTTTGCACTCTCACCGCGGATGTCGAGGTGCAATATAAAGTCACCACTGAGTACAGCCCCGAGCACGACGCAGGGGTTTTCTGGAATGATCCGGCGTTTGGCATCGCCTGGCCATTTCCGGAAAGTGAAGCGCTGCTCTCTGAAAAGGACAAGCAGCTTCCGCTGCTGAAAGATCTGCGCGAGGCGCCGACGTGGCGCTGAAATTCCTTGTGATCGGCAGGCGCGGCCAGCTCGCGCGCGCCATGCAGGAGCGCGCCGTCGCGCTCGGTCACAGCGTGCACTCGGTAGCGCGGCCTGACCTCGATCTTCTCAGCGAAGCCAGCGTCGATGCAGCCATTTCGGCTGCGGATTGCGATGTTGTCGTGAACGCGGCGGCGTACACAGCTGTCGACCAAGCCGAACGCGAACCGGACCTCGCCTTTGCGATCAACGCGACGGGCGCCGGCTACGTCGCGCGCGCAGCCAATCGGCGTAACGCGCCTGTCATCCATATTTCCACGGATTATGTTTTCGACGGAGTTGGCTCCGCGCCAAGGCTCGAAACGGACGAAGTTGGTCCTCTCAACGTTTACGGCCATTCGAAACTTGCCGGCGAACATGAGGTCCGCGCGGCGACGGATGCACACGCGATCCTGCGAACGTCATGGGTATTCAGCCCATATGGCGGCAACTTTCTCGCAACAATGTTGCGGCTGGCGGCATCCCGAAATGAATTATCGATCGTCGCCGATCAGGTCGGTGCGCCAACGCACGCGCTCGATCTGGCGGACGCTGTCATTCACATTGCTTCGCAAATCGTCCAGGGGCCGCGGCATGATTTCGGCGTCTTTCATGCAACCGGGAGCGGCTATGTCTCATGGGCGGATTTTGCATCTGCGATCTTCCGGGAAAGCGCAGCCATTGGCGGTCCATGCGCACGGGTGATCCCCATCACCTCCGAAGAATATCCGACGCCAGCGCGCCGCCCGCTCAATTCGAGATTGAGCAACGAACGCCTCCTCGAATCCTACGGGATCGCCCTGCCCCATTGGCAGGATGCTTTGAAGCGGTGCATGGCTCGTTTGGCGCCTGAGATAACGAGTAAACCGTGATTTTCTGTTTGGCCGCGACCGACCGGCGCGACCGTTAGTTTCCTAATCAGCTTGGCGCTACGCGCCGGGCGTATGCGAAAGGCCGTCAGCTATGAAAGGGATCGTTCTCGCCGGAGGAAGTGGCACGCGGCTTCATCCGATGACGCATGTCATCTCGAAACAACTCATTCCCATCTACGACAAGCCGATGGTCTATTTCCCGCTGAGCACGCTGATGCTCGCAGGCATAAGAGACATTCTTGTCATCTCGACGCCCACGGATCTGCCTCGCTTCCGCGCCCTGCTTGGGACGGGCGAGAAATGGGGGTTCAAGCTTTCCTATGCCGTTCAGGAGAATCCCGACGGGCTCGCGCAAGCGTTCGTCATCGGAGAGGACTTCATCCAGGGCGAAGCTTGTGCGCTTGTTCTCGGCGACAATCTCTTTTTCGGGCATGGTCTGCCAGACGTCCTGAGCAAGGCCGCGCAGCGGACAGCGGGCTCGACTGTCTTTGCGTATCACGTGACCGACCCCGAGCGTTACGGCGTCGTCGAGTTCGACAATCGGGGCGTTGCAATCAGCATTGAAGAAAAGCCTGCACGACCACGCTCGAACTGGGCCGTCACGGGATTATACTTTTACGATTCCGATGTGGTGGAGATCGCAAAGCGGCTGAAGCCATCGGCCCGTGGTGAACTAGAGATTACCGACCTGAACCAGATCTACCTTGAGCAAGGGCGTCTCTCAGTCGAGAAGATGGGACGCGGCTTCGCTTGGCTCGATACGGGTACGCCGGAAAGTCTTCTTGAGGCTGCGGAGTTCGTCCGCGCCCTGGAGAAGCGGCAGGGCTGGCGGATCGCCTGCCCGGAAGAAGTTGCGTTCAACCTTGGCTGGATCGACCGCCAGCAGCTCGCAGATCTTGGCAAGGAGCTTGGTAAAAGCTCCTATGGGCAATACCTGATCAAGATTGCAGAAGAGAGCGATTAGCCGCAACGCTGGCCTCGATCATGATCTTCATTTCGCGCTCGAAAACCTCTATCGAGAAGTTCTGCGCGTGTTGCACGATTTTCGAAACATCGAGCGTCAGTTGGTCCAGTCGGACGACCGCGGCGTTTAGAGCCTCTGGGGTTTGTTCAGGAAAGAAGACGCCCGTGACACCGTCAACGACCGTCTCGGTGGCGCCGCCCCGGCCATAGGCGATCACGGGGCGTCCGCTCGCCATCGCCTCCACTGGCACCAACCCAAAATCCTCTTCACCTGGAAAGATGAGCGCACGACACTGCGCGTAATGACGCTTCAGCACGTCGAATGGCTGCGGGCCAAGCACGGTCACAGTGGGACCCGCTAGCCTGCGCATCGTCTCCAGCATCTCGCCACCGCCTATGATGACGAGCTTTCGCCCGGATTCGTTGAAAGCGCGCACTGCGAGATCCGGGCGCTTGTATGCGACAAGCTCTCCAGCCATCAGATAAAAGTCGCCCAGTTCGGAAGCGGGAACGGGCTGAAAGGCATGTGTGTCAACCGGCGGAAAGATAACCTGCGCATTGCGTCCATAATAGCGGCGGATGCGATTGGCTACTGTCCGGGAATTGGCGACAAAGTGATCGACGCGCGCTGCCGAGGCGGTATCCCAGAGTCTCAGGTAATGCGCGAGAGGAGGCATGACCAGACGAGTCAGAAAACCAGCCCTGCTTCGATACTCGTGGTACATGTTCCAGATGTAGCGCATGGGCGTGTGGCAGTAGCACACGTGCACGGACCCTGGCGGCGGAATGACGCCTTTTGCGGGCCCCGATTCCGAACTGAGCACTAGGTCGTAGTCGCTCAGATCGAGCAACTCCAGCGCGAGCGGCA
>JANXTB010000107.1 GCA_025356415.1 Hyphomicrobiales bacterium
CGATCTCGGTCGGCAGATCGGCGGCATCAGTCAGCAAAGCGGCGGTATCGCGCGCCGCCGCCAGACCATCGCGCAGGCACGCGAGGTCGCGCGGGCCGCCGCGCAGCAAGGCGAGGCGCGAGAGCGCGCGCGAAACATCGGGCGCGGCGCGCAAGGTCTGGCGCAGGCGCATGCGCAGCGGCGCGTGCGCGAGGAAAAAGGCCACCGCCTCCTGCCGCTGCAGGATTTGCGAGACATCGGTGAGCGGCGCCGCAAGCCGCTGCGCCATCAGGCGACCGCCCGCCGCCGTTACGGTGGCGTCGAGCGTGGCGAGCAGCGAGCCGTCGCGCGCGCCAGCCAGCGTGCGAGTCAATTCGAGATTGGCGCGGGTCGCCGCATCGATCTCCAGCGTCGCGCCGCGCTGCAGGCGCTCGGGCCGCGCGAGCGGCGGACGCACGCCTATCTGCGTGCGCTCGATGTAGGCGATCGCGACAGCGGCGGCGGAAATCTCCGCACGCGTGAAGGCGCCGAAACCGTCGAGCGTCGAGACGCCATAATAAGAACAGAGGCGGCGCTCGGCGCTCGCTTGCTCGCCCGTCTCGCGCGGCACGGGGCCGAGCGGCAGTCCGGCCTCTTCGGCGAGCCGCATGATCTCAGGCGCCTCGGCCAGCGCCTGCGGCACGACGATCTCGCGCGGCTCGAACCGGGCGATCTCCATGGGCAGCGCGGCCTCGGTCGCCTCGCCGACCGTGAAGGCGCCCGTCGAAATATCTACCACGGCGACGCCATACAGCGCGCTCTCGTCGGATTGGCGCACGCGGGCCAGCGCCAGCATGAGATTGGCGCGGCCGGGCTCCAGCAGCCGCTCCTCGGTAATCGTGCCCGGTGTGACGAGGCGCACGACATCGCGCTTCACCACGGATTTCGCGCCGCGCTTTCGAGCTTCTGCCGGATCTTCCATCTGCTCGCAGACCGCGACGCGATGGCCAAGCCCGATCAGTCGCTGCAGATAATCGTCCGAACGGTCGATCGGCACGCCGCACATGGCGATGTCTTCGCCCAAGTGCTTGCCGCGCTTGGTGAGCACGATCCCGAGCGCCCGGCTGGCGATTTCGGCGTCCTGAAAGAACAATTCGTAGAAATCGCCCATCCGGTAAAAAAGCAGGCAATCGGGGTTCGCGGTCTTGATCTCGATATATTGCGCCATCATCGGCGTGACGCGGGCGGCGTCGCGGTCGCTTGGCAGGGCGGCGGGTTCTAGCGATGAGGACATGGCGCGGACCCTAGCAAAGGCGCTTTGCCCGCGCATGCGCGGCGTCCGACTTGTCCACGCCTTCTGTCCTTCGCGGTCACCTTGCCAGTCTGAGCTTGGAAGCGCAGCCCGGGGCGGTTAAGGTCGCGTCCCCGGAAAACGAGAAAATTCGAGCAGGACATGGCTGACCAGCAAAACACGCCCCCGAACCGCCCGAAGCGCCCGACCATCACGGATCAGGAGGCGCTGCTGTTCCACTCCAAGGGGCGTCCCGGGAAGATCGAGATTATCGCCAGCAAGCCGATGGCGACCCAGCGCGACCTCGCGCTCGCCTATTCGCCCGGCGTCGCCGTGCCGGTTAAGGCCATCCATGCCGATCCCTCGACCGCCTATGATTATACGATCAAAGGCAATCTCGTCGCCGTCATCACCAACGGCACCGCGATTCTCGGCCTCGGCAACCTCGGCGCGCTGGCATCGAAGCCCGTGATGGAAGGCAAGTCCGTCCTCTTCAAGCGCTTTGCCGACATCGATTCCATCGATCTCGAAATCGAAACCGAAGATCCCGACGAGATGATCGCGGCGATCCGTTATCTCGGCCCCTCCTTCGGCGGCATCAATCTCGAGGACATCAAGGCGCCCGAGTGCTTCATCATCGAAGAGCGCCTGCGCGAATTGATGGACATTCCGGTGTTCCATGACGACCAGCACGGCACGGCGATCATCGCCGCCGCGGGCATGTTGAACGCGATCCAGCTCACCGGCCGCGACATCAAGAAGACGAAACTCGTCTGCAATGGCGCCGGCGCCGCCGGCATCGCCTGCCTCGATCTCATCAAGGCGATGGGCTTTGCGCCCGAAAACGTGCTGCTCTGCGACACCAAGGGCGTCGTCTACCAGGGCCGCACGGCGGGTATGAACCAGTGGAAGTCGGCCCACGCGGTCGTCACTGAAAAGCGCACGCTCGAAGAAGCAATGGACGGCGCGGACATTTTCTTCGGTCTCTCCGTCCAGGGCGCGTTGACGGCCGAGATGGTCAAGTCGATGGCGCCCAATCCGATCATCTTCGCGATGGCCAATCCCGATCCGGAAATCACGCCGGAAGAGGCGCACGCCGTGCGCGACGACGTGATCATCGCGACGGGCCGTTCGGACTATCCGAACCAGGTCAACAATGTGCTGGGCTTCCCCTACATTTTCCGCGGCGCGCTCGATGTGCGCGCGACCACGATCAACATGGAAATGAAGATCGCGGCCGTGAAGGCGCTGGCCGAACTCGCGCAGGAAGATGTGCCGGATGAAGTCGCCGCCGCCTATCAGGGCGCGCGTCCGCGCTTTGGTCGCGAATACATCATTCCCGTGCCGTTCGATCCGCGCCTCATCAGCGTCGTGCCCGTGATGGTGGCGAAAGCCGCCATGGAATCGGGTGTGGCGCGCAAACCCATTGTCGACTTCAAGG
>JANXTB010000124.1 GCA_025356415.1 Hyphomicrobiales bacterium
GGTGATCGCGGCGCTCGGCGCACTCGGCCTGTGGTTTGTCTTCGTGTTCTTGCTGCATATCGGCCAGCCCGCCGGAATTTGGCCAGACGTCATTCAGGGAATGCGCCGATGATCGATCTTCCCGCCATGTTCGGGGCTGTCGTGGCATCGCCGATGATCATCCCCGCCGCTTTCGCCGGCATCGCCTGGGGCATTCTGGGCGGTGCGCTGCCCGGCATTTCGCCTTCCATCACGATGGCGCTCTTGCTGCCTTTCACCTACGGCGCGGACCCGACCGCCGCCGTGGTGCTGCTCGCATCCACCTATCTCGGCGCCGAATACGGCGGCTCCATTCCCGCCATTCTCATTCGCACGCCCGGCACGAATTCCGCCGCCGCAACCGTCATCGACGGTTACGCGATGAAGGAACAGGGCAGGGCGGGCGAAGCGCTCGGCATCTCGCTTTATTCCACGGTGCTCGGCTCGACCTTCGGCGTGATCCTGCTGGTCGCACTGACCCAGCCGCTCGCCAATGTGGCGCTGGCTTTCCAGCCGACGTCTTACGTTGGCTTGGGCGTGTTGGGGCTAAGCGTCATCGCCTCACTGGCGGGTGAATCGCTCATCAAGGGCATGATGGCGGGCTTCATCGGCCTGATGATCGCGACTGTCGGCACCGATCCGGTGACGGGCAACAACCGCTTCACGTTTGATGATCCAGAATTGCTGTCGGGCATTCCGCCGATCCTCGTCATGGTCGGCATTTACGCGGTCGCGGAATTGTTCGAGCAGGCGAGCCAGCCCGGTTGGCGCCAGACCAACACGAGCGATGCGCGCATCACCATGCCGGATGCAATGATGCGCGCGCGGCTCCGCGTGTCGCAGATTATCGGCGCCTGCATCGGCTTCATCGAGGGGCTGACACCGGGCGGCGGCGGCACGATCGCGGCTTTCCTTTCCTATAATGAGGCGAAGCGCTGGTCGAAAAAGCCGGAGGAATTCGGGCACGGATCGCCCGAAGGCATTGCGGCGCCGGAAGCTGCGAATGGTTCTGTGTCGGCCACCGCGCTTATCCCGATGCTGGGCTTGGGCATCCCCGGCTCGAATTCGGCGGCGGTGCTGCTTGGCGGCTTTCTCATTCATGGCATGACGCCGGGGCCGATGCTCTTCACCAAGCATTACGACGTGGTGATGGGCCTCTATGCGGGCAAAGTGATCTCGCTCTTTGCGCTGCTCATCGTTGCGTACCTGATCTTGCGGCCCTGCATCTGGCTCGTGAACCGCCCGAAGCATTACCTGATGGCGTTCATCTTCGCGCTGGTGCTGTCGGGCGTTTACGCGATCCACAATTCGCTTTTCCACGTCGGCATTGCGCTGGCCTTCGGCGTCATCGGTTACGGAATGAAATATTTCCGCATCCCGACGTTGCCCATGGTGCTAGGCGTGGTGCTTGGCTTCATGGTCGAGTCGAACTATCGCCGCTCGCTGGTGCTTTCCGACGGCGACTACATGACCTTCGCGGAGGATCCGATCTCTGCGACCCTGCTGGCGCTGGCCGGTATCTTCATCATCATCTCCCTCGTCCGCCATTTCCGCGACAGCGGGAAAGCAGAAACGAAAGCCGCATGACACAAGAGATCACGACACCCATCTCCGAGACGCTCGCTGACTGGCTGGTCGGTGCCGAGGTCTCCAAGCTCTCGGCCGAAACGATCGAGATGACGCGCCGCATCGTGCTCGATGTCGCGGGGCTCTGCATCTCCGCCCGCAACGAGCCTTACGTGCAGGCGGTCATCGCGGCGTCCGGCCCCGGCGACGCGACAGCCATCGGTCATGCGCGCGGCTTCGATCCGTTCAGCGCTGCGCTGATCAACGGCACGGCGGCGCATGGCGAAGATTATGACGACACGTTCGAGGGCGGCCCGGTGCATTCGGGCGCCGTCGTCGTTCCCGCCGCCATGGCGATCTGCGAATTGGAGAATCTGCCGGGAGACAGGCTGCTTCTCGCAACAGCCTATGGCGCCGAGCTGCTTTGCCGCCTGAGCCTCGTGACGCCAAAGGCGATCCACAAGGCGGGCTTTCATCCGACAGCCGTCATCGGCACGATGGCCGCCGCCGCCGCCTGTTCGGTTGCGCTCGGCTTGAACAAGAAGCAGACGGTGGACGCGCTCGGCATCGCGGGCTCCATGGCCTCTGGCATCATCGAATATCTCGCGGAAGGCACCTGGACGAAGCGCATGCATGCGGGCTGGGCGGCGCAATCGGGCATTCGCGCAGCGCTGATGGCGCGTGGTGGATTTCTGGGACCGCGCACGGTGTTTGAAGGATCGCATGGCTTCTTCCATGCCTTCGCACCGTCCCGCAAACCCGCTTACGATTTGCTGCTGAACGAACTCGGCCAGCGCTGGGTGATCGACGACATCGTCTTCAAGCCCTACGCCTGCGGAACCATGACGCAGCCCTTTATCGATTGCGCGATTGCTTTGTCGAAGCAGGGCGTGAGCGCCGATGACATCGTCTCCATCCAGTGCGATGTCGGCGAGGGCACCGTGCATCGGCTGTGGGAGCCGCTGAACGTCAAGCACAACCCCAAGACGCCCTATGCGGCAAAGTTCTCGACGCCGATCTGCATGGCGCTCGGCTTCCTTGAAGGCAAGGCGGGCTTGGGCCAGTTCACGGAGGAGAGCATTCACGATCCGCGCGTGCGCGGGCTCGCGGCAAAAGTCTCCTACGTCATCAACCCGGACGATCCCTATCCGGACCAGTTCATCGGCCATCTTCGCGCGACGCTGAAGAATGGCGACGTTCGCGAAGTGAAGCAGGGCTACATGCGCGGCGGCAAGAAGGCGCCCATGTCGATCGCTGATCTCGAGACCAAGTTCGTCGACAATGCGATCTACGGCGGCTGGCGCGATGCCGACGCCGATGTCGCGCGCAATGTTGTGACCGGACTGTTCGCATCGGACGGCCCGAAGCAGCTGCGCCAGTTGCGCATCTAGTTTATAGAAAGCCGCTCATGTCCTCGGTTCTCGAAAACGTCGCCCTGATCAAGTCCCGTTCGCTCGCGCTTCTCATCGAAGCCGAGGTCGAGCGGTTGATCATGGCTGGCGAAATCGCTCCGGGTGACCGCATCAACGAGAACCAGCTCGCGCTGCGCTTCGGCGTCAGCCGCGGGCCGATCCGCGAGGCGTTGCGATCGCTGGAGGCGGGCGGGCTCGTCGAGCTGAAGCCCAATCGCGGCGTCTTCGTGCGCTCGATTTCGCTTGAGGAAGCTTGCGACATCTACGCCGTGCGCGCGGCTCTGTTTGGCCTCGCCGGACGGCTCTGCGCGCAGCGTCTGTCGCGCGAAGAAATCGCGGAATTGCAGCGGCTCATCGTCCAGATGGAGACCGCCGCGCAGGCGAAGGATTTCGACGGCTATTATCCGCTCAATCTCGAATTGCATGAATTCATCATCGACCATTCCGGCAATCCGGTTCTCGCGAGCCATTACCGCGATCTCGTGAAGATGCTGCATCTTTTCCGCGCGCGCAGTTTGGTGCAGGGCGGGGGACTTTCGATTTCCAACAGCGAGCATCGCGAGATGGTCGAGGCGATTGCGGCGCACGACCCCGAGCGCGCGCACAGCGCCCATTTCAACCACGTCATGCGGGCGCGCGAGCGTCTGACCCAAACCGAAAGCGCCAATGGCGCCAATCAACAGAAGGTTTCCCAATGAGCACGAAACACCAGGTCACCGCTGAAGCAGTCAGCTTCATCGAAAACGTGACCTACAACGATTTGCCCGCGGAGGCGCTGCGCATCGGCAAGCGCTGCATGGTCGACACACTCGGCCTCTACCTCGCGGGCGGTCTCGAACATTCCGTGCAGATGCTGGCGCGCGACGCCGTGGAAACCGGTGGACGCGAAGACGCTTTCATCATCGCCGCCGGCCGCAAGAAGGCCCCCGCCGCGCTCGCCGCGCGCGTGCTCGCCACCGCAGGTCACGCGCATGACTGGGACGACACGCAGGTGTCGCATGATCCGGCCCACGTCTACGGTCTGCTGACCCATCCCTCATGCCCGCCGCTCACCGCCGCGCTCGTGATGTCGCAGAAGCTCGGCAACGTCGATGGCAAGCAGTTCATGACCGCTTTCCAGACCGGCTTTGAAGTCGAGAGCAAGATTTCCGAATGGATGAAGCCGGTGCATTACCGCCGCGGCCATCACACGTCCGGCACGGTCGGCACCTTCGGCGCCGCTACCGCAGCCGCCAAGCTGCTCGGCCTGAAGGGCGAGACGCTCGCGCATGCGCTGGGCATCGCCGCCTCTTTCGCCGCCGGCATCCGCTGCAATTTCGGCACGATGACCAAGCCGCTGCATGTCGGCCGCGCCGCTGAAAACGGCGTCACCGCGGCACTTCTCGCCGCGCAAGGCTTCACCGCCGACCCGACCGCGCTCGATGGACCGTGGGGTTTCTTCTCCGTGATGGGCGAAGGCGCGACGGAATCGAAGTTCGAGCAAGGCTTCGGCAAGCAGCTGACGATTGTCGATCCGGGCGTGTCCATCAAGCCGTATCCGTCGGGGATCCTGACCCATCAATCGATGGATGCGATGATGGCGCTGGTGCTCAAGCACGATTTGAAGCCGGAAGAGATCGTCGAGATCCGCTTCTATGCGGGCAAGAACATCATCGAGCCGATCCGTTATCCGGTCGCCGTCAACCATCTGCAGGCGAAGTTCTCGATGCCCGCGCTGCTGTGCATGATCGCGATCAAGCGTCGCGCGAGCCATCACGAATTCATGGACGCCTTCGTCGCCGGTCCGCAGATGCAGGATCTTCAGCGCCGCACATCCGTGCATCTCGACGCCGAGATCGACGCCAAGGGTTACGATCTCATCCGCTCCCGGATCGAGGTCGCCACGAAGGACGGCCGCACGCTGGTGGAATGGGCGGATGAGCGTTATCGCGGTGGCCCGCTGA
>JANXTB010000151.1 GCA_025356415.1 Hyphomicrobiales bacterium
GATCACGATGGAGACGCTGCTGAACCAGACCGCGATCACCTATCCCGCTGTGACGTTGAACGATATGACGGGCGAGCAGATCAAAGAGGTGCTCGAGGACGTCTGCGACAACCTGTTCAATCTCGATCCCTACCATCAACAAGGCGGCGACATGGTGCGCGTCGGCGGCATGACGTTCACGTGCGATCCGACCGAAGTAATGGGACGTCGCATCGGCGACATGCGGATCAAGGACAAGCCGCTCGAAGCTTCCAAAACCTACAAGGTTGCTGGGTGGGCCGGTGTGTCGGAGGCGGCGCGCGATTCCGGCGGCGAGGCGATCTGGGATCTTGTCGCCCGCTACATCCGCAATCAGAAAGTCGTCAAGGTGAAGCAGCCGGAATGGCCGAAGCTCCGCAACATCGATGGAAATCCCGGCGCGATCCTGTGATCGCAGCCTGACGGCAGGAGTTCTCAAATGCTCAAGTTCTGGAAAGCCATTTTCGTAGCAATTCTGTTGGTGGGCGCAGGTCCGGCGCTGGCGCAGGACAAGGTCGTCTATCATATCGACGATGCAGCGGCGCAAGGCCTCAAGGCGCTGCGCAACGTCCGCAATCATCTCGACGTGGCGCCGCAAACGAAGATCATCGTCGTCACGCATGCAGAAGGCGTCGATCTCCTGCTTGAGGGCGCCAGCGACGCGAAGAACAAGATCGAATATGCGCCGCTCGTGTCCGCATTGAAGGGCGACGGAGTCACCTTTGAAGTTTGTGAAATCACCATGAAACGGCGCAACTTGACCAAGGAGCAGTTTATCATGGACGCCGACTTTGTTCCGTCCGGTGTGGTTCGCCTGACCGAGCTGCAGGGGCGTGAACATTACGCCTACATCAAGCCCTAGCGATGCCCGGTCTTGAGCAGCTGATCGACGCCGTCGGCGACCAGGGAGCGCTGGCTCTGGGCGGCGGCGTGATCGGCATTCTTTTCGGCGTACTTGCGCAGCGGTCGCGGTTTTGCCTGCGCGCCGCGACGCTGGAGGTCGCTCATGGGCGGCTCGGCAAAAGTCTCGCTGTCTGGCTGTTCGTGTTCTCGGCGGCCTTGATCGCGACGCAAGCGCTCATCGTCGCCGGTCTGTTCGACACCGGAACCGTCCGGCAACTGAACAACACCGGATCGCTGTCGGGCGCAATTATCGGCGGCCTCATGTTCGGTTCCGGCATGGTGCTCACGCGTGCTTGCGCGAGCCGCATGCTGGTGCTGTCGGCAACCGGCAATTTACGTGCGCTCCTGTCGGGACTCGTATTTGCGGTGGTCGCGCAAGCGGCTCGCGACGGCATTCTCTCGCCGCTTCGCAGCAACATCAACGCATGGTGGACAATCGATGGTCCCTCGCGCGACTTGCTCGTCATGTTCGGTGTTGGTCATGTCGGCGCGATCATGTTTGCCGGCTTGTGGTTGCTGGCTGCGCTTTTGCTCGCATTCTACAATCGCGTCAGCGTCGCCCGCGCGCTCGGCGCCATCGGCGTCGGCCTCATGGTCGCCGCCGCCTGGCGATTCAATTACGCGATGGCGGCGACTTCTTTCGAACTGGTGCCGGTTCACGCGCTTAGTTTCACGTCGCCTTCCGCCGATGTGCTGATGTTCACCTTGGCGCCCCCCGGTGGGAAACTGACGTTCGATCTCGCTCTGATCCCCGGCGTGTTCATCGGCTCTTTCATGGCTGGCTTGATCGGCGGTTCATTGAAGCTGGAAGGCTTCATCAGCGGGGCGACCATGCCGCGCTATATCGCCGGCGGCGCGTTGATGGGTTTCGGCGGCGTTCTCGCGGGCGGATGCGCGGTTGGCGCGGGCGTTTCCGGCGCGTCAGTCTTCGCGCTGACGGCGTGGATTGTCCTGTGGTCGATGTGGTTCGGCGCCGTCATCACGGACCGTCTCGTGGATTCGAGGCCTGCCACGAAATCATTGAACAGTGCAGGGGAGGCTGTCGCGCAATGACAAATACGCATTATGCGTTCTGCGCGACGAGCCGCGCGCTTCTGCTCGCTGGTTCGTTGATCGTTTCCTTGACGACCCTTCAGGCGCGTGCCGGTGAAGCGGATGCGCCTGCCGATGTTGTCATGGGGCGCGAGATCATGAAGGAAAATGGTTGCAACGGAGCTTGTCACGGAAAGGTCGTTAAAGGCGGTGAGCCCTTCACGCTCTACACGCGCGCGATCCGGCGTGTGAACTCGCTCGAGGAATTACGCCGGCAAGTTGAACTGTGCGTCTCAAGCCTCACCCTCCCGATTTTTCCTGAAGATGTGGACCACGTCGTGACCGCGCTCGATCACGATGCCTACCACTTCGATTAAGGCAGGACCGCCATGCCGCTCTCAAGACGCTCATTGATCGCCCGCGCTGCCCAACTTGGCGTTGCGACAGGCGTCGCCGAACTTGTAGCCATGCTTGAGGCCGTGCATGCCGCCCCGCAGGATCGTGGCCCTCCGGTCCCGTCAAAGCCGATTCTCACGATTTCGCCGCACGTGTTCATGATCGAAGCGCGCGATGGTTTCCCGACGCCCGAAAACCTCGGGCTGATGTCGAACGTCATTTTCGTCGCGGGACAGCGCGGGACGGTCGTGGTGGATTCCGGCGCGTCCGTGCAAATCGCCGAAATGGCGATCCGGCAGTGGAAAGCGTTCCGAAACCAGCCGGTCATTGCTGTCATCAACACGCATTATCATGGCGACCATTGGCTCGGGAACCAGGCCTTCACGGCCGAATGGGGCCCGGAGTTGCCTATCTATGCGCATGCGGGAACGCGCGAGGCCATAGCTGGCGCAGTGGGCATCTTCTGGCGCGACGCCATGGAGCGATGGACGAACGACGCCACCGCAGGAACGCGTATCGTCGCCCCGCAAAAGGATATCGATCATGGTTTCGAAATGTCGCTGGGCGACGTCACCTTGCGCATCCACCATTATGGAAAAGCCCATACGCCGAATGATCTCTGCGTTGAAGTGGTCGAGGATGGCGTGATGTGCGTAGGCGATGTGCTGATGGATCGCCGCATCGCCAATATGGAAGACGGCTCTTACCCGGGCACTTTCGAGACCATCGACATGTTGACGGCTAACAGCCGCACGAAAATCTGGGCGCCCGGCCACGGCGATGCTGGTCCGCAGGTCGTGACATGGCAGCGCGAACTCTTCGAGGGGATCTGGCAATCCTGCGTCAAGGCGATCGAGGAGGGCGTTCCGCTGGACGGCGCGCTTGCTTACGCGCTGAAAGACCCACGTGTCTCATCACGCGCTGCAGAAACCAAGGGCTGGGACCGCAACATCGGAAAATACGTCAGCATTGCTTATCTGGAAGCTGAACAGGCGCAATTCTGAAGTGCAGGAAGCTGGAATCACCACTGGCAAATGTGCGTGAGGGTCGATTGACCGAGGTTCATTGACCAACGCAGTGAATGATGACGGAACCCGGGTCGTTGCTAGTCAGCATGCGACGCTAGTTTCCCAAGCTCATGGATTCCAACCGGCGGCCGAGGTAGCCACGGCAATAGGAACAACCTTTCAGCAAGCTGCATGCGCACACGCTCGATCTGGACGACCTCGCCGCGAATGCGAGCAGCTAACAAGGGATCGCGCGTTCCGCTCGACACCAAACTTCTGTTGATCACCCATGCATACGGCTCGATTTTCGCGCGACGCAGATCTTCTTGCAAGGCCGCTGCTTCCGAAACCGGGGTTGTTTCTGGCAAGGTCACGAGGATCAGATGGGTATAGGCAGGGTCCTGCAAGCGCATGAGAGGCGTGACGATCCGTCCACGCGGGTTTGGTTCGAGCTGGCTCGTCATCTGTCGGTGATAGGCGCCAGTGGCGTCGAGCAGCAGAAGAGTGTGGCCCGTCGGGGCGGTGTCGAGCACCACAAAGGCGCTGCGCGCTTCAGCGACAACGCGCGAGAACGCATGGAAGACGGCAACTTCTTCGGTGCAGGGAGACGCGAGATCTTCGCGCAAGAGCGCTCGACCCGCCTCGTCCAGATCGCGACCGCGCGTCGACATGATTTTTTCGACATACCGTTCGGTTTCCACAGCGGGATCGATGCGGTCGACGGTCATCCCGGGCATGGTCCCATCGACCACAAGAGCGACGTGCGCCGCGGGATCGGTTGTGCTGAGGTGGACCGCATGCCCCCGCTTTGCAAGGCCGACGGCAATCGCGGCCGCAATCGTTGTCTTCCCGACACCTCCCTTGCCCATGACCATCACGAGCCCGCTTTTCGCCGCGCCGAGATCGTCGATGAGATGCGCGAGATCGGGCAAGTCGATCGCGTCTGGCCACTCTTGTGTTGCAATAGAAGCTGGGGGAGCTGCGGGCAGAAGGAGCGCACGCAATGCCGTGGCGCCGATCATGTCGAAACCGAGTAGTGGAATTTCCTCGCGTGGCAGCTTCGTCAGCGAAAAGGGCATGGCTGCGATCGCCTCATCCTGATCTCGCTCGATCGCGGCTGCGATGGCGTCTCGCGCGTCAGTCGCACGAAAACGGCCATTGATTGCGAGGACCTGATTTCGGAGTCCGAGCTTTTCAAGTTCGGCGGAGGTGCGGGCCGCTTCTCGAAGGGCGCCATGATCGGCTCTCGCCACAATGATGATGCTTGTTTGCCGAGGGTCGCCCAAGGCTGCGAGCGCCTGCTGGAAGCGCGCTTCCTGCATCTTGAGGCCGGAGTGCGGCCCAAGGCACGATGCTCCCCTGTCATTGCCCTCCAGGAAGCCCGTCCAGGCCTTCGGTAAACTGAGGAGACGCAGGGTGTGGCCCGTCGGAGCCGTATCGAAGACGACGTGGTCGAAACCAGCTGCGCCGCCTGCGAGCAGTCCCGCGAATTCGTCGAACGCCGCGATCTCTGTCGTGCAGGCGCCCGAAAGTTGCTCGCGCACGGTGGAGCGTTCTTCGTCGGTAGCAATTGCGCCAAGCTGGTCGAGTACGCGCAACCGGTACCGTTCCGCAGCAGCATCAGGATCAATGTTCATCGCTGAGAGTCCCGGAACGCCGGGCACCGGCGTCGGTGTGTCTGACAAGGCAGCCGTGAGCATTTCATCAAGGTTGGAAGCGGGGTCGGTGCTCACAATGAGAATCTTGCGTCCACGATCGGCGAGAGCAATCGCGCTGGCGCATGCGAGCGAGGTTTTCCCGACACCGCCCTTGCCTGTGAAAAAGAGGAAAGGGGTTGGGGCGGCCAATATTTGAAGCGAGGTCATGAAAGCCTGCTGACGTTCAAGAATATGTTCGGACGCCAACATAGTCCTCCTTGGCGGCCCGGGATGTGATCTGCATCACTAAGCACCGTCGGCCCGTGACGGAATTATATAGGTTTTCCGGATTCCAAACGGGGGCCCGCCAACGATTCACCCAAAGATCGCCACAGCCTGTTGCCAGCAGGGACAAGTCGGGTCGGTGGACGAGGCCTGACGGGAAAAAAGGGAAGTTCTAAGGTCGGCTTTGGGTAAAAGCGGACGCTCGTCTGCTTCGCGCCACAAGCCGGACTTACCTCTGGGCGCTGCTCACGGAACTCTGCCAAACCGCTAAGATCGGCGTCACTGCAAGCTCCATCAGCAAAGCAAAAGCGATGCTCGCTGAAGGCGGGCCTGTAAGCATCACTCCACCAAGTCGCACGACGCCACCGACCAAGACGAGGGCCGTAAGGAGGCGAAAGCGCTCGGTGTGCCGCTCAATTTTGGGCGTGGTGCTGGCAAACGCCAGTCCGATTGCGAGTAACAGTCCGGAGAGATAGCGATAGTGGCTGTCTTGAGGCAGCGGCATGGCTCGCTCTGCGAGAAAAAGGCCGCCGTTCAGCGCGCCCGCCAATCCCGCGCTGATCGGCACGATGCTCGCAAGAAGCACCGTGATCTGCAATGCGCGCCGCTGATTCATCATCCTTCCCATCATTTTTGTCCTGATAAGCATACCCGGCGCAAATTCTTGCACCGGGTATGCTTCTGATCGGCGCGGAAATGCTGACCTATTTACATCTTTGGCATCAGCACCTTGTCGATCAAGTGCACGACGCCGTTCTTCTGAACGACATCAGCTTGCGTGACGGTGGCAGTGCCGCCGTTCGCGTCGGTGACAGTCAGTTTGTCGCCGCTGGTCTTCAGCGTCAGCGACTCGCCTTCCGCCGTCTTCGCCTTGTGAGCG
>JANXTB010000178.1 GCA_025356415.1 Hyphomicrobiales bacterium
TCGCGCTGTCGCTGCTGGCGGCTGCGCTAGGCTCAGCGTCGCCCGCGCTCGCGCAATTCTTCGACGATAGTCCGGGCGCGTATTGGACGTTGGAGAAGCAGCGGCAGGACAAGCTGCGCGCCATGCGGGCGCCGCCGATCCGCCAGAAGCCGACACGCCTGATCAGCCGCGCCGCGCCCGTGCGGGGCTTCACACTGCCGGCCGAGGCACCGCCGCCTGCGCCGGCGCAGGAAGACGAAAACGGCGTCGCCAAAGCCGCGCCGGACGCTGCGCCCACTGGCGAAGCCGCTGTCGCGCCGGCGCCGGTTGACGCCGCCGCGCCAGCCGCGACCGCTGAAAAGCCCAACGCCAAGGCGGTGATCGCGGTGCTTGGCGATAATCTGGGGCAATTGCTCAGCCTCGGACTTTCCGAAGCTTATGGCGACAGGCCCGAGATCGCGGTGGTGCGCCGTACGAAAGAGAATTCCGGCCTCGTGCGCGAGGATTACTATGATTGGCGCAAGGCCGCGCGCGAGCTGATCGACAAGGACAAGCCCGACCTCGCGATCATCATGGTCGGCTCCAACGACCGGCAGGCGCTGCGAGACGGCGCCGCGAGTTTCGAAACGCGCTCGCCCCGATGGAAAGAACTCTACGCCGCGCGCGCCAAGGCGATCGGCGAGTTGTTCCGCGAGCGCAAGGTGCCGCTGATCTGGGTCGGTCTGCCGATCATGAACAACGATCGTCTCGCCGCCGACATGCTCGATTTCAACGAGATCTACAAACAGGCGGCGGCCGAGACCGGCGCGGCCTATGTCGATATCTGGGAGGCCTTCGCGGATGATCGCGGGCGGTTCTCGTCCTACGGGCCCGATGTGAACGGACAGATGGTGCGGTTGCGCGCGGGCGACGGCGTGCATTTCACGCGCGCCGGTTCGCGCAAGCTCGCCCATTTCGTCGAGAGCGACATCCGCCGCATTCTGGAAAAGACAAAGCCGTCGCTCGATCCCGCGGCCATTGCGCTGACGACGCCCGGCGCCGCGCCCTCGCTCGATCTGCCGGGGCTCGGGTCATCGACTCCCGAGCCCTCTCAGCAACCAGCCATCAAGCCGGCGGAAAAGGCCGCGCCCGTTCCGCCGCCGCCCGCCATCCGGCCCGCGGCGGGTCCCGTCGTGCCGCTGACCGCGCCACCGGTGTCGCCCGGCGGCAAGCTCGCCACATCGGCGCGGCCTGCGATCGCCTTCGGCGACAAGGACGCTGCGGCGCTGGTCCAGAAATCGCTGGTCGAAGGCAAGTCCGGCGACGCGCGCCCGGGTCGCGCGGACGACTTCGCCTGGCCCAAAAATTAGGTCGCTCAACTCTAAAAATTAACAATCACGAAAGTCGTCATGGAACGACAGGCCCAGCGAGACTGTTCGCATTCTGCCTGTATTTTTTACTGAGGACTTGAGAGATGAACCGCCTGCTGCCGCACCTTCTTGGCGCCGCTTGTCTGACCCTCGCGGCGTCCGTCCCCGCCCAAGCGCAATTCTATCCGACGAGGACGCCGTATTCCGGCGCCTATGCGGATCCGCGCGGGTCGTATCTCGACCGGCCGATGTATGATCCGGCGCCGCAGGGACGTTACGGTTACGAGCCGCAGGCCAGCACCGGTTATGCGCCGCAGCGCGAATATCCCACCGCCACGCGCCAGCTCGTCACCGCGCCCTACGCGCAGCCCAAGGGCACGCTCGTCGTGGATACGAACCGCCGTGAGCTCTATCTGATCGTCGGCGATGGTCAGGCGATCGCCTACGGTATTGGCGTCGGCCGCGAAGGCTTTCTCTGGAAGGGTAGCGCGCAGGTCGGCCGCAAGGCGCAGTGGCCGGGGTGGACGCCGCCCGCCGAAATGCTGCGCCGCCGCCCCGATCTGCCGCGCCACATGGAAGGCGGCATCGACAATCCGCTCGGCGCGCGTGCGCTTTATCTCTATCGCGGTGGCAAGGACACTTTGTTCCGCATCCATGGAACCAACGAGCCGTGGACGATCGGGCAGGCGGTGTCGTCGGGCTGCATCCGCATGATGAACAATGATGTCGAGGATCTCTTCGCGCGCGTGCCCGTCGGCGCCCGCGTCGTCGTGATCTGACGTCTATTCCGCCGCGACGGGCAGCGGCAGGCCGCCGAGGTCCGCCGCCGTGCGCATCAGCGATTCAACAACATCGCGCAGGTCCATCGAGACCTGCGTGAACGCGAGCTTTTTCTCGAGCGTCTGCTCGTCCATGTAAAGCGCGCGGTTGATCTCGATCTGCATGGCGTGGAAACCCGCGCCGGGGCTGCCGTAATGTTCGGTGATGAAGCCGCCCGCGTAAGGCTTGTTGCGCTGGACGTGGTAGCCGAGCATCCGCAGATGCTGCTCCACCACTTCGACGAACGCCGGATGGCAGCTGGTGCCGTAGCGATCGCCCAGGATGATGTCGGCTTCCATGCGTTCGTGCTTCGCGCTGGCGCTGGTCCATGATGGCATGGAATGGCAATCGATCAGCACAGCCATGCCGAACTGGCCGGCGGCGCGCTGCATCAGCCCGCGCATCGCTTGATGGAATGGCTTGTAGAGCCCCTCGATGCGGCGCATCGCCTCTTCAACGGGCAGGCGCCGCTTGTAAATATCCTGCGACTCGCCAACCACGCGCGCGATGGTGCCGAGCCCGCCCGCAACACGCAGCGAGCGCGTGTTCGCAAAAGGGGGCAGCTTGCCATCGAACATGCGCGGATCGAGCTCATAGGGCTCGCGGTTGGCGTCGAGAAAGGCGCGCGGGAAATGCGCGCGCAGCAAGGGCGCGCCGAGCGCGTTTGCGGGCGCGAGCAGATCGTCCACGAACGCGTCTTCCGACTTGCGCAGCGCCTGCGCATTCAATCGCGAGGCGTCGAGAAAGCGCGCGGGATAGACGCGTCCCGAATGGGGCGACGACAGGATGACGGGCGTCTCAAGCTGCTCCGGGTCGAGAATGTCGAAGGGGATCGCAAGCTCGGGCTCGACCGGCTCGCCTGCGGTGGCCGTGTCTCCTCCCAATCTGGTGCGTCTCATCCCTGTCTCCGTGGCTCGGGTCTGCGCCCGAGAAAGGCCAAAGCATTGAAAGTGCCCAAGCATCGAATGTGCCAAGGTGGGACAGCGCTGTCCATGATTGATGCGGGGCGCCAGTGTCGCAGCCCGGCACGACGCCATGATTGTGTAATTTGGACCACAAACGCAGGTGGCGAAGCGCAATTTTTCATCGCTTCTTTACCCTCACCTGCGTTTATGGGGGACAAGCGTTTTGCGTAGAGGCCAGTGATGAACGTACCCGCCCTGACAACTAAAATTCTCCTTGCGGAGGATGACAACGACATGCGTCGTTTCCTGGTGAAGGCGCTGCAAAACGCCGGATATGACGTGGCCTCTTTCGACAATGGCCTCTCCGCCTACAATCGCCTGCGCGAAGAGCCCTTCGAACTTCTGCTCACCGATATCGTCATGCCGGAGATGGACGGCATCGAGCTCGCGCGCCGCGCGACGGAACTAGATCCCGACATCAAGGTCATGTTCATCACCGGTTTCGCAGCGGTTGCGCTAAACCCCGACAACAATGCCCCGCGCGAGGCGAAGATCCTCTCCAAGCCCTTCCATCTGAAGGATCTCGTGAACGAAGTTCAGCGTCTTCTGGCGGCCTGAAAAAAGGGCGAAAGGCGCTTGCGCCCCGCCCCCCGACCCTTTATACCCCGCCCATCGCTTGGCCCGCCGGACACGCTCCGGCTGCCATTCGGGCTCGTAGCTCAGCGGGAGAGCACTACGTTGACATCGTAGGGGTCACAGGTTCGATCCCTGTCGGGCCCACCATTTCGAAAGCCTCGGTTGTCTGAAAAGACAGCCGGGGCTTTTTGGTGTTTGGGGCTTCTGCTCGTGAACGCGTCGCCAGACCACCGGGACGCTCCGCGTCTTTTGTCTCCTTCGGGCAAATTGCGGCTCGCTTCCCTGCAACCGCAGATCATGAAACGATCACGAGCTTGTCCTTAAAGACGCGAACTGGAGTTATTCTCATGAAGCCTGTGACCACCTTCACCATCTCGACGTTAGCTGCATCGGCGCTCCTTCTGGTCTCAGCCGTGCAGGCTGCCGAATACATGGCGAAGACTCCGTTCCAATTGTCGCGCGCTTTTTCTCCTGGCGTCATTACGCAGGGCGGAAAGACCGTTTGGGTCGCCGGTCAGACGGCCACGCAGGACAGCGCAGGCAAGGATATCTCGAATAATTTCGAGGCGCAGGCGCACCAGACCTTTGCACAGGTGGACCAGGTCTTGAAAAACGCCGGCGGTAGTTTGGCCAACGTCGTGCAGATGACAGTCTTCATCAAGGAATCCCGGTATGGCGATCGCTTCGTCGAGATTCGAAAGGACAAATTCCAGAACGGCAATTATCCCGGCAGCGCGCTCATCACGGTCACAAACTTTGCCAGGCCGGGGATCGAGATCGAAATTCAAGCTGTGGGCGTGATCAACGACGAATGCTCTGAAGAGAAGAAGTGCTCTGTTTCAAAATAGAGGCGCTCTTACGAGCCTCTCCGGGTCAGCCGGGGGCCTGATCATCGGGTGGCGCCACAGGCTGTCGTGCCAATCATTCGAAAGCCTCGGTTGTCGTGAAGACAGCCGGGGCTTTTCGTCTTTTGGAGTGCTCACTGCGTCAGCTTGAGGGCGAGCTCTACGTCCTCCGGCGCCGATTGCACGATGGCTTTCACGAGCGACTGGATTTCAGCGCCGGAGATCGGCTTGATGTCCATGCCAGCCTTCTTCGCATCTTCGAGAAAGCCCGGATCTTTCATCGTCTGATCGAAGGCGCTGCGCAGGGTTTCGATGCGCTCGGCTGGCACGCCCGGCGGCGCCACGAGCGGGCGGCTGAGCGCCGATGTCGAAGCCAGCAACCGCAAGGCGCTGCGATCTTTCTCGGAGCGGGCGTAATCGGTGATGAGCGGAACGTCCCGGCCGGCCACTGCGGAAATATCCGGATCTGCCGTCGCGCCCCATTG
>JANXTB010000222.1 GCA_025356415.1 Hyphomicrobiales bacterium
GCAAATGCAAGGGCCGCACCTCGCGCGACCAGATCACCTTCTATCGCAACGTCGGCAACCAGGGCCTGCAATTCTCCTCGGTCGGCGGGCTTGTCTACGAAGAGGCGCGCAGGCTTGGGCGCGGCCGCGAAATCCCGACCGAATGGTTCCTGCAAGACATTCGCGACTGAGGGGGACAGCCATGCTGCGTCTTGTTTCTCTCCTTGTGCTCGGCGGCGCGCTCGTTTCGGGCGCGCCGGCCTTCGCGCAAAGCGAGGCCGATTTCTACAAGGGCAAGACTGTCTCGGTGCTGATCGGTTTCGGCCCCGGGGGCGCCAATGACGTCTGGGCGCGGCTGCTCACACGCCACATGCCGCGCCATATGCCGGGCGAACCCGCGATGACGCCGCAGAACATGCCGGGCGCCGGCACGCTGAAACTCGCCAATCATCTGGCGACGGCGGCGCCGCGCGACGGCACGGTGTTCGGCCTGATCAATCGCGGCATTCCGCTGGAGCCGCTGCTCGGCGGGCAAAACGTGATGCTTGATCCGCAGAAGATGAGCTGGATCGGAAGCCCCGACAAGGACACCAGCGTCTGCGCTGTGCGCAAGGACGCCGCGGTCAAGAAGATGGGCGACCTCCGCACGACCGAAGTCGCCGTGGGCGCCACGGGCTCGGGCGCCGATACTGCGATCTACCCGGAATTCCTGACTGAATTTCTCGCCATGAAGTTCAAGACGATCAAAGGCTATCCGGGCTCGAATGAAATCGTCATGGCGATGGAGCGCAACGAGGTGCAGGGAATCTGCGTCGCGTTCCAGTCCCTCGCGCGCACGCGGCTCTATACGGACCGCGAGTTGAACATCCTGTTCCAGGCCGGCCTCGAGAAAGATCCCGGCATCCCGCCCGATGTGCCGCTCGCCACCGAACTGACCGCCGGCAGCAAGGCGGACACCGACGCGCTGCGCCTGTTCCTCGCCCGCACGGCGCTGGGCCGCCCCTTCGTGGCCCCGCCCGCCCTGCCGCCTGCCCGGCTCGAGACCTTGCGGCGCGCGTTCGACGCCACGATGAAGGACCCGGCCTTCTCGGGCGAGGCGGAGCGGCTCAAGCTGACGGTCGAGCCGATCACCGGCGAAGAGATTGCTCGCGTCCTGACACAGATTTATGCGACACCCCCAGATGTGGTGCGCCGCGTCTCGCAGATTCTCGGCCACGTTTCAGGACCCGCGGCTCCCTGAGCCGCGCGACACGAAGCAGGCGGATCTGATGGCGGCTGGAAGCGATACGGGCGCGGGCACGAACATCTCGACGCTGGCGCCCGGAATAGCGCTCGCCGTCGCGCTCGCCATCGGCGCATCCCTGCTGGAGCCTTACGTCGGGCGCTTGCTGCCCCTGCCCGCGCTGGTCATTGCGCTTATCATCGGCATCTGGATGCACCCGCTGGCCGTGCGCCCATCCATTACGCCGGGCTTGAGATTTTGCGTCTCGAAAGTGCTGCGCGTCGCGGTCGCTCTGCTCGGCCTGCGCGTCTCGCTCGGCGACATCGCCGCGCTTGGCATAACGACGGCGCTCGTCGTCGTCTTCGCCATGGTGGCGACGATCTTCGCGGGGGTCTTGCTGGCGCGCTTCTTCGGACTTTCGAGCGCCTATGGCACGCTGGCCGGCACGGCGACGGCCGTCTGCGGCGCGTCCGCGGCCTTGGCGACATCGAGCGTGCTGCCGCCCTACCCCGGCAAGGACGCCGACACGGTGTTCGTCATTGTCGCCGTCAATCTTCTGTCGACCGTCGCCATGCTGGTCTATCCGCCGCTCGGCCACGTGCTCGGTTTCAATGACCAGACGATTGGCGTCATGATCGGCGGATCGATCCACGATGTCGCGCAAGTCGTCGGCGCGGGATTTGCGGTGTCGGAGAGCGCGGGCGCGGCTGCGGTGATCGTGAAATTGTTTCGCGTGCTTCTGCTGCTGCCGGTCATTCTCGTTATCGGTTTCGTGTTCACGAAACATGCGCGCGGCGACAAGGCGCCACTGCCGATTTTTGCTTTCGCGTTTCTCGGCCTCTGCATCCTGAACAGCATCGCGCCGTCGATTCCGGCGCTCGCCGCGCCCTTTGCGGCATTCAAGGCGGCGGCGGGGTTTGTGTCGACATGGGGACTTCTCGTCGCCATCGCGGCGCTGGGGCTGGGCACGTCGCTCACGGCGATCACGCAGCTCGGCTGGCGCCATGTCGCGACCGTGTTCGGCGCGACGCTCGTGATTTTAGGCGTGGTGGCCGGAGGTCTTGTTCTGGGGCTATAATCAACAAAAAGAAGAGTGGGAGGACTGCATGACCCTGATCCTGTCGAACGACGATGTCGAGAAACTGCTGACGATGCCCGATTGCATCGAGGCTTTGGAAACGGCCTATCTCGATCTCGCCGAAGGGCGCGGCGTTTCGCGCAGGCGCTCGGATTGCGTGACGCCCACGACATGGAGCGAGGATGCGGTCTATGGATTGAAATCAATGGACGGCGTTGTCCCGGCGCTCGGCGTCGGCGCCATCCGTATCAATTCCGACATCATCACCAATCCGCTCGTCGGCAATTCGCGGCGGCGCGTAAAAGTGCCGGCGGCGCCCAACGATCGTTATGTCGGCCTCGTGTTGCTGTTCTCGACGCATAATGGCGAACCCCTGGCGATCTTTCCCGACGGCGTGCTGCAACATATTCGCGTCGGCGCCACCAACGGGCTCGGCGTGAAATATATGGCGCGCGAAAACGCCCGCACGATTGGCATTCTGGGCTCGGGCTGGCAGGCGGAAACGCAACTCACCGCGGCTTGCGCGGTGCGCAAGATCGAGACGATCCGCTGCTTCTCGCCCAACCGTGAAAACCGTGAGGCCTTTTCGGCGCGCATGAGCGAGGTGCTGGGCATCACGGTCATTCCCGTGGCGCAGCCCGAAGAAGCAGTGGCTGGCGCGGACATTGTGCTGTGCTCGACCAATTCGCTCGATCCGATCTTCTTCGAGCAATGGATCGAACCCGGCATGCATCTCTCGTCGATCAAGAAGCCCGAGATCGAACCCGCCGCGATCCGCGCCGCGCAACGCGTCATCGTTCACACGCATGACACCGAGCCCACGATGGTGGTCGCCAAGAATGCGAAGTTTCAGGAGGCGAGCAAGAAAGAGGGCTGGAATGTCGCGCACAAGCTCGACTTCACAACTTTCCCGACCCTGCCTGAGCTGATCTCCGGACGCGTCAAGGGGCGCGAGAGCGACAGCGAAGTCACCTGCTTCCTGAACAATCTTGGGCTTGGTTATCAATTCGCGGCTGCGGGCTCGGTGATCTACAAACGCGCCATGGAAGCGGGCGCGGGGCATGCCCTGCCGACGGACTGGTTTACCGAAACCGTGCATCCGTAAGGATCGAACGCAACGGCGCGGCAGCGCTTTATGCAGCCGCGCATCGATCATAGACTCCACGCCTCCCTTCCACAGCGAAGAGGTGACCAGATGAACAAGGGGCTACATTCGCAAACCGGACACAAACTCATCGAGAGCGACCGCATCGTCGAGCGGCCCGTGTTTGATCACGATGGCGCGCCGATAGGAAAAATCCGTTGCCTGCTGATCAATCGGCTCAGCGGTCAGGTGGAATGCGTCGTCGTTCATTCGCACGGAATTTTCGGCATTGGCGCGCATGAATATGAACTGCCCTGGAGCGTTCTTTCCTACGACACGCGGCTCCCCGGCTACCGCGCCAGCCTGCGGAAAGCGCAAATTACTGCTGAAAACAGTACGTATTTGACACGCTCCGAAAATCTCACGTGACGTAATGCGCTAAATATGGGGGCGCCGCATGCGGCCAAGATCCAGCAGCGGCGCCAGTGCTTCCTGACCTTCGAGTTTTGCTTGCAAACATGGTGCGTGCGCGCATTTTTATGCCGCACGGGGGCTTCGTTCAAATCATCTTCGCCCCGCGCAATCTCTCTGAGCATCCTTACCTTTGGGAGAGTGTCATGCGTGCAATCATCATCGGACTTGCCGCCATCGCCTTCATTCCGGCGCTGGCGCACGCGCAATCGAGCGGCCTGAACAATGAAGCTGTCTGCTCGTCACCGGGCTACAGCATGGATCCGCGGTGTGTCGGCGGGCCATCCCCCTACGCTGACTACCTCGCGACCGAACAGCGCGGCCTCATCCTCGTTCAGCCGCAGCAGCGTCGTCGCTGACATATTCGCCCCGCCGTGGCCTGCGCCGCGGCGGGGCCGGCTTGACAATGGAGCCGCGAATTTCGTCTCCTGTGCGCACATTTTTTTCATCACCAAGGCTTTTCAGAAATGACCGATTGTTTCAGCGACGTTTTTCGCGCGCATCAAGGCAAAGTATCCGACAAATGGTCCGCTTACCTTCCAGTCTATGATGAGGTCTTCCGCGACTTCAAGAACGAGAAAATCCGCCTGCTCGAAATCGGGGTGCAGAATGGCGGGTCTCTCGAGGTCTATTCGAAATATTTTCCACACCACGAGACGATCATCGGCTGCGACATTCATCCGCTTTGCGCCGGGCTCGCCTATGTCAACCCGCGCATCAAGGTCGTGGTCGGCGATTGCAACAAGCCCGAAACCCGCGCCCAGATTTTCGCCGCGTCAGACTCCTTCGACCTGATCATCGATGACGGATCGCATCGCTCGAACGACATCATCCATAGTTTCCTGGCCTATTACCCGGCGCTTCGACCCGGCGGCGTCTATGTGATCGAGGACCTGCACGCCAGCTATTGGCGCGACTTCGACGGTGGTCTGTTTCACAAGCAATCGTCGCTGTCGATCTTCAAGCTCCTGATCGACGTTATCAACGCCGAGCATTGGGGCGTGGAGGCGTCCGCGCAAGACCTGATCGCCCGCGACTTTTCCGCTTATCGCGAAGCGGCGGCGGGCGTCGATCTGGGAGACGTCGCCTCGGTGGCTTTCTTCAATTCGATGTGCGTGATCCGCAAATGCAAGGCGCCCGGAGAGCAATCCCTCGGCGCGCGCCTGATCCGGGGCGAGAACCCGACAGTCGTTGACGTGCGGCGCTGGAACGAAACAGGCCCGATCCGCTCCGACGAGCGCGGCAATTCGAGCAGCCGGTTCGAATAGTGACGATGATGGGAGCGAAATGGTGGGCGCGACAGGGATTGAACCTGTGACCCCTCCCGTGTGAAGGGAGTGCTCTCCCGCTGAGCTACGCGCCCGCGCGGACATAGCGTCCGGGCAGGAGCGCTGTGTACGGAGGCCCCCTGCTCAAGTCAAGCGTCGGACCCGGCTTTTTCGTAGCCAAGAGCGTCGTCCGTCCTTGCGAAGCGTTAAGCTTTTCTACAAAGGTGTCGCATAGATTGGAACCGTTGCTTTATCCCGCGCGTCTTAACTACAGGCGGCAAGTCAGGGCCATCGCTTGGCTTGATCCCGCGCTCGACACAGGAAGATCCGATGAGAACATCCACGCAAGCCGCGTTCGCCTTTGCTTTTGCCCTGTTTGCAGCCGGCGCGCCTGCCCAGGCATCGACGGACGAGGTCGGCGGCAGCTACGTCGAGCTCCTCGGCCTGAACCTGAAATATGACGGCCGCCCGCAGGCCAGCTCCATTCCGCGCGAGATCGTCGAATTCGACCAGAAATACGCGCCCGGCACGATCCTGGTCTCCAGCAAGGAGCGCCGTCTCTATTTCGTGCTGCCCGAAGGCAAGGCGATCCGCTACGGCGTCGGCGTCGGCCGCCCGGGTTTCGAATGGGGTGGCGCGCAGGCCATCTCGCAGAAGCGCGAATGGCCGTCGTGGACGCCCCCGTCTGAAATGCTGAAGCGTCGTCCCGACCTGCCGCGCCACATGGCCGGCGGCCCGGAGAACCCGCTCGGCGCCCGCGCCATGTACCTTGGCTCGTCGCTCTATCGCATCCACGGCTCGAATGAGCCCGACACCATCGGCCAGGCGGTCTCCTCGGGCTGCATCCGCATGACCAATGACGACGTCGTGGATCTCTACGAGCGCGCCAAGGTCGGCGCCAAAGTCGTCGTGATGCGCTGACGCGCAACTTTACTTGAGATCAAGAAAAGCCGGGCTTAGCCCGGCTTTTTTATTGTCTGGCCGTTCAGCTCCCCGCCGGCGTAACATTCTGTCCCGCCATGGCGGTCGCGGATTGGAAGACCAGCATGTCTCCTGCAATATAGCGGTTGTCGGCGGCGCAGACGGGGCATGAGACTTCGACCACGCCATTGCCTGTCGGCTCGACCTCCCCATTGCCTGCCGGATCGTCGAGAATCGCGAAGGTCTCGTGGCAGACCTGGCACCTGAACCCGAGATACCAGCTCCCCGGCGACAATTGACGCATGGCCTGCGGCCTGAACACGCCTCTGAACTCCAGCTCCGCAGCCATGGTGCGCTCCCGTTTAGGCCCAATCCGGGCCAAAATGGCCCCGGACTCGATCAACTGAGGGAGAGGCGGCTTGTTCCGGGCCCCTGCCCTGTTGAACCCGGCGCCCGCATGGGCAATATATACGGCATGATATTACGCTCCGAGATCGACGCCTCTTCCCTCGCCGCGCCAGCTCCGCTGGTGGACCCCTTCGGGCGCGCGATCAGCTACATCCGTGTCTCGGTGACGGACCGCTGCGATTTTCGCTGCGTCTATTGTATGTCCGAGGACATGCACTTCCTGCCCAAGCAGGACCTGCTGTCGCTGGAAGAACTCGACCGGTTGTGCTCGGCCTTCGTCGCCAAGGGCACGCGCAAGATCCGCATCACCGGCGGCGAGCCGCTGGTGCGCCGGGGCATCATGACCTTGTTCCATTCGCTCGCGCGCCACCTCGAGTCCGGCGCGCTGGAAGAGGTCACGGTGACCACCAACGGCTCGCAGCTCGCCCGTCACGCGAAGGAGCTGGCGGATTGCGGCGTGAAGCGCATCAACGTGTCGCTCGATACCCTTGATCCCGATAAATTCCGCGCCATCACCCGCTGGGGCGATCTGGCCAAGGTGATGGATGGCCTCGACGCCGCGCAGGCGGCGGGCCTGTCGATCAAGATCAACGCCGTCGCGCTGAAGGGCTTCAATGAAGTCGAGGCGCCGGAGATGATCCGCTGGGCGCATTCGCGCGGCATGGACATCACCTTTATCGAAGTCATGCCGCTTGGCGAGATCGATGGCGCGCGTGTGGACCAATATCTGCCGCTGACGCAATTGCGCGCGCAATTGCTCGATCAGTTCACGCTGGAGGATTCCACCTACCAGACCGGCGGCCCGGCTCGCTATGTCACCGTGAAGGAAACCGGCGGACGCCTCGGCTTCATCACGCCGCTGACGCATAATTTCTGCGAGGGCTGCAACCGCGTGCGCGTCACCTGCACCGGCACGCTCTACATGTGCCTCGGCCAGGAAGACGCCGCCGACCTGCGCGCGCCGCTACGCGCGTCGGAATCAAACGAGCTGCTGTTCAAGGCGATGGAAGACGCGATCGCCCGCAAGCCCAAGGGCCACGACTTCGTCATCGACCGCACGACGCGCAATCCAGCCGTCGGCCGCCACATGAGCGTGACGGGCGGCTGACCTCACTTGACCTCACAGAGCGCGATCAACCGCCGCGGCATGTACGCGATGACCGGCGCGACGGCCGGTTTCGCCATCAACGACGGCATGATGAAGCTGCTCGTTGCGGACATGCCTGTCTCGCAGATCATGGTGCTGCGCGGCGCGCTCGTGGCGGCGCTGGCCTGGATCTGTCTCGCGCGCGAAGGCCGGCTCGGATCGCTCCGTGACATCTGGCGCGGCTCGGTTCTGCTGCGCGCGGGGCTCGAGGCCTCGGTCGTGCTGGTTTACATGCAGGCGCTGCGCGTCATCCCGCTCGGACTTGCAACGAGCATCCTGCAAGCGACGCCGCTGATGCTCACCGCCGTCGCGGCAATCTGGGGGCGCGAGACCGTCGGCTTCGCCCGTTGGTCGGCGGTCATCGTCGGCTTTATCGGCGTGCTGATGATCGTGCAGCCGGACGCGCATGGCATCGAGCCAGCGATGCTGCTCGCGGTGATCACCGCCATTCTGGTGGGCGCGCGCGACCTTTCGAATCGCGGGGTGCCCGCGCATGTCCCGGTTTTCCTCATTGTCTTCGCGGCGTCGCTCGCAAATATGCTGGGCGGCGCGTTTATGATCGTGGCTGAAACACAATCCTGGGTGTGGCCGAGCCTGCATCAAATCATGCTCATCCTTTGCGCAGGGAGCTTCGTGCTGGCGTCCACCGCGCTCATCACCTTTGCGTTCCGGGGCACGGAAATTTCTGCCGTATCGCCATTTCGTTATATCGGTGTGCCAGTTGCGCTCCTGATAGGTCTGTTCGTGTGGGGCGATGCGCCCAATCTTCTGGCCAGCTTGGGCATTGGGCTCGTCGTAGGCGCCGGCCTGTTTGCGATGCGCGACGAAGCGATGCGCTCAAAGTCTCGCTAAAGTATGAGTGAGGGGTCGCTGGAAGTCCCCTGTTTCCAATGCTAGTTCTGGTTTGAACTGAACGGAATGCCGCTCGATCCAGAGCAGCTCCCCATGGAGGAAATTGCATGTCCAGCATGCTGGCGCTCAGCCGCATGATCGACGCGATTACTGAACGCATCGGCAAGGCGATGGGATGGCTCATCCTCGCCGCGGTCTTGGTCTCGTCCATCAACGCTCTCATACGCTTCTCGATCAACCGCAGCTCGAACTCCTGGCTCGAATTGCAATGGTATCTGTTCGGCGCGGTGGTGCTGCTCGGCGCGGCCTATACGTTCAAGGCCAATGAGCACATCCGGATCGACATCCTCTCCTCGCGCCTGTCCAAACGCACGCGCAACTGGATCGACGTGATGGGACATATCGTGTTCCTGATGCCACTCTGCATCATCATCATGTGGCTCGGCTGGCCATTCTTCTTGCGCTCCTTTGCGCAAGGCGAAGTTTCCTCGAGCGCCGGCGGCTTGATCGTCTGGCCCGCGAAACTTCTCGTGCCGCTCGGGTTCACGATTCTCTTCGCGCAAGCCATCTCCGAACTGATCAAGCGGGTCGCGGTCATGAAGGGTCTCATCGAAAATCCGTATGGCGAAGAAACCGGCCCGCACGGCGCCACCGCAGTCGAATAAGAACAGGAAACGCATCCATGGCTGCTTTCATTGCGCAAAACATGGCGCCGATCATGTTTATGTCGCTCGTCGTCTTCCTGCTCATCGGGTATCCGGTCACCTTCTCGCTGGCTGCCTGCGGACTCCTGTTCTTCTTCGTCGGCGTCGAGCTGGCGCCGCTGTCCAACGGGTCGATCAACCTGTCGTGGTCGCTACTGACCGCGCTCCCCGAACGCATATTCGGGGTGATGAACAATGAGACGCTGTTAGCGATTCCATTCTTCACTTTCATGGGCCTCATCCTCGAGCGCTCCGGCATGGCGGAAGATCTGCTCGACACGATCGGGCAGCTATTCGGGCCGATCCGCGGCGGTCTCGCCTATGCGGTGATCTTCGTCGGCGCGCTGCTTGCCGCCACCACTGGCGTCGTCGCGGCGTCGGTGATTTCGATGGGCCTCATTTCGCTGCCGATCATGCTGCGTTACGGTTACGACAGGCGCCTCGCCTCGGGCGTGATCGCGGCGTCAGGAACGCTGGCGCAGATCATCCCGCCGTCGCTCGTGCTAATTGTCATGGCCGACCAGCTCGGCCGCTCTGTCGGCGACATGTACAAGGGCGCCTTCATTCCGGGGCTGACGCTATCCGTGCTCTATGCTGGCTATGTGTTCCTCGTCACGGTGATTAAGCCGGAGATGGCGCCCGCCCTGCCGCTGGAAGCGCGTTCGATTCCGGAAGACCCTGCGCTGGAGCCGCGCCAAAAATGGCTCACAGGCTTTGCGCTGCTGTTCGTCGGCGTGCCGCTGTTCTACCTCACGATTTCCTTCGCGGAATGGATCGGCGGACTGGCGGGCTTCCCGTTTGAAGTCTCCAACATGGTGCAATGGATTGGCGCCGTGGTGGCCTCCTTGCTGGTCTTCGGACCGCGGCTGATCGGCTCGTCGTCAGACAAGCGCGCAGACGTGCCGCGGTGGAATACGTTCGCGATGATCGGCATCGCGGCGATTGGCACGGCCGTGCTGAGCCATTGGCTCGACGCGCGCTTCCCCGACATGCCGACCGACAATGTGCTGATCTGGAGCGCTTTCATCGCGACGGGCCTGCTCTATCTGCTCGCCATGGCGAACCGGAAGAGCAATCTCGGCCTGATGTCGCGCATGACGGAACAGGTCGTCATCGTGCTGGTGCCGCCGTTGGCGCTGATCTTCCTCGTTCTGGGCACGATCTTCGTCGGCATCGCGACGCCGACGGAAGCGGGCGCTATGGGCGCGGCGGGCGGCCTGCTGCTGGCGCTCGCCAAGGGCCGGCTCAATCTCTCCCTGATGAAACAGGCGATGGACACGACCGCGAAACTCTCGTGCTTCGTGGTCTTCATTTTGATCGGTGCGCGCGTCTTCTCGCTCACCTTCTACGGCGTCAACGGCCATACGTGGGTCGAGCATCTGCTGACGTCCCTGCCCGGCGGCCAGGTCGGCTTCCTGATCATCGTCAACCTGTTCGTCTTCGTCCTCGCCTTCTTCCTGGACTTCTTCGAACTGGCCTTCATCGTCATCCCGCTGCTTGGGCCGGCGGCTGAAAAGCTGGGCATCGACCTGATCTGGTTCGGCGTCATTCTTGGCGTCAACATGCAGACAAGCTTCATGCATCCGCCGTTCGGCTTCGCGCTGTTCTACCTGCGCTCGGTGGCGCCGAAACTGCCGTTCAAGGATCGCCTCACCGGCAAGATGATGGACCCGGTGACGACAGGGCAGATCTACATGGGCGCGATCCCGTTCGTGGTGATCCAGTGCATCATGGTGGCGCTGGTGATCATGATCCCGTCGATGGTGATGATCTACAAGTCGGGCGAAGTGAAGCTCGATGCGTCGCAGGTCGAAGAGCAATTCAAGGGCATCGGCCTGCCGCCCGTGAACGACGCGGCGCCGGAGTTGAAGTTTTAGGTGATCGAAACCGGCTATAGCCGGTTTCGAAACGCAACGGATCAGGGAGGGCCGGCTTGGCTCTCCCTTTTTTGTTGCCGTCAGTGCGAGCGGAGCGAAGCAATCCAGAGGCCGCTAGCGCTCGGACCCCTCGTTTGAACCGGCTCACGCCGTAGTCAACACGCGGGGCTGGGTTG
>JANXTB010000227.1 GCA_025356415.1 Hyphomicrobiales bacterium
CCCGGAACCAGTCCTTCGGTCTTCCACACCACGTCGAACTGTCCGTCGGCTTTGATCTCGCCGATGAACACCGGCTTGGTGATGTGGTGGTTCGGCAGCAATTCCGAGGTGCCACCCGTCAGGTTCGGCGTCTTGGTACCGGGCAAGGTGTCGATCACTTTGTCGACGTCGATCGTACCGGCCTTCTCGACCGCCTTCACCCACATGTTGAAGCCGATATAGGTCGCTTCCATCGGATCGTTGGTGACGCGCTTCGGGTTCTTGGTGAAAGCCTGCCACTCCTTGATAAACTTCTCGTTCTCAGGTGTCTTGATCGACTCGAAGTAATTCCATGCGGCGAGATGGCCGAGCAGCGGCTTGGTGTCGATGCCGGCGAGTTCTTCTTCACCGACCGAGAAGGCGACGACCGGAATGTCGGTGGCCTTCACGCCGGCGTTGCCGAGCTCTTTGTAGAACGGCACGTTGGCGTCGCCGTTGATCGTCGAGACGACGGCGGTCTTCTTGCCGGCCGAACCGAACTTCTTGATGTCGGCCACGATCGTCTGCCAATCGGAATGTCCGAACGGCGTGTAGTTGATCATGATGTCTTCTTGCTTCACGCCCTTCGACTTGAGATAGGCCTCAAGGATCTTGTTGGTCGTGCGCGGATAGACGTAGTCGGTGCCGGCGAGAACCCAGCGCTGCACCTTTTCGTTCGCCATCAGATAATCGACGGCCGGAATGGCCTGCTGGTTCGGGGCGGCGCCCGTGTAGAAGATGTTCTTGGAGGATTCTTCACCCTCGTACTGGACGGGGTAGAAGAGGATCGAGTTCAGCTCTTCGAAAACCGGCAGAACGGACTTGCGCGACACCGAGGTCCAGCAGCCGAAGGTCGCGGCGACCTTTTCCTTCGAGATCAGCTCGCGCGCCTTTTCGGCGAACAGCGGCCAGTTGGACGCCGGATCGACGACAACCGCCTCGAGCTTCTTGCCGAGAAGGCCGCCCTTCTTGTTCTGCTCTTCGATGAGCATGAGCATGACGTCCTTCAGCGTGGTCTCGCTGATGGCCATCGTGCCCGAAAGCGAATGCAGGATGCCGACCTTGATCGTGCCGCCAGCTTGCGCGAAGGCGCCGGTGGAAGCGAACGCGAGCGCGCCGCCCAGGGCCGCGCCAGTCGCGCGAAGCAATAAACGCCTGGTGAAAGACATAGCATCCCCTCAATTTGTTGGCCGTCGAGGCGGCATTTGCGCCAGAGTCCGGCAGCGTTGATCGCGCCCTTTTCGGGGGACGCTGGGGAAACAGTTGCAACGGACATGCCACGCGAGGAGGCCCGAGCAGCGTCACGCAATTAGCCGAGCCGCCGCTGGCCGGGCGCCGTAGTTTTAAGCGTTCGCCAGAAGGGCGCCCGTTCAATGGCGGCAAGTTGCTTAAATTAAAGGCGCCCAGACTCATCAGGCCGCAGTGTTGCGGGGTTTCTGCCACCTGCGTCGTCAAAACGCCGAGAAGCGAGTCACTTTGCAGCCGTCGGGCGTCTGCCGGATGAATCGCCTTCACGAGTGCAGAAGTAAGTCGCTCTTGCCGCGCAGCTCCGCACTGGCGAGACTTCAGGCAAGCGCCAGCAGCGCGCTGCCGGGAGGGACTTCATGGACATGATGCACAGGCGCCGATTTCTGCAAATCCAGATCGGCCTCGCCGCGCTGGCGGGCCCGCTCGGGTCGCGAGCCATGGCGCAAAGCTGGCCGTCGCAGAACATCACGCTTGTGGTGCCCTTCACGCCGGGCGGCTCGACCGACATTCTCGCCCGTCTGCTCGGCCAGCGGCTCGGCGACGCGCTGGGCCGCAGCGTCATCATCGAGAACCGGCCGGGCGCCGGCGGCGCCGTTGCCTCGACGGCGGTCGCGCGCGCCAATCCGGACGGGCACACGTTGATCATGGGGCACATCGGCACGCTGGGCGTAAACCCGAGCCTCTACGCCAACCTGCAGTACGATCCGCTGAAGAGTTTCGCGCATCTCTCGATGCTGGCGCGGGTGCATAACGTGCTGGTCGTGCATCCCTCGCTGCCGGTGAACAATGTGCAGGAGCTGGTGGCCTACGCGAAGGCGAACCCGACCAAGCTGAATTATTGCTCCGGCGGCAATGGCAGCGCGGCCCATATCGCCATGGCGGCCTTCATGGTCGCGACCGGGACCGAGATGACGCATGTGCCCTATCGCGGCACGGCGCCGGCGGTGCAGGATCTGCTCGCCGGCAACATTCAGCTCACCATGACGGGCGCGCCCGCGGTGCTGCCGCATGCGCGCGTCGGCACGCTGCGTACCCTTGGCGTGTCGAGCGACAAGCGCGTGGCGGCGATGAGCGAGATCCCGACAATCGCCGAGCAGGGCTATCCGGGCTTCGAGGCCTCGCAATGGTACGGCATTCTGGCGCCAGCGGGCACGCCGCAGCCGATCGTCGATCGGCTCAACGCCGAGGTCCGCAAGGCGATGACCGATCCCGAGATCGTCGCCGCGCTGGCGCGTGAAGGCGCGGATGTCTGGGTGACGACCCCAGACGAATTCCGCGCCTATATCGCGCAGGAAATTCCGCGCTGGGGCGACATTGTCCGCAAGGCGAAAATCCGTATCGAATGAGCCCCTAGTCGGCCCGGCGGTGGGCGATGTATTTGGCCACCGCCGCCCGCGCCCGGTCGCCGATGCGCGTCCATTCCTTGCGCCGAATTTCCTCGACCGGCGCCAGCCACGAGCCGCCGACGGCGATCACGTTGGGCTGCGACAGCCAATCCTCCAGATCGTCCTCGCTGGTGCCGCCCGTCGGGCAGAAGCGCACATGCGGGAAGGGCGCCGCCATGGCGCGCAGGGTCGCCGGGCCGCCAAAGCTCGGGCCGGGGAAGAATTTCACGACATGGAAGCCCGCCGAGAGCACGCGCATGAGTTCAGATGGCGTCGCGACGCCCGGCACATAGGGCATTTCCGGATGGTCGGCGGCAGTGCGCAGCAACGCGTCCGAATGGCCGGGCGACAGCGCGAAGCGCGCGCCGACATCGCGGGCGAGATGGAAGTCATGCGGCGTCATGACGTTGCCGGCGGCCGGCACGGCGCCGGGCACCTCGCGCAAAATGTTCCGGATCGCCTGTGGCGCCGCTTTCGTGCGCAGCGCGATTTCCAGCGTGTGCAGTCCGGCCTCGACCAGCGTGCGCGCCAGCGGCACGGCGTCGTCGGCATTGTCGATGGTGAGCAGCGGGATCAACCGTGCGGGTCCAAGCAGCGCTAGTGGGGTTTCGCTGGGCGACGTCATGTGTCCCTCTCCCTTGAGTCTCGTTCTTATCAACGCGGCTGAACCGCCGCCGGGTTCCGTTCACGGCGCTTTCATGAGAGTTTGCGCTTCGCAGACCGTGAAGCAAGAGGAAAGCACGTGGCCCCCCATCGCCAGCTTGAAGGCAAGATACTGATCGCCACGCATAATGCGGGCAAGCTGCGCGAAATGCGTGAACTGCTGGCCCCCTATGGCGTCACCGCCGTGTCGGCGGGCGAACTCAACCTGCCCGAGCCGGAAGAAACCGGCGCGACCTTCGCGGCCAATGCCGAGATCAAGGCGCGCGCCGGGGCGGAAGCCTCAGGGCTCCCGTCCTTCGCCGACGATTCGGGCATCTGCGTCGCCGGGTTGAACGGCGCGCCGGGCATCTATTCCGCGCGCTGGGCCGACGGAAAGAACTTCATGGGCGCCATGACGCGCATCGACACGGAACTGCGCGAGCGCGGCTTTTTCGCGCCCGACGAGCGCAAGGCCTGGTTCATCTCGGCGCTGGCGATCGTCTGGCCGGACGGGCATCTGGAGCAGTTCGAGGGCCGCATCGACGGCACACTGGTCTGGCCGCCGCGCGGGACCGCAGGCTTTGGCTACGATCCGATGTTCCTGCCCAATGGACACGAGCGGACATTCGGCGAGATGTCATCGGAGGAAAAGCATGGGCTGCCCGCCGATGGCTCCCGCGCGCTGTCGCACAGGGCGCGGGCGTTTCAGGATCTGGCGAAGGCGTGTCTTGTCAGGGAGTGATCCGCCGCCGTGCGCCCAAACGCCGCCAGCCCTGACAATGCCCGCACATCGCGCCTACATGCAGTCGCGATGTCGATTCTCACCGTCGTCCTCCCCGCAGCCATCAAGGCCTTTGTTCTCGTCTTCCTCCTCCTCTTCGCAATACCGCTGATGCTGCGGGCCGCGCTCGATTGGCGCGCCATTTCGGCTGAAAGCTGGTCGCGCGCGGACTGGTCGAGCACGGGGCAATTGCCGCACCCGCAAGCCGCGAGCCCGCCGCTCGTGCGCGTCTATGCGGCGCGCACCGGGCGCTGGCGCGGGGTGTTTGCGGTCCACACCTGGATCGTCATCAAGGATCAAGGCGCGCAGCGTTACGAGCGGTTCGACAAGGTCGGCTGGGGCGCCCCGCTGCGCCGCGACGCCTTCGCGCCCGACGGGCGCTGGTTCGGCCATGACCCCGAGATCGTCTTCGCCGCCGATGGCCAGGAGGCCGCGCGCCTCCTGCCAAAAATCCGTGCGGCCATCGCTTCTTACGAATTCCGCAACCCCGGCGATTACCGCGCCTGGCCGGGGCCGAATTCCAATTCCTTCGTGG
This sequence comes from Hyphomicrobiales bacterium, assembly GCA_025356415.1. Lineage (GTDB taxonomy): Bacteria > Pseudomonadota > Alphaproteobacteria > Rhizobiales > Beijerinckiaceae > Terripilifer. Next base: position 4,610 of record JANXTB010000227.1, read on the forward strand.
CGTGGGTGTTCACCCAAGTGCCCGAGATCGGCGTCGCCATGCCGGCGATGGCGCTCGGCAAGGACTTTCCGCTCGATGGCCGCTGGGTCGGCCCGAGCCCCTCGCGCACAGGCTTTCGCGTCACGCTGGGCGGCTATGCCGGGCTGACCTTGGGGTGGGTGGAAGGCGTCGAGCTCAATCTGCTCGGCGCTGTCGCCGGGCTCGACATCCGCCGCCCGGCGCTGAAGATCCCGGGCTTCGGGCGGATCGGGATTTAGCCTCGTCATTGCGAGGAGCGAAGCGACGCGGCAATCCATCTAAGCGGCTGCCCCCAGATGGATTGCTTCGCTTCGCTCGCAATGACAGCCCCGGGGTGACCTCGCCCCGCACCCATGCGATAAGGGCCCCCATGGCTTCCAGACACCACAATTTCGAGCCGGGCTTCGGCGTCTATGTCCACTGGCCCTTCTGCCTCTCGAAATGCCCCTATTGCGACTTCAATTCGCATGTCCGCCACAAGCCGGTGGACGAGGCGCGTTTTGTCGAGGCTTTCAAGGCCGAGATCGCCCATCGCGCAGCCATTGCGCCGGGCCGAAAGGTGTCGTCGATCTTCTTTGGCGGCGGCACGCCCTCGCTGATGAAGCCGCAGACCGTGGCGGCGATCCTGGACGCCATCGGCGGCGCCTGGAGCGTCGATCGCGATGCGGAAATCACGCTGGAAGCCAACCCCACCAGCGTCGAGGCGGAGCGTTTTCGCGGCTATCGCGCGGCGGGCGTCAATCGCGTGTCGCTCGGCGTGCAGGCGATGAATGATGCGGACCTGAAGGCGCTTGGGCGCCTGCACACGGCCGACGAGGCGATGGCGGCTGTCGCTGTCGCGGCTTCCATCTTCGAGCGGTTCTCCTTCGATCTCATCTATGCGCGGCCCGGCCAGACGCCTGCCGCGTGGAAATCCGAATTGCAGGCCGCGATCGCGCGCGCCGCCGAGCATCTGTCGCTCTACCAGCTCACCATCGAGCCCGACACGATGTACGAGCGCCTGTTCAACGCCGGCAAGCTCGCCATGCCGGACGCCGACCTGTCGCGCGCGCTGTGGGACGTGACGCAGGAAACGACCAATGCCGCCGGTCTGCCCGCCTACGAGATTTCAAATCATGCGCGGCCCGGCGCCGAGAGCCGGCACAATCTGATCTATTGGCGCTACGGCGAATATGCGGGCATAGGCCCCGGCGCGCATGGCCGCTTGCAGACAGCCAAGGGCCGCCTCGCGCAGGCGACCGAAAAGCATCCCGAGATGTGGCTGACGAGCGTCGAGACCGATGGTCACGGCGTCATCGACACCGAGACTTTGTCAGCGGAAGCGCAGGGCGACGAATTCCTGCTGATGGGCCTGCGCCTTGCCGAGGGCGTCGACCCCGATCGTTTCGAGGCGCTGAGCGGCCGCAAGCTGCCGGCCTCGCGCATCGCCGATCTCGTCGAGCACGGCATGGTCGAGTTGACGCGCGACGGTCGCGTGCGCGTGACGCCGGAAGGTTTTCCGGTGCTCGACGCAGTGGTCGCCGATCTCGCGTCCTAGGTTCCGGACGGGCCGAAGCTCTTTGGCGCGGGCGACAGCACGGTGGCGGCGCCATTGTTGATCTGCATGACAGCAAGCGCGCGCTCGTTGAGCCCGTCGGCGGTGAAGCGGAACACGCCATCCGCGCCATTGAAGCCCGACGCATTGGTGAGCACGTTTTCAGAGAAACGCGCAGCGCCCTGCGTGCGCGCCAAGGCGGCTGCGAGCGACACGGCGTCGTAAGACAGCGTTGCGATGCGCGCCGGTTCCGCGCCGAATTTTGAACGGTAACGGCCAGCGAAAGCGCCGAACCCTGAGCCATCCGGCGCCGCAAACCACGCGCCTTGCAGCGCAGGGAGATTCAGCACACGCGCGTCGTTCCAGAGGCCCGTGCCGAGCAGCTGCACATGCTTGCCGTCGAGTCCGTTGGCGCCAAGAAGTCCGGCGATCTGCGGCATGTTGTCGGCTTGTTCGGCGATGAACAGCGCATCGATCTGCGCGGCGTTGGCGCCAAGTTTCTGCACGGCGGCAGCTGCGTTGCCGGGCGCGTAACGCTCGATCTGCACGCGCAATCCGCGCTTGCCGGCGAGATCGACGAGCGCGTTGATGGCGACATTGCCGTAATCGTTTTCGGGCGCGAGCGCGGCGAAATTTTTCTTGCCGCGCGCAATCGCCTGCTCGACGACGCGATTGACGTAATTTTCAATCAGGAACGACAGCAGATAGACGCCGCGCGAGCCAGTGCTGGCGTCGGTCGAAAATCCGATCACCGGATGGCTGGAAGCCTTGGCGATGCGCCCGGCCTCGCGCACGGCTGGCGCATAAAGCGGGCCGATGATGAGCTCCGCGCCTTCGCTCAACGCGGCTTGCGTGGCCGCGCGCGCGCCATCTGGCGTCGAGAGATCGTCTTTGACCAGCAGGGTGATTTCGCTCGAGCCGGTTTCCGCCATCGCGAGATCGGCGGCGTTGCGCAGGGCCTCGCCCACGACGCTCGGTTTGCCGCTTTGTGTAAGCGGCAGGATGAGCGCGACTTTCGGGCGGTTTTCGGCGCCGCCCGTCGGCGGCGCGAGCTCGCCCGATTCGACCGGCGTCGTTGGCGCGGAGAGATTGGGGGAGGCCGCTTGCTGGTTTCCTGTCGGGCCGCAGGCGGCTAGCAGCAACGCCAGAAGGGGCGCCGACAAAGTGAGCGCGCGCCGCGCAGGCGCAAGGATCTCGATGGACAACAGACTGGCCTCCGCAACGGCGCGAAGCGGCTCGCGCCAGCGCCACGTTTCAAGAGACACAAAGCGGTGCGCCCGGCAATATGCCGCTGCAAAATGGCTGAAACTGTGTCGTGGAAAAGCCTGCACGCCGTTCTATATACAGGACGAAATAAATCTATATAAAGAACGATGGATCATTCGCAGCGCCCGCTCCATAGGTGGGCTCCGCGAACCGCGGTGACGGAGATGACATGAGCGGCGAGCACACACGCGGGCCGGGCGGCGGCCCCGCCACCTATACGGCGCTGGGCCTGCGCGCTGAGGCCGAACCGCTGTCGCCGGGGCTGCATGTGGTGGCGACGCCCATCGGCAATCTGCGCGATATTTCTCTGCGCGCACTCTCGACGCTCGCCGCCGCCGACGCGGTGCTGGCCGAGGACACGCGCGTCACCAAATTCCTGCTCGCGCACTATGGCATTGCGACGCCGCTGGTCGCCTATCACGAGCACAATGCCGCCGCCGTTCGCCCCCATCTCTTGGCAAGGCTGAAGGAAGGCGCGGCGCTGGCGCTGGTCTCCGACGCCGGCACGCCGCTCGTGTCCGACCCCGGCTTCAAGCTCGTCGCCGACGCCGCAGCGCAGGGCACGAAGGTGATCGCCGTCCCGGGCGCCTCCGCGGTGCTCGCCGCGCTGGTGGTGGCTGGCCTGCCGACGGACCGCTTCTTTTTCGAGGGCTTCCTGCCGTCGAAATCCGGCGCGCGGCGCCAGCGCATCGGCGAACTGGCGGCCATTCCGGGCACACTGGTGTTTTTCGAATCGCCGCGCCGGCTCGCTGAAACGCTGAACGACCTCGCCATCGTGCTCGGCCGCCGCGACGCCGCCATCGCGCGCGAATTGACCAAGCATTTCGAAACCGTGCGGCGCGGCACGTTGCGCTCGCTTGCCGACCAGCTCGCGGCGGAAGATACGCCCAAGGGCGAGATCGTGTTGCTCGTCGGTCCGCCCGGACCGGACGATCCCGAAACCGGCGCCGCCGATCTCGATACGCGGCTGCTGGAGGCCATGAAAAAACATTCGGTGAAGGATGCGGCTTCCGTCGTCGCCGCCGAAATTGGCCTGCCGCGCCGCCGCGTCTATGCGCGCGCCATCGTGCTGGCGTCGGAGATCAACGGGGACGACGGTTGAACGCGCCCACGCGCCGCGCCGCGCGCGGGCTGGGCATCGAGGCGGAGTTTTTCGCCCGCGTGTATCTGCGCGCCACGGGGTGGAAAGTACTGACCTATTCCTACCGAGCGCCGGGCGGCGAAATCGACATTGTGGCGCGCCGTCGCGACATGGTCGCCTTTGTCGAGGTGAAGGCGCGCGCCACCCGCGACAGCGCGTTGCTGGCCATCGACGGGCCCAAGCAGCGGCGTATCTCGCGGGCCGCGCGGCATTGGCTGGCGCGCAACCGCGCCCATCAGGGCTGCAATTTTCGAGGCGACGCCCTTCTGGTGACGCCCTGGCGCCTGCCTGAGCGCGTCGAGGGCGCCTATGCGCTCGACCTTGGAAACGCTTGACGGACACCGATGATTGAGGCGCTGTAACGCCCGCCCGCAAATTCGAGGAAAGCCATGACCCTGAGCGTCGCCGTCCAGATGGACCCGATCGAAAAGATCAACATCTCGGGCGATTCCACCTTCGCCCTCCTGCTGGAAGCGCAGGCGCGCGGCCACAAGCTGTTCTATTACACGCCCGACAAGCTCGGGCAGCTCGGCCGCGACGTCGTGGCCGCCATGCAGCCGTTGCAGGTGCGCGACGTGGTCGGCGATCACGCGACGCTCGGCGCGCCGGTTCTGACGAACCTCGAAGAGATGGACGTCATCCTGCTGCGTCAGGATCCGCCCTTCGATCTCGCCTACATCACCTCGACGCACATGCTCGAGCGCGTGCATCCCAAGGTGCTCGTCGTCAACGATCCGTCCAGCGTCCGCAATGCGCCGG
>JANXTB010000234.1 GCA_025356415.1 Hyphomicrobiales bacterium
GCTGGTCTTCATCATCCTCTTCATCCAGAAGCGCCCGCGCGGCTTGTTCGCGCAAAAGGGCCGGGCAGTGGAGGCCTGACATGATGTCCGCGACCAACTACCGGCTCCTCGACATGCGCGGCCTGATCTTCCTTGCGGTGCTCGCCATCGCGGCGATCATGGTTCCCATCTGCACGCTGATCATTCCAGCCGATTCCGCCTTCGCGGTGCCGCCCTATATCGTCGCGCTGTTTGGCAAATATCTGTGCTTCGCGCTGCTCGCCGTCGCGCTCGATCTCGTCTGGGGCTATTGCGGCATTCTCTCGCTGGGGCACGGGGCTTTCTTCGCGCTCGGCGGTTATGCGATGGGCATGTATCTCATGCGCCAGATCGGCGCGCGCGGCGTCTACGCCAATCCGGTGCTGCCCGATTTCATGGTCTTCCTGAACATGAAGGAGCTGCCGATCACGTGGTGGGGCTTTCAAAGCTTTCCCTACGCGATGCTGATGGTGCTGTTGGTGCCCGGCGTGCTGGCCTTCGGCTTCGGCTGGCTCGCCTTCCGCTCGCGCGTCACTGGCGTCTATCTTTCCATCATCACGCAGGCGATGACCTACGCCCTGCTGCTGGCCTTCTTCCGCAATGACATGGGCTTTGGCGGCAACAATGGCCTCACCGATTTCAAGGATATTCTGGGCTTCAACGTGCAGGCGACCGGCACGCGCGTGGCGCTGTTTGTCGCCAGCTGCATCGCGCTCGCCGGCGGCTATCTCATCGCGCGCTGGGTGACGACGTCGAAATTCGGCAAGGTCGTGGTCGCCATCCGCGATGCGGAATCGCGCACGCGGTTTCTGGGTTATCGCGTCGAGACCTACAAGCTCGCGGTCTTCGTGCTGTCGGCCATGATGGCGGGCGTCGCGGGCGCGCTTTATGTGCCGCAGGTCGGCATCATCAACCCCGGCGAATTCGCGCCCACCAATTCCATTGAGGCCGTCATCTGGGTCGCAGTCGGCGGACGTGGCACGCTGGTCGGCGCGGCGCTTGGCGCGCTCATCGTCAATTGGGGGAAGACCTTTTTCACTGGCGCATTGCCTGAATATTGGCTGTTTGCGCTCGGCGCCCTGTTCGTCTTCGTCACGCTGTTCATGCCCAAGGGCGTCGTCGGCGCGCTGGAGCAATTGAAGTCGCGACGCGCGCGCAAGAAAGTCGTTGCGCCCGAAGCCGCAGCGGCGGGGGAATAGAGCCATGGACGTCGCCAGCGGCAGCCTTCTTTATCTGGATGGAGTCAGCGTTTCCTTCGACGGCTACAAGGCGCTGCGCGGTCTTTCGCTCACGCTGGCGCCGGGCGAAATGCGGGCCATCATCGGCCCCAATGGCGCCGGCAAGACAACCATGATGGACGTCATCACGGGCAAGACGCGACCCGACTCGGGCGACGTTTTGTTTGGTGGCTCGACGGACCTCACCAAGCTCGATGAAGCGACCATCGCCGAGCTCGGCATCGGCCGCAAATTCCAGAAGCCGACGGTGTTCGAAAGCCACACAGTCGATGACAACATCCTGCTCGCATTGAAAGCGCCGCGCTCGGCGCTCGCCACCCTGTTCGGCAAGGCGCCCGCGAGCACACGCAGCCGCATCGACCATATTCTGGAAACGACGCGGCTGAAGGACCATCGCCATCGCCTCGCCGCCGATCTGTCGCACGGCCAGAAGCAATGGCTCGAAATCGGCATGCTGCTGGCGCAGGACCCGAAGCTTCTGCTGGTGGACGAACCGGTGGCGGGCATGACGGATGCGGAGACGGCGCAAACCGCCGAATTGCTGCGCGCCATCGCGGTCGATCATTCCGTTGTCGTTGTCGAGCATGACATGACCTTCGTGCGCGATCTCGGCGTGAAGGTGACTGTGCTGCACGAAGGGTCCGTGCTGGCCGAAGGCCCGCTCGATGTGGTGAGCGCCGACCCGCGCGTCATCGAAGTCTACTTGGGACGCTGACATGCTCGCCGTCGAATCCATCGATCTCTACTACGGCGCCGCGCAGGCCTTGCGCTCCGTCTCACTCAAAGCCACGCCGGGCCGCGTCACCTGCGTGATGGGCCGCAACGGTGTGGGCAAAACCTCGCTGATGCGGGCCATCTGCGGGCATCAGGGCATCGCCGCAGGACGCATCATGTGGGAGGGGCAGGACATCGCCAAACTCCCCCCGCATGCGCGCGCCAAGCGCGGCATCGCCTTCGTGCCGCAGGGCCGCGAAATTTTCCCGCTGCTCACCGTGCGCGAAAATCTCGAAACCGGCTTTGCGCCGGTGAAGCGCGCCGACCGCTACGTGCCCGACGAAATCTTCGATCTCTTCCCCGTGCTGAAGGACATGCTGTGGCGGCGCGGCGGCGATCTGTCGGGCGGCCAGCAGCAGCAACTCGCCATTGGCCGCGCGCTGGTCACCCGCCCACGCCTGCTGGTGCTGGACGAGCCCACCGAGGGCATCCAGCCCTCGATCATCAAGGACATTGGCCGCGCCATCGATTATCTGCGCAGCAAGGGCGACATGGCCATCGTGCTGGTCGAGCAATATTTCGAATTCGCCCGCGACCTCGCCGATGATTTCGCCGTGATGGATCGCGGCGCCGTGGTCATGGCGGGTGACAAAGCCTCGCTGGTGGAGAAAGATGTCCGCAGCCGCCTCTCGGTCTGAGCGGCGCGGACGCGCCTTCTGGAATGACATTTTGAACGCCCCTTTTAACCCCGGCCATTTGCCTGCCTCAGCGCGCGCACGCGGCGCCATTCGCGCCCGTTTCGCGAGGGCTGGCGATCGCTCCTGCGTGAGCGAACTTTATGAGGCTGGCGGCCTGCGCCTGCGCTTTCCGCGAAATGCCCAATCCTGCGAGGCCGTGATCGTCAACACGGGCGGCGGCGTGATCGGGGGCGATGCCGCGCAACTGTCTTTCGCGGCGGAAGCGGGCGCCGACGTCACGCTCACCACGCAGGCGGCGGAAAAGATCTACCGCGCGCAGAATATCCCTGCGCATATCGCGCTTGATTTGACGGCGGCGGAGAATGCTCGGCTCGAATGGCTGCCGCAGGAAACCATCCTGTTCGACGGCGCCAAGCTCAATCGAACCTTCACGCTCGATGCGCATGAAAACGCGCGCGTCACTCTGCTGGAGGCGACCATCTTCGGTCGTCTCGCCATGGGCGAACACAGCATCAGCGGCCACCTCGCCGACCGCTGGCGCCTGCGCCGCGACGGCAAGCTCGTCTTCGCTGACGACCTGCGGCTCACCGGCGACATCGGTGAGCAACTCGACCGCAAGAGTTGCGGCGCCGGCGCGCGCGCCACCGCGCTGCTGCTGCACATCGCGCCCGATGCGGAAGCGCTTCTCGAACCCGTGCGCGAAAGCCTCACAAGCGCGCCGTGCCCGGCGGGCGCCAGCGCGTGGAGCGGCCTTCTCGCCATTCGCCTGCTCTCGCCCGCGCCGGAAAAGATGCGCGCCGCGCTCTCGCCCCTTCTCGAAATCCTGCGCGGGCGCCCTGCCCCGCGTGTCTGGCAATAGACGGAGACAAGCTCCCATGAACCTCACCCCGCGCGAAAAAGATAAATTGCTGATTGCGCTTGCGGCCATGGTGGCGCGCAACCGGCTGGCGCGCGGCGTCAAGCTGAACCATCCGGAAGCGATCGCGCTGATCACCGATTACGTGGTCGAAGGCGCGCGCGACGGACGCAGCGTCGCCGACCTGATGGAAGCGGGCGCGCATGTCGTCACGCCCGACATGGTGATGGAAGGCATCGCGGAGATGATCCACGACATCCAGGTCGAGGCGACGTTTCCCGACGGCACCAAGCTCGTCACCGTGCACGAGCCGATCCGCGGCTCGGCCTCGAAAGACGTGCCGGGCGCAGTCATCGCAGGCGCGGGCGACGTGGTGATGAATGTCGGGCGCGCGACCATCACGCTGCATGTCGCCAACACCGGCGACCGGCCCATTCAGGTGGGCAGCCATTACCATTTCTTCGAGACCAATCCGGCGCTCGCTTTTGAGCGCGCAAAAGCGCGCGGCATGCGGCTTGATATTCCGGCGGGCACCGCGGTGCGCTTCGAGCCCGGACAGGCGCGCGACGTGCAATTGGTCGAACTCGCCGGCGACAGGGAAGTCTACGGCTTCCGCGGCGAGATCATGGGCAAGCTCTGAGAGGGACGAACAACATGACCACGAAACTCTCACGCGCCGCCTATGCCGACATGTTCGGCCCGACTGCCGGCGACAAGGTGCGGCTCGCCGATACCGCGCTCTTCATCGAGATCGAGAAGGATTTCACGATCTATGGCGAAGAGGTGAAATTCGGCGGCGGCAAGGTGATCCGCGACGGCATGGGCCAATCGCAAATGTCGCGCGCTGACGGCGCGATGGATACTGTCATCACCAACGCCGTCGTGATCGACCATTGGGGCATCGTGAAATGCGATGTGGGCCTGCGCGACGGGCGCATTGCGAAACTCGGCAAGGCGGGCAACCCCGAGATCCAGCCGGGCGTCGATATCGTCATTGGACCCGGCACGGAAATCATCGCTGGCGAGGGCAAGATCCTCACTGCGGGCGGTTTCGATACGCATATTCATTTCATCTGCCCGCAGCAGATCGAGGAGGCGCTGATGTCGGGCGTCACCTCCATGCTGGGCGGTGGAACCGGGCCTGCCACAGGCACGTTTGCAACCACCTGCACGCCCGGCCCCTGGCATCTGGCGCGCATGATCGAGGCCGCCGACGCGTTTCCGATGAACCTCGGCTTTGCCGCCAAGGGCAATGCGGCGACGCCGAAGGGGCTGATCGAGCAGATCGCGGCCGGCGCCTGCGCGATGAAGCTGCATGAAGACTGGGGCACGACGCCGGCCGCCATCGACAATTGCCTCTCGGTCGCCGACGACCACGATGTGCAAGTGATGATCCATTCCGACACGCTGAATGAATCGGGCTTCGTCGAAGACACCATCAAGGCGTTCAAGGGCCGCACCATTCACGCCTTCCACACGGAAGGCGCGGGCGGCGGACATGCGCCCGACATCATGCGCGTCGCCGAACTTGAAAACGTGCTGCCGTCGTCCACCAACCCGACGCGGCCGTTCACCAAGAACACGCTCGATGAACATCTCGACATGCTGATGGTCTGCCATCATCTCGATTCTTCGATCCCCGAAGATCTCGCCTTCGCCGAAAGCCGCATCCGCAAGGAAACCATTGCGGCGGAGGACATTCTGCACGATCTCGGCGCGCTCTCGATGATGAGCTCGGATTCGCAGGCCATGGGCCGCGTGGGCGAAGTCATCATCCGCACGTGGCAGACCGCCGACAAGATGAAGCGCCAGCGCGGCGCCTTGCCGGAAGAGACGGGTGACAACGACAATGCGCGCGTGAAGCGCTATGTGGCGAAATACACGATCAACCCCGCCATCGCGCATGGCGTTTCGCGCCACATCGGCTCGGTGGAAGCGGGCAAGCTCGCCGATCTTGTCATGTGGACGCCGGCGTTTTTCGGCGTGAAACCCGATCTCATCATCAAGGGGGGCGTTATCGCCGCCGCGCCGATGGGCGATCCCAACGCCTCGATCCCGACGCCGCAGCCCGTGCATTACCGCCCGATGTTTGGCGCCTATGGCGGCGCCATTGCGCGGACCTCCATGACCTTCGTGTCGCAGCTCGCCATCGACAAGGGCCTTGCGGCGCAGCTGCGCACGACAAAGCCCATGGTGGCGGTCGAGAACACGCGCGGCGGCATCACCAAGAAAAGCATGATCCACAATAGCGCGACGCCGAAGCTCAAGATCGATCCGGAGACTTACGCCGTCACCGCCGATGGCGTGCTCTTGACCTGCGAGCCCGCGGATGTTCTGCCCATGGCGCAACGCTATTTCATGTTCTGAGGGACAAGCCATGATCCGCGCCGGACGCATTCTCGCCCAAGGGGCAGGCGCCAACGCCTGCGCCGATACGGTGCTTCTCGATTCCACCGAACGGCACCGCCGCCGCGCGACGATGACCTGCGTGCGCGGGCTCGAATTCCTGCTCGACCTGCCCGAAGCCATCATGCTGCGCACAGGCGACGCCATCATGCTGGATGACGGACGCCTCGTCGAAGTGCTGGGCCGCCCCGAGCCGCTGGCGGAAATCCGTGTGCGCGATCCGCGCCAGCTTGCCAACGTCGCCTGGCATCTCGGCAACCGGCATCTTCCGGTGCAGATTTTCGAGACGAAAATTCGCATCCGCCGCGATCATGTGATCGAGGAGATGGTGCGCGGACTTGGCGCCAAGATCGCGCTGATCGAGGCGGCTTTCGATCCTGAAGGCGGCGCCTATGCTGTTGCCGAGGCGCATGACCACGGTCACGCGCATGATGATCACCACGACCACTCGACCTGCGGTCACGATCACAGCCACGATCATCATGGCCACAAGCATGGCTGACGTCGCCATTCTGCCTCTGTCGATCTGGCTTTCGCCGTCCTTTCCGGTCGGCGCCTTCGCGTATTCGCACGGGCTGGAATGGGCTGTCGAAAGCGGCGCCGTAAGCAATGCGGCGACGTTGCGCGCGTGGATCGAAGATCTCGTCACGCACGGCTCGGCGCGCAATGATTCCCTTCTGGTGGCGGAAGCGTGGCGCGCAGCACGCGAGCGTGCGCGTTTGGCAGAGGTACACGAACTCGCGCTGGCGCTGGCGCCTTCGCGCGAGCGGCGTCTGGAAAGTGCGGCGCAGGGCGCGGCTTTCGTCACAGCCATTCGCGCGGCATGGCCCTGCGATACGCTGCACGCGTTCGACGGCGATGTCGCCTATCCCGTCGCACTGGGCGCCGCTGCGGCGGGGCATGATCTGCCGCTTACGCCGACGCTGGAATATTTCCTGCTCGCCTTCGTGGCCAATCTCGTCTCGGCTGGTGTGCGGCTCGGCGTCATCGGCCAGACCGATGGCCAGCGCATCACGGCGGCGCTGCTGCCTTCTGTGCGCGCGTCCGCGCAAGTTGCGCATTCCTCCACGCTGGACGATCTGGGATCTGCGAGCCTCGCTTCCGATCTCGCGTCCATGCAGCATGAAACCCAATATTCGAGGCTGTTCCGCTCATGACGACTTCACCCAACGGCCCGCTGCGCGTCGGCATCGGCGGCCCAGTCGGCTCCGGCAAGACCGCGCTTATGGAGAAATTGTGCAAGGCGCTTCGCGACGCTTACGACATCGCTGCGATTACCAATGATATTTACACGAAGGAAGATGCGCGCCTGCTGACGGTTGCGGGCGCGCTGCCGGCAGAGCGCATCATGGGCGTGGAAACGGGAGGGTGTCCGCACACGGCCATCCGCGAAGACGCGTCGATCAATCTCGCGGCGGTCGCGGAGATGCACAAGAAATTCCCCGGCCTCGAAATCATGCTGATTGAATCGGGTGGCGACAATCTCGCCGCTACCTTCTCGCCGGAACTCGCCGACATCACGATCTACGTCATCGACGTGTCGGGCGGCGAGAAGATCCCGCGCAAGGGCGGGCCAGGCATCACGCGCTCCGATCTGCTGGTCATCAACAAGATCGACCTCGCGCCTTACGTCGGCGCGTCGCTCGAGGTGATGGACGCCGACACCAAGCGCATGCGCGGCGAGCGGCCTTACGTGTTCTCGAACATGAAGACCGGCGCAGGCTTGCAGACGATCATGAATTTCATCGCCAGGCGCGGCGGCCTGCCGGTGCGCGCGCCGGTGGCGGCGGACTGAAGCTGAAGCCTGTGAGCGCGCCCCTCTCCCGCGCTCGCGGGAGAGGGTGGCTGGCGAAGCCAGACGGGTGAGGGCGGCGCCGTCGCCCTAGCCTTTCAAAGTGAGCGCAACACGAACCGCCCTCATCCGTCGCGCTTCGCGCGCCACCTTCTCCCGCGCTGCGGGAGAAGGTTTTGCAATGGTCGCGTTTGCGCCCTCGACCTCATCCGGGGCATGATGCTCTCTGAGGAGACCCCATTCATGCCGTCCAAGCTCGACCAGTTGAAAACCATGACCACCATCGTCGCCGACACGGGCGACATGGAGGCCATCGGCGCGTTCAAACCCACCGATTGCACGACCAATCCGACGCTCATCCTGAAAGCCGCGCAGATGTCGGCCTATCGCCACCTGCTCGACGAGGCGATTGAATGGGGCCGCAGCCATCGCGCGGTGACGAGTCAGGTGACGGACCGTCTCGCGGTGAATTTCGGCGCAGAGCTATCCAAGATCGTGCCGGGCCGCGTTTCGACCGAAGTCGACGCCGATCTGTCGTTCGATGTCGATGGCATGGTTTTCAAGGGCCGCGCCATCATTGCCGATTACGAGGCGCGCGGCGTGTCGCGCGAACGCGTGCTGATCAAGCTTGCCTCGACTTGGGAAGGCGTGCGCGCGTGCCAGATTCTTCAGCGTGAGGGCATCGACTGCAACATGACGCTGCTGTTCTCGCTCGCCCAGGCTGTCGCCTGCGCTGAAGCAGGCGCGTTTCTCATCTCGCCCTTCGTGGGCCGCATTCTCGACTGGCATGTGAAGGCCAGCGGCAAGACTTTTGCGCCGGAGGAAGATCCAGGCGTGCTGTCGGTTCGCCAGATCTACGCTTATTACAAGGCGCACGGCGTCGATACGGTCGTCATGGGCGCTTCGTTCCGTTCGCTCGGCGAAATCGAGGCGCTGGCTGGCTGCGATCGTCTGACGATTGCGCCGGCGCTGCTGGACGAACTCGCGAAAGACAACGGCGTGCTGACGCGCAAGCTCGATCCGGCTGACGCCGCCGCGCAGGCGCCGGCGAAAATGTCGCTCGATGAAAAGACGTTCCGCCTGCTCATGAACGAAGACGCGATGGCGACGGAGAAACTCTCCGAAGGCATCCGCCTGTTCACCAAGGATCTGCGGGCTCTGCGCGAACTTGTCGCCAAGCACATGGAAGAATCGGTCGCGGCCGACCAGGCCGGCCCGCTGCCCTGAGCCACGTTCGCCCGTCTCGCATCTGGATCTGAAACGATATGGCCGGACCCATTGCGCTCGACCATTTCAAGGAAGCGCTCGTCTTTCTTGGGACGGCAGCCATTGTCGTGCCGCTGTTCCGGCGCCTGCGCATCAGCCCGGTCATTGGCTTTCTCGGCGCGGGCGTGCTGCTCGGGCCAGCCGTTCTCGGGCGCTTCGGCGACCTGTCGCCGATCATCAAGGCGCTGACATTTTCCGAAGTCGAGGAGATGCAGATCTTCGGCGAATTCGGCGTCGTGTTTCTGCTGTTCATGATCGGGCTCGAATTGTCGTTCGAGCGCCTGTCGCGCCTGCGCAAGCTGGTGTTTGGCCTTGGCGCCTTGCAGGTGGCCATATGCTCGGCGGCGCTCGCGGGGCTCGCGATACTGTTTGGGCAAAGCGGCCCGGCGGCGAGCGTCATCGGCGGCGCGCTGGCGCTGTCGTCCACCGCCATCGTGATTCCCGTGCTGCTGGAGCGCAAGCGGCTGCGCGTGGCCGCCGGGCGCGCCGCCTTCTCGGTCCTGCTGTTCCAGGATTTGATGGTGGCGCCGCTTCTGTTCATGGTCGCCATGTTCGGCGTGCGAGAGTTCGCAGGCTTTGGCTCAGGTTTCTTTTATGCGCTGCTGCCCGCCGTAATCGGGCTTGCCGGCATCGTCGGGTTCGGCCGGCTGATCTTGCGCCCGCTGTTCCGGCAGGTCGCCGTTGCGCGCTCGCCTGAATTCTTCATGGCCGCGTGCCTTCTCGTCGTCATTGGCGCCAGCGTGGTGGCGGCGGCGAGTGGCTTGCCGATGACTTTGGGCGCCTTCATGGCGGGCTTGCTGCTGGCGGAAACCGAATACAGACGTCAGGTCGAGGTGACGATCGAACCTTTCAAAGGCCTGCTGCTCGGGCTGTTCTTTGTGTCGATCGGCGCGGGGCTCGATATCGCGCGCATTCTCGATCATGCGCTGCCGCTGCTCGGCCTGACGCTTGGCCTGATCGTCGTGAAGGCGGCTCTGATTTACATTTGCGGGCGCGTCGCCGGGGTCTCGGGCGCCGTTGCGCGCGAGATTGCGCTGGTGCTGGCGCCGGGCGGCGAATTCGCTTTTGTTATGCTCGGCGCTGCGATGACGACGGGGGTGGTCGCGCGCGGCGTGGGCGGCGATCTGATGATCGCCGTGACGCTCTCCATGCTGACCATTCCGGCGCTGGCGTCTTTCGCGGTGCGCATTCTGCCGCGCACGCCCGACACCGACACGCACGGCCTGCGCGACCTCGCGCCGCCGAGCGACGAGGGCCCCGCGCCCGTGCTGATCGCGGGATTTGGCCGGGTCGGCAAGCTCGTCAGCGAATTGCTGACGATGCACAAGATTCCCTTCGTGGCGGTGGATGGCGACGCGCGCCTCGTCGGCGAAGAACGCAAGGCTGGCGCGCCGATCTATTGGGGCAATGCGAGCGATCCGGAATTGCTGCGCCGCTGCGGCATCGCACGCGCGCGCGGCCTCGTGGTGACGATGGACAATCCGCAAGCCGTGGAGCGCGTGGTAGAGGCCGCACGCCTGCAGCGCAGCGATCTTGTGATCGTGGCGCGTGCGCGTGACGCGACGCATGCGCGCCATCTCTATGAATTAGGCGCGTCGGACGCGATCCCCGAAACCATCGAGGCGAGCCTGCAGCTTTCGGAAAGCCTGCTCGTCGATATCGGCGTGCCTATGGGCTATGTCATCGCCTCCATTCACGAGAAGCGCGATGAATTCCGCAAGATCCTGCAAGTGAGCGACGCAGCAGAAAAGCCGCGTCGCGCCATCAGGGCGTCCACCCGCACCAAGGCCTAAGTGGAAACCAAGGCTTACTTGCCTTCTTCCGGATAGGCCTTGCGAACCTTCTCCAGAAGTTCCGGCGTGATCGAGGAGACCTCAGTCACGAGCTTCTGCAATTCCTCGCCGGTCATCGGGTTCATGCTCATGCCCAGACGATTCAAGTCGCCCGTGAAAGCAGCGTCCTTCATCGTGGCGTCAAAGGCGCGACGCAGGGCTTCGACGCGATCGGCCGGCGTCTTCGGCGTCGTGTAGAAGGACGTGCCGATTTCGCTCGCCGACATGATGGCGGTGAGGATCTGCTTCTTCTCGGGCGTGTCAGCCGTCTCGATCGCGGTCGGCACGTCGGGGAGTTCCGGCAGGCGCTTCAGGCCGAATTGCGAGAGCACGTTGATGCTGCCGTCCTTGAACCACGACGGCTTGGCGGCGCGCACCGCCTCATACGCCGTCGAGTGGCCTTCAACCTCGCCGCGCTCAAGCGCCAGCATCGCCTCGTTCGAGCCCTTGTAGCCCATGATGATCTTGAATTTCGTGCCCAGCACATTGTTGAGCACCAGCGGATAGATCGAGACGGTCGAGCCCGCCCCCGTGCCGCCAAGGGTCGCTTCCGTCTTCATGGCGTCCTCGATGGTCTTCACCGGCGAGGTCTTCCACGTGAAGACGATGTTGACGAGCGGGCCGACGCGGCCGATCCAGTTCAGTTCCGCCGTCTTGAAGCGCACGCCATTGGTGCCAAGCTTCTCGTCCAGCGCAATGGTCGGCGCCCCGAGGCCGACCGCCGTGCCTTCCTTCGGCGAAGCGTTGAAAAGCTGGTTGACCGCCAGGAACGAGCCCGCGCCCGGCATGTTGCGCACGACGACCGTGGGATTGCCGGGAATATGCTTGCCCATGTGCTGGGCGACCATGCGCGAATAGGTGTCGTTGCTGCCGCCCGTGGCGTAGCCGATCAGGAATTCGACGGTCTTGCCCTTGTAGAACTCGGCGGGAGCCTGCGCCTGCGCTCCGGTGGCCGTGCCGGCGAGGGCGGCGACAAGGACGGAAATGGCCGAGGCGGCCTTGAGGTTCTGCATGTTTCTCTCCCATTCCGGCGCGCCATTCAGCCCTGGCGCGTCCAGTTCCCGATTTCGATAGTCTATCCGGCTTCTCAAAGCCACCCCGCGGACAGCCCCATCACAAGCGCGCGAGAGGCGACAAGCCTTGCACATGGGGTGAGAGATGGTCATCTTTGCGTGATGGTTGGAAATCTTGGAAATCTGTCGTTTGAAACTGGCGCGCTCTCGAACCTGAACACGCGGTCGCGCGAAATTTTCCGCAGCATTGTCGACAGCTATCTCGCGACCGGCGATCCCGTCGGCTCGCGGCATCTGTCGCGCCTGCTGCCGATCACCCTGTCTCCCGCCTCGATCCGCAACGTCATGCAGGATCTCGAGGAACTGGGGCTAGTCTATGCGCCGCACACCAGCGCCGGGCGGTTGCCGACGGAGCTCGGCTTGCGCTTCTTCGTCGACGCCATGCTGGAATTCGGCGCCCCGTCCGACGAGGAGCGCCAGAAGATCGACGCCGAGGTCAAGGCCGCCTCGCAGGAGCGCACGCTGGAAGGCGTGCTGTCGGAGGCCTCGAGCCTGCTGTCGGGCCTGACGCGCGGCGCCGGCGTGGTCGTCACCACCAAGGACAATGTGCGCCTGAAGCACATCGAATTCGTGCGCCTCGACGTCGACCGGGCGCTGGCCGTGCTGGTCTCGGAGGACGGCGCGGTGGAAAACCGGGTCGTTCCGATCCCGCCCGGCCTGCCGCCCTCGGCGCTGGTGGAAGCCTCAAACTACCTTAACTCCCGACTGCGCGGCCGCACCTTGCCCGAAGTGCGCGGCGAAATCGAAGGCGCCCGCAGCGCGGCTGAGGCCGAGCTCGGCGAGCTCACGGCGAAACTGGTGGATGCGGGGCTGGCGAGCTGGGCCGGCATGAAGGGCGAAAGCCAGCAGCTGATCGTGCGGGGCCAAGCGAACCTGCTCGACGATCTGCGCGCGGTGGAAGATCTGGAGCGCATACGCCTGCTGTTTGCCGATCTTGAGACCAAAAAGGACGTGATCGACCTGCTGTCGCGGGCCGAAACGGGCGAAGGCGTGCGGATTTTCATCGGCTCGGAGAACAAGCTGTTCTCGCTGTCAGGCTCCTCGATGATCGCCGCGCCGTTCTTCGACGGGGCGCAACGCATCGTCGGCGTGCTGGGCGTGATCGGCCCGACGAGGCTGAATTACGCGCGGATTGTGCCGATGGTGGATTACACGGCGAAGGTTGTGGGGCGGGTCGTGCAGGGGCGGTGACGTGATTCTTTGATTGATTTTTGTAGTTTATAGGATACGATTATGTATACGGTCCGTTTTTCTCGAGCTTTCGATGCTTGGCTTGAAGGTCTGCGGGACCATGTGGCCGTTGACCTGATCGCTAGTCGAATTGATCGTCTGGCGTTTGGTCTGATGGGCGACGCTAAAAGTGTGGGTTCAGGCGTGCTTGAAGCACGAATTCATCACGGGCCGGGTTACCGCATTTACTTTGCGCTTCGCGGGCGGGACCTGGTTTTGATCCTCGCGGGCGGCGACAAAGGCAGCCAGAAGCGGGATATCGAAGCGGCGCAAGAATTGAACAAAGAACTTTGAGGGTTCGATATGACGCTCACCACCAAGCTTTGGGACAGCTCGAAGTATCTCAAGACGCCGGAAGACATCGCGGTCTATCTCAATGACATGCTGGAAGATCCCGCTGCGCGCAGCAATCCGGCGCTCCTCAACCATGCCCTCGGCGTCGTCGCGCGCGCCCGCGGCATGACCGAGATCGCTCGCGAGACCGGATTGTCGCGCGAGAGCCTCTACAAGGCGCTCTCCGAGGATGGCAATCCGAGCTTCGCCACGGTGATGAAGGTGCTGCAGGCGCTCTCCATCGAGCTTCACGCCAAGGCCAAAGGCGGCCCCGAGGCGGCATAGGCGCGCGCTTCGCGACAAAGCTTCAGCCCGCGCCTTGGATTTCAGGCCAGCCCCTGCTATCTCCGGGGCATGACCACCCATCCGATCGAAAACATCCGCAACTTCTCCATCGTCGCGCACATCGACCATGGCAAATCCACGCTGGCCGACCGGCTGATCCAGACGACTGGCACGCTGGCCGCCCGCGATATGGTCGAGCAGGTGCTCGATTCCATGGACATCGAGCGTGAGCGCGGAATCACCATCAAGGCCCAGACCGTGCGCCTCGAATACAAGGCGCTGGATGGCAAGACCTACATTCTCAACTTGATGGACACGCCCGGCCACGTCGACTTCGCCTACGAAGTCTCGCGGTCGCTGGCCGCCTGCGAGGGCTCGCTGCTGGTCGTCGACGCCTCGCAAGGCGTCGAGGCTCAGACGCTCGCCAACGTCTATCACGCGCTCGACGCGGGGCATGAAATCGTGCCGGTGCTGAACAAGATCGACCTGCCCGCCGCCGAGCCCGAGCGCATCAAGGAACAGATCGAGGAAGTGATCGGCATCGACGCCTCGCAGGCCGTGCCGATTTCCGCCAAGACCGGCATCGGCATCGACCTCGTGCTGGAAGCCATCGTCAAGCGCCTGCCGGCGCCCAAGGGCGACGAGACCGCGCCGCTGAAGGCGCTGCTGGTCGATTCCTATTACGACGCGTATCTAGGCGTCGTGGTCATCGTGCGCATCATCGACGGCACCCTGAAGAAGGGGCAGAAGATTAAGATGATGGCCGCAGATGCGCATTATTCCGTCGACAAGATCGGCGTCTTCCGCCCGAAGATGCAGGATGTCACCGAGCTTGGACCCGGCGAAATCGGCTTCATCACCGCGCAGATCAAGCAGGTGGCCGACACGCGCGTTGGCGACACGATCACCGACGAGCGCGGCGGCTGCAAGACTGCGCTGCCGGGCTTCAAGCCCGCGCAGCCGGTCGTGTTCTGCGGCCTGTTCCCGGTCGATGCGGCTGAGTTCGACGATCTGCGCGCAGCGATGGGCAAGTTGCGCCTGAACGACGCGAGTTTCTCCTATGAAATGGAAAGCTCCGCCGCGCTCGGCTTCGGTTTCCGCTGCGGGTTCTTGGGTCTGCTGCATCTCGAAATCATTCAGGAGCGCCTGCAGCGCGAGTTCAATCTCGACCTGATCGCGACGGCGCCGTCCGTCATCTACAAGATCTCGCTCTCCGACGGGACAGACATCGAATTGCACAATCCGGCCGACATGCCGGACGTGATGAAGATCACGGCGATCAACGAGCCGTGGATTCGCGCGACCATCCTGACGCCCGACGAATATCTCGGCGCCGTCCTGAAACTCTGCCAGGACCGTCGCGGCTCGCAGAGCGATCTCAACTATGTCGGCAAGCGCGCCATGGTGACCTATGACCTGCCGCTGAACGAAGTCGTGTTCGATTTCTACGACCGGCTGAAGTCGATCTCGAAAGGTTACGCGAGCTTCGATTACGCGATCACCGATTATCGCGAGGGCGACCTCGTGAAAATGTCGATCCTCGTCAACGCCGAGCCGGTCGATGCGCTCTCCATGCTCGTGCATCGCTCGCGCGCCGACCATCGCGGCCGCGCGATGGTGGAAAAGCTGAAGGACCTGATCCCGCCGCACATGTTCCAGATCCCGATTCAGGCGGCGATAGGCGGCAAGATCATCGCACGCGAAACCGTGCGCGCTCTTCGCAAGGACGTGACAGCGAAGTGCTACGGCGGCGACGTCAGCCGCAAGCGCAAGCTGCTCGACAAGCAGAAAGAGGGCAAGAAGAAGATGCGGCAATTCGGCAAGGTCGAAATTCCGCAGGAAGCCTTCATCGCCGCCCTCAAGATGGATAGCTGAGAAAGGCGCAAAGCCGCTCTCGCAGAGCAGTTTCGTCCTTCAGCTCGCATTCCCAGAGCACCAGAGTTTTCCAGCCCTCGCGATCCAAGGTCGCGAGGGTTTTTTCGTCGCGCACACGGTTGCGACCGATCTTGGCGACCCAATAATCGCGATTGTCCTTCGGCACGCGCGCGCCGCGCTTGCAATCGTGTCCATGCCAGAAACAGCCATGCACGAAGATGGCGCGCTTGGCGCCAATGTAGGCAATGTCGGGCTTGCCCGGAATGTCGCGCCGGTTCAGCCGATAGCCCGGACGGATCGCATGCGCGACCTTGCGCACCAGCAACTCAGGCTTCGTGTTCGCGCCACGCACTTTGCGCATGATGTCGGAGCGCGAGAGCGGCGCTTTCTTACTCGGCGGCTTCATGCAGGATGTCCACGCCGGCGGCGAGCGGATCGAGCAGATGACGTGCGATGAAGGCGACGGCTGGAACCGCGAGGCCATCGCCCAGCAGATGATAGGCGTCGCTGTAGTTGGCGGGCAGCATGTAATCGTCGGGCAGGCCCATCAGCCGGGCCGCCTCGCGACCCGACAGCAGGCGCGTGCGCACGCGCTCGCCTTCAACCACCATGATGACCTGCCGGCTTGACCCGCCGCCTGGCGTGCGCAGGCAGCCGGCCAGTCCATCGAAACGAACTTCGGCGCGCTGGATCTTGCCGCCATCGGGCGCTATGCGCGTGCGGCGGTAGATGGCGCCGACCGCGCGCGTTTCCGCAGCGATCGTCTCGTCGAGCTTGCGGCGGTTTGCATCCGACATCAGCGCGACGATCCGCGCGGTCTGTTCGGGCTCATGCCAGCGCACATCTTTCGGTTCGTCTTCGATCACGTCGATCAATTGCGTATTGCGCGCGGCGGGCGCGGGCAGGCGCCACCATCGCCACGCGGCCTTTGCGGCGCTCGGCATGCTTTCAACCGCGCGCACCAGCGCCGGCGAATGCCATGGCGATGATGGTGCGCCTTGCGAAAAATCCTCAAGCCCCACGAGCGATTCCTGCGCGCAGACGATGAACAGGCGCGGCCGCGATTGCGGCAGAAAATGCGCGGCGTCGATAGTGAGCGCGCCGACGCTGTAGCCCAGCGCCGACAGCGCGCGGCACAATTGCGAAAAGTCGGCGCCGCCATTCGACGTCAGCGCGCCGATGACATTTTCGATGACCAGCAAACGCGGACGACGCCGCGGCGCCAAGCCCTCGATCAATCCGCGAAACGCAAAGAAGGCGCCGGATCGCGTGCCGCCGAGTCCCGCGCCATTGCCCGCCAGCGAAAGATCCTGACACGGAAACGAAGCCCATGCGAGATCGGCGCGGCCGGGCAAAAGCTCCGGCGCCAGCACATGAATGTCGCCGACATGCATTTCCGCGCCGCCCCAGTTGGCGCAATAGGTCTCGGCCTTCTTGGGATCGTAATCATTGGCGAACAGGCAGCGCCACGTCTCGCCAAGGCCGGCGCGCGCCATGCCGCCGCCTGCGAAAAATTCGTAGAAACCCGGTTTCTGCATCGTCGATTCGCCCCGTGGGGCGACAGTACCGCTGCTTGCCGCAGCGGTCCAACGACGCTTGGCTCAGGCGATCACGATCTCGGAAACGTCAGCCTCAAACACGGGCCCTTGTCGTCGTGCGCGATATCCACGACGGCGCCGGCGCCGCGTGCATATTGGCGCACGAGCCTTTGGCCGAGCAGCACTTGGGAATCGTCCAAGGCCCCGCCTTCGCCGGCCATGACGATCGTTTGCGAGCCGCCCTTCTCCTCGAACGAGATATGGCAGACCTTGCTGCCGCCCTGCGAGAAAAGCAGGATGGCCTCGCTGATGGCTAGACCAAGATAAGCGGTCGCCTGGCCTGGCAGGATGAGATCGTCGTCCGTGTCCTCCAGGACGAGGCGCATGCCAAGGCCCATGTCCCTGAGCTCGGGCAGGATGGCGTCCAGCATGCCCGTGGCTGACACTTCCGTGATCGTGTCGGCGGCGTGCAGGTGCTTTTGCACGAGCGCCATGGTGACGAGCCGCAGGTTGAGGATGTCGAGAACCTCGCGCCCCTCCTGCGAGGCCGAGCGGCGCATGAACCGCATCAGCGCCATCAGCGTCTGCAGATTATTCTTCACGCGGTGATGGACTTCGCGCAGCAGCGCGTCGCGCTCGATCAGCGCGTCGCCGAGCTTTTCTTCGTTGGCGCGATGATCGGTGATGTCGAAACACGAGCCCAGAAAGCCCGCGAACTGGCCCTCGGCCTCATAGGGATTGCCGCGCGACAACACCCAGCGGTACACGCCATCGTGACGGCGCAACCGATATTCGACCTCATAGGCCTCGCGCTTTCGATGGGCTTCGCGCAGCGTGTCGAGCGTGTGCGGGAGGTCTTCGGGGTGAACGCCTTCTGTCCAGCCGAAGCCGCGCTCCAGCTCTGGCGCCCGACCGCGAAAGGTCAACCACGTACGGTTGAACCATTCGCGCGCGCCGGTGGAGTCGGCGCTCCACATCATGACGGGCGAATGATCGGCGAAGGCCTCCACATCCTTGTTGTGCAGGGGCGAAATTGGCATGCAGTCCTGTCCAGGGGCCTCGGGGCGTCGAGCCTGTAACGCGCGAGGGCCCAGTTCGGTCCATTGTTCGCCACCAGACAGGTTAACGGAGCTTCAACACCATCTGTTCGACAGCCCCGCTTTCTGTCATGCTCGCGTTCGAGGAAACATGCCCAA
Source organism: Hyphomicrobiales bacterium (assembly GCA_025356415.1). Classification (GTDB taxonomy): domain Bacteria; phylum Pseudomonadota; class Alphaproteobacteria; order Rhizobiales; family Beijerinckiaceae; genus Terripilifer. The sequence goes on from JANXTB010000234.1 coordinate 18,351, forward strand.
GGTCAGCTTCCATGAAGAACATTCTCGTTCCGATCGAAACCCATTCGTCGGTGGATTCCGTGTTGCAGACGGCAATGCTGCTGGCGCGGCGTTTTGATTCCTATGTCGAGGGCATGCCGCTTGGCCCCGACCTGCCCGATCTCGTGGCCTTCGACATGCCGGTCAGCTGGACCGTCACCGATCAAAACACCTGGAAGGAAATGGCGGACGACGCGCATCGCCGCTTCGAGGCGTTCATGCGCGCCGCCAACGTCACCGAGCGCGGCGCCGATCATCGTACGCCCTCGTTCGGCTGGACCGGCGAGCGTTCGTTCGGCGACAGCCAGATCGGCTCTTACGCCCGCATCTTCGATTGCACGGTGCTGGGTCGTCCCGGCGGCGAGCGCGGCGATCCGCGTATGGCGACAGCTGAAACCGTGCTGTTTGAAAGCGGGCGTCCGATCCTGCTCGCCCCGCCGGTCACGCCGGTGAAGATGGGCGATACGGTTGTCATCGCCTGGAACCAGAGCATGGAAACGGCGCGCGCCAGCGCCATGGCCATGCCGGTGCTGCGCAAGGCCGAAAAAGTTATCGTGATGACCGTCGAGGAATTCCGCTCGGATGGTCCTTCGGGCGAGCTCTTCGCGGAAATGCTGCGTCACCATGGCGTGCCGGCGGAATTCGTCCTGCGCAGCGCCAAGCACCGCAACAGCGGCGAGGCGATCCTGCGCGGCGCGGAAGCGCTCGGCGCCGATCTCATCATCAAGGGCGCCTACACGCAGAGCCGCCTGCGGCAGATGTTCTTCGGCGGCGCGACCAGCCACCTGCTGAACTACGCCACCGTGCCGGTGTTGATGACGAGCTAGCGCCTCACACGCGCCGCATCGGATTGCTCCACGCGAGGATCGATCCGATGGTGGTGAAACAGGCGAGCGTCATGAACGCCGCGCTGAAAGCGAAAGCGACTTCCTGAGCGGCGATGATGCGTCGCTCAGGCGCCAGCGCTTCGAGCGCCGCCTGTCCGTTTTGAAGAATGGAGCCAAATAGCGCCGCGGCTTCAGGGTCGCGCCACGCCAGTGTGGCGAACAGCACCGTGCCGATGGTGGCGGTGCCGAGCGACGCGCCGACTGAGCGCGACAATTGCACCGAGCTTGCGGCCTGCCCCAGCGCGCGCGGACCGGCGGCTGTCTGCACCGTCACCTGCGCGACACCCATGACGGACCCCATCGTCAGCGAATTGACGACCAGCAGCCCGGCGAGTTGCCGAATGCTGAGGTCGTTGGCGTAAATCGCGAAGACGACGAGCGTCACCGTCGTGATCATCAGCCCGATGGAGGGGAAGATCATCGTCTTGCCCGTGCGCGTGACGATGCGCCCGGTCAGCACCGAGCCAATGCCGATGCCAGCCGTCACTGACAGCAGGATGAAGGAAATGTCGCCCGCCGTCGCTTGCCGCACGGCGCGCAGATAGATCGGCATGAAGGAAACGAGCGAGACGAGCGTCGCGCCATGACAGACCGCCATCAGATCCGCACGCCAGATCGCCGACTGTCGCAACAGGCGCACCGGCAGAAGCGGCGTTTCCGTGTTGAACTCGCGGCGCATCAGCAAAATGAAACTGACGAAGGCGAAGCCGAGCATGCCGGCGATCAGCGAGCGTTTGGTCGCATCGAAAGCGCGGATCTGGTCGAGCGCCAGCAGCAGCGGCACGACGACGCCGATGAAGTAGATCAGGCCCGGGAAATCGAAATGCCATCCCGCCTGTCTATTGCCGGGCCTCGCCTTCAGCCGCATCGTCAGCAGTAGCGCGATGATGCCCGTGGGCACGTTCATCAGGAACACCGACCGCCAGCCGAAATGATCGGTCATGAACGAGCCCGCGACCGGGCCGAAGGCCGAGGCCGACACGGCAATGCCTGCAAGATAACCCTGGAACTGGCCGCGCTGGCGGGGCGGCACGGCCTCGCCGATCAACGCCTGCGAAAGCGCCATCAGCCCGCCGCCGCCAAGCCCCTGCACGAAACGGGTCAACGCCAGCATGGGCACGGAGGGCGCGAAGGCGCTGAGAATGGACGCGCTGATGTAGAGCCCGAGCGCAACGAACATGAAGCGGCGGCGGCCGAACATGTCGCCGAGATAGCCATAAATCGGCGCGGCGATCGTGACGGCCAGCAGATAACCGACGACCGCCCAGGACACGCGCTCGACATCGCCCAGTGCGCCGGCGATCGCCGGCAGGGCGCTCGCGACGATGGTCTGGTCGCTCATGCCCATGAACATGGGCAGCATGATCGAAGGGAATACCGTGAAGAAAAGCCGCTTGGTGCTGGGCGCTTTCTCTTCAGGCAAAACGTCGGAGCCGGCGCCGCTGGTCACGTCTGGCCTTTCGGACGAGAAGATGGGGAATCGCCGCAACCGGCGGGGCGTAAGCCAGACATAGGGCGGAAGCGACCGCCCGCCAACCTCAAAGCTTGCGGGTGCGGGCGCCGCTTGCCATCGGCGCGCATCGCTATATCCTGATAAATATAACGCTAGGAGCTTTGAATGCCCCGCCACCTCACCCGCAGGTCCGCGCTCGCCCTCGCTGGCGCTTTGTCTCTTGGGTCCACGGTCGCCCGCGCGCAGGGTCGCCCATTGACGATCTTCGCGGCCGCCAGCCTGAAAGAGGCGCTGGATGATGTGGCGGCCGCTTACACCGCGGGCGGCGGCGCGCGGACCGCGATCTCCTATGCGGGCTCGAACCAGCTCGCGCGCCAGATCGAGCAAGGCGCGCCCGCCGACCTGTTCCTCTCCGCCGACGAGGAGTGGATGGACTACCTCGCCAAGAACGGCCTTATCCGCGCCGCAAGCCGCCGCGATCTGCTGGGCAATGCGCTCGTGCTGGTCGGCCCCGCCGGCACGCCGCACATCGAGATCGGCCGCGACACGAATCTGGCGGGCCTGTTGAAAGGCGGGCGGCTCGCCGTCCCCGACATGGCCGCCGTGCCGGCCGGTCGCTACGCGAAAGCCGCGCTCGAATCGCTCGGCCTGTTCGCGCAGGTAAAGGACAGGATCGCCGGCACCGAAAATGTCCGCGTCGCGCTGGCGCTCGTCGCGCGTGGCGAGGCGCCTTTCGGCATCGTTTATGCGACGGACGCAGCTGCTGAGCGACAGGTCGGCGTTGCCGGCACGTTTCCGGCTGCCAGCCACCCGCCCATTATCTATCCCGCTGCGATCACCGCCAGCTCAACCCATCCCGACGCCTCCGCCTTTCTGGATTTTTTGCGCAGCGAGGCCGCCACGCGAATCTTTGTGGCGCGCGGCTTCACCGTTCTGCGCTAGATTGCGCCCGTGACGTTTACGCCTGACGAAATCACCGCTATCTGGCTCAGCCTGAAAGTCGCGACCGCCGCGACCCTGGCGAGCTTGCCGCTTGCGATCGGCGTCGCGTGGCTGCTCGCGCGCCGCGACTTTTTCGGCAAGGCTCTGCTGAACGGACTCGTGCATCTGCCGCTCGTGCTGCCGCCCGTCGTCACTGGCTATCTGCTGCTGATCGGCTTCGGCAAGCGCGGCCCCATCGGCCAGGCGCTCGATGCGTGCTGCGGCATCGTCTTCTCGTTCCGCTGGACAGGCGCCGCACTCGCCTGCGCCGTCATGGCCTTCCCGCTCGTCGTGCGCGCGATACGTCTCGCAATCGAATCCATCGACCCGAAACTAGAAGCCGCCGCTTCGACGCTCGGCGCGCGGCCCGTGCTCGTTTTTGCCACCATCACGCTGCCGCTGGCGATTCCCGGCATCCTCGCGGGAGCCATTCTGGGCTTCGCCAAAGCGCTCGGCGAATTTGGCGCGACCATCACCTTCGTCTCCAACATTCCCGGCGAAACGCAGACCATTGCGACATCGATCTATTCCTACACACAGGTCCCCGGCGGCGACGCCGGCGCCATTCGCCTCACGCTCGTCTCCGTCGCCATTGCGATGATCGCGCTGATGGCGTCCGAACTTCTCGCGCGACGCATCCTGCGCAAGGCGTCTGACCTATGAGGCTCGCGCTCGACATCCAGCACAAGGCTGGCCCGTTCAATCTCGATGTGAAACTCGAATGCGCGGGACCCGTGACGGCGATCTTCGGACCGTCGGGCGCGGGCAAGACGACGCTGCTCAACATTCTCGCCGGGCTCGTGCGCCCGACGCGAGGCCGCATCAGCGTTGATGATCGCGTCTGGCTCGACACCGCGCGGGGCGTGTGTCTGGCGCCGCATGAGCGCGCCATTGGTTATGTGTTTCAGGAAGGGCGGCTGTTTCCGCATCTGAGCGTGCGCCACAACCTCACCTACGGCGAGGCGTTTGCGAAAGACCGCGCGCCTGTAGCCACTTTTGACGAAGTGGTGTCGCTGCTAGGGCTCGCGCCCTTGCTGACACGGCGCACGCGCAACCTGTCAGGCGGCGAACAGCAGCGCGTCGCGATTGGCCGCGCCTTGCTGGCGCGGCCGCGCCTCATGCTGATGGATGAACCGCTCGCCTCGCTCGATGCGGCGCGGCGCGCGGAGATCCTGCCCTATCTCGATCGACTGCGCGCGCGGTTTGCGATCCCCACACTCTACGTCAGCCATTCAGCCGAAGAGGTGGAGCGCCTGGCCGACGAAGTCGCGACGATGGAGGCCGGCGCAATCACGGGTTTGCGCCGGTTGACGCGCTAATCCGCAGACGGCGTGGCGAGCTTTTCTTCGAGCGACGCGATCTTGTCGGAAAACGCCTCTTTCGAGTCGCGCTCGATGTCGCGGTAATGGGCGACCAGCATGCGGCCGAAATCC
>JANXTB010000259.1 GCA_025356415.1 Hyphomicrobiales bacterium
CCGATGCGCGCAACAGAAGAGCCTGCGCGGCGGCGGCGTTCATCGGCGGGAGTCTGTGCAGATGCTCCAGACAAAGCGCCTGACCAGGATCCCGCGCGCGCATGTCGAACAGCAGAACCTGCCCGAATATTTGCGCCGCCGCGCGATCGAACCGCACCAGGTCAGCCGGATCGGCCTGCGCCGCGCCGGCGGTCACAAAGCCGGTGTCCCCGGCGACACGCTTGTCGTGCGGCGCCGGCTTGCGGAACACCGGCGGCACGATGGCTGGCGGCAGCGTCAACCCGTGCAGGGCGACGAGTTCGTTGGCGAGTGATCTGCTCGGCGCGATCACGCGGTCGGCCGCGTGCAGCCCCAGACGCTCGAGAGCCGCTGCTGTGCGCACAGCGTCGGGAATGGGCGCATCGGCGTGCCGCTGGCGCCAGTCCAGCAGGCGCGATCCCTCGCAGATGACGACAGTGGGACGCGAACCCCGTTGCGCGGCGGCCAGCGCCGGATCATGCAGGAGTACGAGGTCGGCGCGCCCGGCGGTGGCCGCCGCCTGCAGGTCGGCCGCGCTGGCGGCGGCGGCGTCCTGCGGCGCGGTGATCCTGCGCCCTTCCCAGACATTGACGCCCGGCAAGCGCGCAATCATGCGCAGGTCGTCGGGCGAGAATGGCTCGCCGACAGGGGCCAGAACAACCTTCATGTCACGCGTGGCGAGATGGGCGGCCATCGCCAGCGAGTCCTCGAAAGCCAGGTCATCGACCAGCGGGCGGGTTTCGCCGTCGCGGGCGTTCTGGGCGACGGTCATGAGGATGCGGCAACCCGCCACAGGGGACGCCAAAGCACGGGGCGGACCGGAAAAAATAGGCAGCAGGCGGGTGGGTTCAGCAGAGTGGGCGGAGCTATCGGTGTGACCGGCAACCGTATTTATTTGAAGATTCATCGGCTCGCCCATACTCCCCCCTCGCCGCGCACATTGTGGGCCCGGCGTTTAAACGCTTCGGCAGATCGCAAGTTGCGGACCTGAACGCGACAGATTTGTGGCGTCGGGAGGGTCTTGTCGTTTCCTCAGCTGGGCTTCATATGGTCTTCCGGGCGCGCGCCGGTCAGGCGCCGGTCCCGCAGGTTCAAGACCAGATTTGTCGTTCTGGCGTCATGCTCGAGGAGATCACATGCATTTCAAACATACCATGGCGGCCGCCGCCGCTTTCGCCGTTCTGGGTTTCGCCGGGCAGGCGATGGCGCAGGACGCTGAAGCCGGGGAGAAGAGCTTCACCAAGTGCCGCGCCTGCCACCAGATTGGCGAAACCGCCAAGAACAGCGTTGGCCCGAACCTCAATGGCGTCATCGGCCGTCATTCGGGCTCCGTCGAGGGCTATAATTATTCAGAAGCCAACAAGAATTCAGGGTTCACCTGGGATGAGGCGACCTTCAAGGACTACATCAAGAATCCGCGCGCCAAGGTGCCCGGCACCAAGATGGTCTTCGCTGGCGTCCAGAACGAAACCGAGATCGACAACCTGACCGCTTATCTCAAGCAGTTCGGCGCGGACGGCAAAAAGAAGTAATTCAAATTAGGAGCGCGCGAATGTCTGGACACGTTCTTGACGACAACGACATTCGCGCGCGCCTTGCAAAGACGTTGCCGCATTGGCGGCTCGATAATGGCGCCATCGAGCGCGTCTTCCGCACGCAGGGCTGGAAGGGCACGCTGATGGTCGTCAACACCATCGGCCATCTCGCCGAGGCCGCGTGGCACCATCCCGAACTTCTCGTCTCTTATCCGTCAGTCACGGTGCGGTTGAACACGCATGACGCTGGCGGCGTCACCGAGAAGGACATGGAACTGGCGCAGAAGATCGAAGAGGTCGTGATGTGGCGCCCTGCAGCCGGCGGCGCGCTCGAAGGCACGCCGGACGATCCGGCGTACCGCTACATCCGTTACGATTAAACCCTACGCCACAGCGTTCTTTGGAGCTTCCGCCTCCGTGGCAGGCTTGCGGCGCGCAGCCTCGAGGCAAGCTTCAAGCGCTTTCGGCAATGACGTCGCGCAGATGTCCGTGCCCGTGTTGGCGCACATGTCCGGCGCGCGTTCCTGCGTTTCCTTCGGCATCCAGAAACATCCAACGATTTGCGCGTGCGGCAGGCGACGACGAATGCGGCGCACGGCGTAGCGCAGATGCGCGCTCGCCAGATCCGCATCGAACGCCGACAGGCAGACGAGCGCGACATCATGCGTCGGCAAACGCCCGATGCGTCCTGGCGCCAAGGTCTCCGCGCCCGCAACCTGCGCGCCCAATCCATGCTTGCGCAGCAATTGCGCGAGCACAGTAGCTGCGGCTTCATCGATAGGCCCGCGCGCCGCGACGCAGAGCACGGCGGTCTCGGCGCCAAACTCCGGCGCGATCTGGTCTGGCGACAGAACCTGCAATTGCGGAGGCAGGGCGAGGGCGGGAGCCGGGGCCTCGCCTTCCTTGGCCTTCGCCTCCGCCTCATTGAGCTTGGGCTCGAGATCGGCTTCGTCGAGATCGTCAATGACCTCACCGATCGTGTCGCGGATTTCGGCCTGATGGGCCTCGTCGAGAAGTCCACGACGCGCATCCGCCTGACCCATGATCAAGCTTGGGAATGCAATTTCATCGTAGAAATCGATCAGCTTTCCGGTGCGCAGATAATCGTTCGCCTGATCGGCGGCTTCTGACGGATCGCCCGCGAGCATGCGCTGGTAGAAGCCCTCCGGCGGCGTCAGGGCTGGCGCATCGCTCAGTACGATGTCGAGAAACGTCAGACGCTCCACGTGTCGCCCTAGCACCACGAGACAGACGGTGAGCGGCGTCGCCAGCAAGAGCCCGATCGGTCCCCACAGCCACGTCCAGAATGTCGCCGATACGACGACCGCGATGGGAGAAAGCCCCGTGGAATGGCCATAAAGCAGCGGCTCGATGACTTGGCCGGTGATCGGCTCCAGCACCAGGAACAAGGCGAGGGTAAGGATCGCCATGCTCCAGCCGGGATCGACGGCGGCGGCCAGCGCAATCGGCCCGAGCGCCGAGACAAAGGCGCCGATGTAGGGCACGAAGCGCAGGATCGCGGCGAGCAATCCCCACAGCATCGGGCTCGGCACGCCGATGATCGACAGACCGATGGCGATGACCACGCCGAAGGCCGCGTTCAGCGCGGTCTGCACGAGGAAGAAACGGCTGAGGCGTCGCGCCGCATCGTCGAGTGCGACGGTCGTGCGATGCAGATCGCCGCCGCCAAACAGCCGGATCATGCGGTCGCGCAAATCCTCGCGCTGCATGAGAATGAAGATGATGAAAATGGCGACGATGCCGGCGGTCGCGAGCGGCTCGAGCACGGTCGAAGCGACCGTCTGGAGCATTTCCATCGGGCCGGGCGCGGGTTGATGCACTTCGACCGGCACGGGCTCGGGAGCTGGCTCCTGCGCGCCGCCGCCCGACTGCGCGGGAGCGTTTTCGGGCGAGTCGCCTCGGCGCCGCGCAAAGGGATTGCCGACGCTCCTGAAGGCGTCGGCGACATGCGAGATGAACAGCGAACCGGTGGCCGCGGTGCGGACCGTCTCCATTTTCTGCGCAATCGTGACCTGATAGCGGGGAAGCTCATTGGCCAGATCGGAAACCTGACGCGTGATGATCGTTCCCAGTCCGAAGATGAAACTGAAGGCGATGAACACGACAATGAGCACGGAAACACTGCGCGCCACGCGCCAGCGGCGCAGGAGCAGCACGGCAGGCGCCAGCACAAAGCTGAGCAATACGGCGATGGCGATGGGGACGAAAATCTGCCGGCCGAGATAAAGCGCCGCGATGATGAAGGCGGCGACGACAATCGTTGTCAGCGTGTCGTCGTTGCGCCGACCGCCCAGACGTATTTTCGTTCTCGTAGACGCGGAGGAGAGCAGGTCACTCATGCGGGCAGGGCTCCATCGCGGCTTACTTTCTTGTGACGGGTCTCTCGCGATCAAACGGCCCAGGTCCGGCCAGGTTCCTTGCAACCGGGAGATCAAAGCGGTACGGGGGACTTGCGCCGTTCGGAGTTCGCGAGAGATGGATCAACGCAGGCCAGATGCAGCGCCGACCGCGCGTCTTGGAGCGCTCGCAACCTTGCCGGTTTTCTTCCGGCTCACCGGCAAGCCGGTGCTGCTGGCTGGCGGCGGCGATGGCGCCGCCTGGAAGGCCGAGCTTCTGGCCGCGACCGGTGCGCAAGTCCGCGTGTTCGCCGCCGAGCCCGGCGAAAAGATGCGTACCGCAGCTGACGAAATCGCCAATGTCGAAATCATCCCGCGCGGTTGGGCGGCGTCCGACATGCAGGGCTGCGCGCTGGCCATCGGCGATGTCGAGAGCGACGACGAGGCCCAGCGCTTTCGCGACGCCGCGCACGGCGCCGGCGTGCCGGTCAATGTCGTGGATCGTCCCGCATTCTGCGATTTCCAGTTCGGCAGCATCGTCGAGCGTTCGCCGGTCGTGATCGGCATTTCGACGGATGGCGCCGCGCCCGTCTTCGGGCAGGAAATACGCGCACGCATCGAGACGATCCTGCCGCAGGGATTGCGTGAATGGGCGAAGGCCGCGAAGGCTTGGCGCCCATCCGTCATGGCCCGCCATCTCGACTTCCGCGCGCGTCGCCGCTTCTGGGAACGGTTCACGCGCCGCGCGATGGAGCAGGCCGATGTGGCCCCAAGCGAGGGCGATCTCACCGAGTTGCTCGCCTCGATAGACACGGATGCGACGAGCGCACCGACGCGCGGGTCCGTCGTGCTGGTCGGCGCGGGTCCGGGCGACCCCGATCTACTTACGGTGAAAGCGGTGCGCGCCCTTCAATCGGCGGATGTCGTTCTCTATGACGATCTGGTGTCGCCGCGCACCGTCAATGCGGCGCGTCGCGAGGCGACGCGCATCGCGGTTGGCAAACGCGGCTACAAACCTTCCTGCACGCAGGAGGACATTACCGCCCTGATCGTATCGCTGGCGCTGGAAGGCAAGCGCGTCGTGCGGCTGAAGGGCGGCGACCCGATGATTTTCGGCCGCGCAGGCGAGGAGATCGCCGGCGTGCTTGCGGCCGGCATTCCTCTGGAAATCGTGCCCGGTGTGACGGCCGCCGCGGGGGCCGCCGCTTCTCTCGGCCTGTCGCTGACCGAGCGCGAAACCGCACGGCGCGTGCAGTTCATCACCGCCCACGCCCGCAATGGCCGCCTGCCGGACGATCTCGCCTGGGCCGCGCTGACGGATCCGCGCGCGACGACCGTCGTTTACATGGGCGTGAAGACGCTGCCCCTGCTGGTCGATCGCTTGCTCGCCGAGGGGCTGGACCCGCAAACGCCGGCCATAGTCGTCGAGCGCGCCACCTGGCCCGATGAGCGCCGCATCACAGGGACGATTTTGGAATTGCCGGAAAAAGTAGCAGAGGCGCACCCCGCCGGACCCTGCCTCGTGCTGATCGGGGCGGCGCTGGGCGGCATCCGCTTGCCGCTGGACCGGCCTCGGAGCTAATTTTCTTCCGCTCCAAACGCTTGTTTTTTCAGCTTTGTAGCTGAGAGCATAGCCCGAATTGGGGGAACCGTTAACCATCTCGCCCCGTTACAAGACGAGTGATAAGCGAGGAGGACCGCATGGAGCAGGAGCGCAAGTCGACATCTAACCGGGGGTTCGCATCGATGGATCGCGAGAAGCAGCGAGAAATCGCGCGCAAGGGTGGGCGAAGCGTTCCCAATGAGAAACGCAGCTTCTCCCAGAACCATCAATTGGCGTCCGAAGCGGGCCGCAAGGGTGGACATTCTTCGCATGGCAATCGCCGTGCGGCTGCAAACCCGAGCGCGTCCTGACGCTCTCTCAGAATTGACGTCCAAAACAGAAAAGCGCCGCGGAAACGCGGCGCTTTTTTACTTGGTCCGAAAAGGCGATCACTCCGAAACCGGGCTCGCCGCCTTCTTGCCGCCGTGCGAAGCATGCCCGCCCTTGCGACCGGCCTGCGAAGCCAATTCGTGATTCTGAGAGAAGCTGCGCTTCGACGGGTTCACATTCTGCCCGCCCTTGCGACCAGCTTCTGCGGCCAGGCCCGGGTTCTGCGAAAAGCTGCGCTTCTCGTTCGGCACGCTTTCGCCACCCTTGCGGGCGATCTCGCGCTGGCGTTCCGGGCTCATGGCGGCAAAGCCGCGAAGGGACTTCTTTTTCTCTTCCATGGCGTATCTCGCTGCGGTTGCGGTCAAGATTGACGAAGGGGTAACGCGAAGGATCAGCTTGAGTTCCTGCCAAGACGCAGCTTTTTTTGCAAAGATTCTGCTTACCCCTACTTAAGCTAAACCTTACGGCGCAGGGCGTTGCCGAGGAACTTCCCTTTTTTTCGTGGGTTAAGGCTCCGTCATCCCTGGCGTAGCAATGGAGAACGCCCGTGAAAAAAATTCTTCTGGCCTCTACTTTCGCAATCGCCCTCGCGGGCTGCGGGCAAACTCAGGCTGACCGCACGCTGGGCGGCGCGGCGCTCGGTGGCGTGGCGGGCGCGGCCATCGGCGGCGCGGCCACGGGCACGGGCGGCGGGGCGTTAGCAGGCGCGGCCATTGGCGCGCTCGGCGGCGCGGCGATCGGCGCCAACTCGGGTCCCCGTTATGAGCGTTATAGCCGCTGCTATATCGACGATTACGGTCGCGAAATCTGCCGCGGCTACTGAGGCCACAATTGGACACAATAAAGGGCGCCTCGGTTGAGGCGCCCTTTTTTATGTGTCGTCGCGACGGGTGATCAGCGAACGCCGTAGTAGAGAATGGCGCCGGCGATCACCGCCAAAATCAGCACGACGGCGAGGATCATGGTGAGACGCACCCCGCCCTTGCCCTGTCGCGCGTCCTGCGGGTTGAGACGGGTTTGCGGTTCGCTCATGAACGATCCTTTGCTCGTTATTCCGCTTCCTGATTGACCTGCTTCAGCGCGAGATCGCTCAGCAGTTTGTCTGTTTTCTTTTCTTCATCGAGCGTCTGCTGAAGCAGCTTCACGGCATTCTTCATGCCGAGTTGATTGGCCCAGGCGATCATCGTGCCGTAGCGCGAGATTTCGTAATGCTCGACGGTCTGCGCGGCGGCCAGCATGCCGGCGTCGCGGACCTGATCGTCCTCGATCTCGTCCATCGTTTCCTTGGCTTCGGCGATGATGCCGTCCATCGCCTCGCAACGCACGCCGCGCGCCGCGACTTCGCACTCCTCGAAGATCTGTTCGAGACGCTCAATCTGGCCTTCGGTTTCCTGACGGTGCTTTTCGAAAGCCTGTTTCAGCTCGGGCGATGACGCCTGCTTCATCATCTTCGGAAGGCTACGATAGATGAGCTTTTCCGCGTAGTAGATATCTTTGAGCGTATGCACGAAGAGATCTTGCATCGTTTTGACCGCGGCCATGGGGCGCTCCTATTCTGCGCAGGGGGTGCCAGCGAGCTTGCAACGAGCAGTGCGGCGTGAAGTTCCAGCTGCGGCTCAGCCCCTTTTGTGCGCTGGAGCTTTCTTTGAAGGAGCCTTGCGGGCCTCTTTGCGTGGCGCGGATTTCTTGGCCAGGGATTTCTTTGCTGTCGCTTTTTTTGGCGCCGGACGCTTGCGCACGGGCGTGGCGGCGGTCGTTGCCCGGCGTGTCGTTTGCGCGTCAAGCTCGGGCAATTTCTGCTTCACCTTGAAGAAATCCGCCCACGGATCGGCGCCTTCATATTCCAGCCGTCGCGCAAGATTGAGCAGCGTATAATGATCGCCGCTGCGCAAGCTTTCCAGCTCCTCGAATGTGACCGGAGTCGACACGCCGCACGACGGGCGCGCGCGCGTGGAATAGGCCGCGACCGCTGTCGCGCCGCGCCCGTTGCGCAGGTAGTCAACATAGATGCGCCCGCGCCGCGCCACCTTCGCCATGGTGGAGACGTAAGCGGCGGGATTGTCCGCAGCCATTTCCTCGGCAAGCTTGCGGCAGAAGGCTTTCGCCGTGTCCCAGTCGGCAGAGGGCGTTAGCGGCACGACGACATGCAGGCCCTTGCCTCCGGTCGTCTTGCAGAACGCCGTCAGCCCTTTTTCCTTCAGCCGGTCACGCGTCTCGCGCGCGGCTGCGACGAGACTGTCCCACGGCACGTCTTCGCCGGGGTCGAGATCCATCGTCAGTCGATCGGGCCGCTCGATGTCGTCGACGAGCGATCCCCACGGATGAATTTCCAACACGCTCGCCTGCACGAGGCCGATGAGGCCGGGCAGGGTGGAGACGGAGACGAGCGTTTCGGGATCTTGGCGGTCGCGCACTTGCTCGATGTCTTTCGACATGCCCTCCCACGCGTGTTTCTGGAAGAAGCAATGCGCAATGCCGGTCGGGCAGCGCACCAGCGCGAGCGCGCGTCCTGCAAGGTGCTTTTGCATGCGTGGCCACACCAGCGCGTAATAATCGGCGAGCGCCTCCTTGGTGACGCCAGCCTCGGGCCAGAGCACGCGATCGGGATGCGTGAGGCGGATGTTGTCGGGCCGACTGGCCTGTTTCATGGCTGCGCCTCTCGCTGACTCGCGTGTCGGTTCGGCTGGCGTATCCTCACGGACGATCTCGCTCGGGTCCTTGTCCTCGCGCAAACCCTTGAAGGACGCCTGCCGCAAGATTCCGCCACCCGTCCAGCCGCGAAACTCGACTTCGGCGACGCGCTTGGGCGCGACCCATATCACGTTCTTGCGCACGTCGGCCGGAAGCTTGTCGCCAAGCGGGCTCTTGTCGGTCTTGTCGGCGGAGAGATCGCGAT
>JANXTB010000269.1 GCA_025356415.1 Hyphomicrobiales bacterium
GCCGCGCTGGCGGGGCTTTCAGAAGCCTTGCGCGTGCTCGGAACACACATGGGCGCGTCTCCCGCGGTCGCGGCACTTCTCTCGGGATTGGTGCTGGTCGCCACGCTTGTACCCGGCGGCCTGCGCGGACTGACATGGGGCTCGGCCGCCGCAGGCGGCATGCTGCTGGCCGCGCTTGTTGCGCCCATATTGCTCTTGTCCTCGCAGGACATCGCCCTGCCCTCGCCGGTCATCGGCTCGTCTGAAGCATGGGCCCACGCCGCCGAAAGGCTCGCCGATTGGGGCGGGCTCTCGGGCGGCGGCTCGGGATGGCTCGCGCTCGCGATCGCGCTCGGGCTCGGCGCCTTCGCGCCGCTGCTCGTGCTTTCGGCGACCGTGCGCGATCGCGTCGGCGCGCAATTCGCGGTGGGGGCGGGCGTGACCTGGCTTCTGCTGATCGGCTTTGCGACGGTGATGACTTTGGCGCTGGGCGCCATCGGGCTCGATGTCGCGTTGATCGGCCAAAGGCCGGACCGGCTGACGGATGTGTTTTACCGGGCGAGCGCCGAGGGCTACGTCTCGATTTGCGGCCAGCACGCCAGTGGACCCGCGCAGGCGCGCGCGGCTTGCGCGGCCGCGTCGGGTTTCGCAGGCGTGCTGCGCCCCGGCGATGTGTCCGCCACCATGGACTTCCTGACGTTCGGGCTTGCCGAAACGCAGGCGCTCGGCGGCGCTTGGCGCGCGCTGACGCTGGCTGGCTGGTATGGCGTCAGCCTCGCGCTGGCCGCGGCCGGGCTGCAAGGGCTCGCCACCGCTATCGGCCATGATCTGTTTTACAGAATTCGCGATCGCGCGGTGATCACCAGCCGGCGCCTTGCGACCACGCGGCTGACACTCGTCGCGTCGCTGATCGTGCTCTGTGTCGCGGTCGTTCGCCTGAACGCCGATCCGCGCTTGTGGCTGGCGCTATCGCTGATGCTCTGCGCGGCGGGGCTCGCGCCCTTGCTGATGTTGAGCTTCTGGCCGCGCGCGGGAAGCCTCGAGGCCATACTCGCGCTGGTCGCAGGACTGGGCGTCGCCGCCTATACGGGCGACTTGCTGCTGGCGGAGGGCGCGCCGCTGCCAGACGTCATGGGTATGGCAGCGCTGGCGGGAGCGGCGGCGGGCTTTTCAGCCGGATTTATCGCAAGCCTGCGGCCGGGCGCGCCACGCGAGCATGGGGCGGCGTTTCGCGAACGCATGCTGCGGCCCGGCGCGGATGCGCTGACGCCGGACCCAGGCGCGTGAATAGATCTGGCGTGAGGACGATCAGGCCCGAGGCTTGATGGCGGAATCGAACTCGGACTTGACGCAGATCGTGCCGACATCGGTGATGTTCCCGGCGATCTTGGCCGCGTCATGCGCTGCCGTTTCCGCCTGCTTGCACTCGTTCACATTGGGAAATTCACGGACTTGCGTATTCGTCTGGCCATCGGCGCCGAGTAGCACCAGGACAAGGTGAACGACTGTGATCGTGCTCACGTGGAATGCCCCCAAGGGTAAAGTGGGACCGCGGCCCGGCGCGAACCGGACCTTGTGAAATTCCAAGAAATTTTATGGCGGCGCGGGAGGAACCTAACCGTCCCTTGAAGGTTACACCGGGTTCTCGACTTGGGTAGTGTAAACTTTTGTCACACCACAGCTTTCCTGCTCACGGTTGCGCTTTTGTCGCACTGCGGCAATCCAGCAAAGCTTCCAGCGCCTCAAGCGTGTCGGCGTCGCGGGCGGGCTTGTCCCAGCGGATTCGCGAGACGCGCGGGAAGCGCATGGCCACGCCTGACTTGTGACGCGTCGAGCGATTGAGGCCTTCGAACGCGACTTCCAGCACCAGTCCCTCGTCACGCGAAAAGTCGAGCTCGCGCACCGGGCCAAAGCGATTGCGCGTGTGATTGCGGATGTATTTGTCGAGCTCCTTCAGCTCTTCATCCGTGAAACCGAAATAGGCTTTGCCGACTGGCACCAATTCCTCGCCGCGCCAGCAGCCGAATGTGTAATCGGAATAAAAAGAAGAACGCTTGCCGTGGCCGCGTTGCGCATACATCAGCACCGCGTCGATGTTGAACGGATCGCGCTTCCACTTGTACCAAAGCCCTTTCGGACGTCCGGGCACATAGATACTGTCGCGGCGCTTCAGCATCACGCCCTCGATCGCTTCCGCATCGGCGCCCGCGCCTGCTGTTGCAGGATCAGCCCGCGCTGCAGCGAGATCTTCCCATGTTGCGAATTCGACCTGCACGGACAGATCGAGCCTGTCATGCGCGAAGCGTTGCACGAAAGAAGCCAGACGCTCGCGCCGCTCGACGGACGTCAGCGCGCGCAAGTCTTCGCCATTCTCCGACAGAAGATCGTAAGCGCGAATATGTGCGGGATATTGAGCCACGAGTTTCGTGGAGACGGATTTGCGATTGAGCCTCTGCTGCAGCACTGAAAAGGGTTCGACCAGTCCCTCGCGCAGGATCAGCAATTCGCCATCGAGCGCGACATCGCCGAAACGTTCGTCCGCCAGCATGGCGATGAGATCGGGAAAGGCGCCCGAAACATCCTCGCCCGTGCGCGAGTAAAGTCGCGTGATGCGCACGCCCTCGGCATTGGCGCCCGCCACCGCCTGCACGCGAATGCCGTCCCATTTCCATTCGGCGGTGAAATCGGCGGGATCGAGTTTTGCAAAATCGCTGTCCTCGACCGCATGCGCCAACATCGGCGTGCGAAACGGCGCGGGATCGGTCGCGACGGGCTTGCCCTCGCGGCCCTCGACCCAGGCGAAGAGATCGATGTAGGGCGGCTCGAGCCCGTGCCAGACTTCCTCGATTTCATTCGGCGGCAAATCGCCCAGCGCCGCGAGCGCGGTTTTTGCAAGTCGCGCCGACACGCCGATGCGCAACGCGCCGGTGATCAGTTTCAGCAGCGCCCAGCGGCCCGTCTCATCAAGCTGATCGAGCCAGCTGGCGAGCAGCGCGGGCAATTCGCGCTTCTCGGTTTCCTGCAAGCCGTGCACGACTTCCGCCAGCGTCGGGGGTGGCGCGTTGCGGCGATCCTGATTGGGCGCGGGCCACAGCAGCGCGACTGTTTCTGAAAGATCGCCCACATAATCATAGGACATTTCGAACAGCACGGGATCGGTGCGCTCGGCGATAAGGTTGCGGATGATCGCGGGCTTGGCGTGCGCGAAAGACAGTGCGCTGGTCATCGCCGCCAGCGCATAGCCGCGCTCGGGATCTTCCGTGCGGCGGAAATAATCGCTCATCAGGCGCAGCTTGTTGTTGCGCGACGGCTCGTAGGCGAGACGATCGAGCAATTCGGCGAAACGGTTCACGCCGGCGCCCCAGAGCTTGTATCTACGCTGGCCTCGGCCTCGTCATCGCCATAGCCGATCATGTGCAGCGGCTGCGCATCGATGCCCCGCTGGCGGCACCAATGGACGATGGCGTCTTCCGCGCCATGCGTGACCCAGATTTCCGATGCGCCGGTTTCGACGCAGGTCGCGCAGAGTTCATCCCAGTCGACATGATCGGAAATCA
>JANXTB010000297.1 GCA_025356415.1 Hyphomicrobiales bacterium
CAACCATGGCGCGGGCCGCTCGAAATGCAATGGCGCCGTGTCCACGGTCACGTAATTATACCCACGCGAACGAGCATATTTTTCATGACTTTGAATGCATCCAGCGGTTTGTTTTTGATACTCAGATCCGACTGCAATCGAACATACTGTAGGGGCCCACGCGAAGGAAACTACCCTTTGCGTCAAGGTGATGCTTCGAATCAGGAAGTTGATCTCATAGACATCGGGAGGCGGCTCTGAAAGGGAACCGCGCGTCAGCATGTTCAATCGGGATTCAACCATCGGGCGCGAGCTGTAGTCCGAGGCGCGCGCAATCACATTAGCGGAATGTAGGCTATGCAATGTGGAATTTACGCTATGCGTTAAGGCACGCGACATGTCACTCGCAGCGTCGGCGTTGGATCGCAAGGTCTCGATTAGAACAATGAATCGTTTCTTCGCCAATTTCCTCGCTCGCAAAGCGACAGAAATGGAATAAATGACGACTGAGACGAGCGCAATGAATAATGGGACTGATATAATTACTTCCATAATAAATTAGCTCCGCTCAACCGAGCAAATAAACAATCATATTTTTTGAGACCACTTGAAATGCGGGTTCATTTCAACACTTGCGTCGACAATAAAAAGTCTTCAATTTACAAAAAAAAGACTGATACCATTGAACTCATTGCGGTCGTGCTGCTCGCCGGCAAGTATTCCATTTAGTGCGACTTTGTCCAAGACCACAAGATGAGCAGCACGGCCGCTTCTCTACTTCTCGCCCGGCAACTTCGGGTCCTTGAACCCCGCCGCATCCATCGCGAGGTGGATGCGGTTCTGAAACGCTGCGTCCTCGCCCTTCACCAGCAATGGCACGTTCTTCGCCACTGCGTCGCAAAGCGTGCTCACCCATTCCATTTCGCCGCGGCCGAAATCGTTCAGCACGAAGCCGTGGACGAGCGCCTTGTCGCCCGGGTGGCCGATGCCGAGCCGCACGCGCCGGTAGTCGTTGCCCATATGCGCGGTGATCGAGCGCAGGCCATTGTGGCCGGCGTTGCCGCCGCCCTTCTTCACGCGCAGTTTCGCGGGCGGCAAATCGAGCTCGTCGTGGAAGACGACGATATTGTCGAGCGGGATCTTGTGAAAGCGTGCGGCTTCGCCGACTGCGCGCCCGCTGTCGTTCATGTAGGTCTGCGGCTGCATGAGGATGACGCGCTCGGAGCCGATCGTCCCTTCGGTCGTCAGACCCTGATACTTGGTGCGCGCGACGGGAAAGCCATGCGCGCGGGCGATGGCCTCTACGGCCATGAAGCCGATGTTATGGCGGTTTCCCGCATATTGGCGGCCCGGATTGCCGAGCCCGACGAAGAGCAGCATGTGGGCCTCTGATGCAAAACCGCCCGCGCGGAAGGCGCGGGCGGTAAATAACTGAAGAAAGCTAAAAGCTTACTTCTTGCCCTTGGCGGCCGGAGCAGCGGCGGCGGCAGCAGCGGCGACGACCGGCGTCTCTTCGACACGGGCCGGCGGCGAGATCGAGGCAATCGTGAAATCGCCCTGCTGCGTCGGCTTGCAGCCTTCCGGCAACGTGATCGCCGAGATGTGCAGCGATTCGTTGATGTCGAGCTCGTTCAGGTCGGCGGTGACGCCTTCCGGAATCGCGTCCGCGGGGACCTTCATCTCGATCGAGTGCAGAACGACGTTGAGCGAACCGCCCTTCTTGATGCCGGGGCAGGTTTCCTGGCTGGAGAAGTGCACGGGCACGTTCACCTTGAGGAACGAACCCGGACGCAGGCGCAGGAAATCGACGTGAAGCGGCGTGTCCTTGACGACATCGAGCTGGTAATCGCGCGGAATGACCCGCTCCTTGCGGCCTTCGATGTCGAGTTCGAAGATCGTGGTCAGGAAGTGACCGGCGTAGATGAGCTTGTTGAGCTCACGATAGTTGAGCGAGATCGGCTCGGCGGCTTCGCCACCGCCATAGATCACGCCCGGTACACGGCCTTCACGGCGTTCGCTGCGGGCGGCCCCCTTGCCGACTCCGCTGCGGACCGTGGCCGCAAGCGACTTCATTGCTGCTGCCATCAGATTGGTCCTTTTCAAAGAAACTGCGCCCGTGCCTCCAAGGGTGTCGGCGGGCGCATGCGCCTCATAGGGGAAAAGGCCCTTCGGGGCAATGGGGGCTAGTGCGTCCCGCAGGGCACCATAAATGCTGCGCTTCCGTTGGCCAGCCCGCCGCGCCCGGAAAATTGATCGCTGCCCGCATGGGCTTTTCATCCAACAGGACTACAAATCACGTACACGCAAACAAGCCCGCGATCCTGAGGAGCACGCCATGCATTACTTCCGCCGCAAGGGCTGGGAAATTCCGGAGCGCGAGGCCACGCCCGAGGCGCTCTTTCTGGACCGCCGCGCCGTGCTGGGTGCGGGCGCAGGCTCGATCCTCGCGGGCGCCCTGCCTGCGGTGGCCGCCGAGGAGCCCGATCCTTCGGCCTCGCTCTACCCCGCCAAGCGCAACGAGGCGTTCAAGCTCGATCGCGACCTGACGCCCGAGAAGGCCAACCAGCAATACAACAACTTCTACGAATTCGGCTCCGACAAGCGCATCTTCAACCGCGTCGACACGCTGAAGACCCGGCCGTGGACGCTGAAAATCGACGGGATGGTCGAAAAGCCCTTCGAAATCGGCATCGACGATCTCCTGAAGAAGGTGCAGCTGGAAGAGCGTCTTTACCGCCACCGCTGTGTCGAGGCCTGGTCGATGACCATTCCGTGGACCGGCTTCCCGCTGAAGCAGCTCGTCGATCTCTGCAAGCCGACCTCGAGCGCGAAATACATCCAGTTCGAAACCTTCATGGACCCGAAGATGGGTCCCGGCCAGAAGCTCAGCTGGTATCCATGGCCGTACATCGAGGGCCTGACGATGGCTGAGGCCACCAATGATCTGGCGCTGATGGTGACGGGCGCCTATGGCAAGCCGCTGGCCAAGCAGTTCGGCGCGCCGATCCGCCTGCACACGCCTTGGAAATACGGTTTCAAGTCGGTGAAATCGATCACCAAGATTTCCTTCGTCGACAAGCAGCCGAAGAACTTCTGGCAGGCGCTCCAATCGTCCGAATACGGCTTCTGGGCGAATGTGAACCCGGCTGTCCCACACCCACGCTGGACACAGGCCACCGAGGAAGTGCTCGGCAAAAGCGAGCGCGTGCCCACCCTCCTGTTCAACGGCTACGGCGAGCAGGTGGCCAGCCTCTACAAGGGCATGGAAAACGAGAAGATCTGGTTCTAGCCAAAAAAGAAGGCCGGGCTTTTCAGCCCGGCCTTTCCGCTTCCGCGGGTCTCTCAGAGGGTCTTACGGAGGTCGAAGCCGAACCGGCCGAAGGGACGAAGCCAGCCCAGAAACGAGCCCGTCATCTTCACCGCCCGGGACCGGGCCTACAAACGCAATTGGCGCATAGCCGCCATGCTGGAATGGACTAGGTCAGAAATCCCAGCGCTGGGCGCTGGCGACCAGGAAGTCACGGAACACCTGGATTCTGGCGACTGCCTTCAGCTCTTCCGGATAGACCAGATAGCAATCGAGCTCGGGCATGTCCGCCTCCGGCAGGATGCGCACCAGCGTCGAATCCGGCTCGACCAGATAATCCGGCAGCACCGAAATCCCCGCCCCGGCCTCGACGGCGCGGCGCAGCGCGGGAATGTTGTTGCAGGTGAGCGTCGAGGGACGCGGGCTGCGCGAGGCGCGCCCTGCATATTGCAGCGAGTTGATGTTGGTCAGGTAATGCGCGTTGGACGCGCCGTAGGTCAGGATCCGGTGCTTGTCGAGATCGTCGAGCGTCTTGGGCTGCCCGTAGCGCTTGAGATAGCCCGGCGACGCATAGGCGTGAAAATGCATGGTGAACAGGCGCCGGCGAATGAGATCGGGCTGCACCGGCTCGCGCACGCGCAGCGCCACATCCGCCTCGCGCATGCCGATGTCGAGTTCCTCATCCGAGAGGATCAGGTTGAGCTCGATGTCCGGATAGAGTTCGAGAAATTCGGCGATGCGCGGCGTCAGCCATTCCGAGCCGATGCCGACCGTGGTCGTCACGCGCAGCAGGCCATGCGGGCGCTCGCGATTGTCCGACAGGCGCATGCGCGTTGCGTCAAGCTTCTGCCAGACGTCCTTCACGGTGCGGAACAGGACTTCGCCCTGCTCGGTCAGGATCAAGCCGCGCGCGTGACGGTGGAACAGCGGCACGCGCAGATCCTGCTCGAGCGCGCTCACCTGCCGGCTCACTGCCGACTGGCTCAACCCCAGAGCCTCGCCCGCATGCGTGAACGAGCCGGCTTCCGCCGCCGCGTGGAAGATGCGGAGCTTGTCCCAGTCCAGAGGGCTCTCGCGGGTGAGGATCATTCGGCGGCTTTCACCGAAGACTCTTGCGTCAATGTGCCCTGCACCGTCAGCCAGCGCTCGGCCTCCAACGCCGCCATGCAGCCCATGCCGGCCGCCGTCACCGCCTGACGATAGATGTCGTCGGTGACGTCGCCCGCAGCGTAGACGCCGGGAATGTTGGTGGCCGTGGAATCAGGCGCCGTGCGGATGTAGCCGTTGGGCTTGACCTCGACCTGTCCCGCAAACAATTGCGACGCAGGCTCGTGGCCGATCGCGACGAACACGCCGTCGACCTTGCACTCGCTGATCGCGCCGGTCTTCACGTTGCGCAATTTCACATGCGTCACGCCGGGCGGGTTCTGGTCGCCGCAGACTTCCTCGATGGCGCTGTCCCACACGATTTCGATCTTTGGGCTCTTGAACAGGCGTTCCTGCAGGATGCGCTCGGCCTTGAACGAGTCGCGGCGATGCACGACCGTCACCTTGGAGGCGAGATGCGACAGGTACAGCGCCTCTTCAACGGCGGAATTGCCACCGCCGACGACGATCACTTCCTTGCCGCGATAGAAGAACCCGTCGCAGGTCGCGCAGGCCGACACGCCATAGCCCTTGAACTTTTCTTCCGACGAAATGCCGAGCCACTTGGCCTTGGCCCCGGTGGCGATCACCAGCGTGTCGCAGGTGTAGGTCGTCTCGCTGTCGCCCACGAGCGTGAACGGGCGGCGCGAGAGATCGACGCTGACGATATGGTCGGAGACCATCTTGGTGCCGACATGCTCGGCCTGCGCGCGCATCTGTTCCATGAGCCATGGCCCCTGGATCGGATCGGCAAAGCCCGGATAATTTTCCACATCCGTGGTGATCATCAGCTGGCCGCCGGGCTCGAAGCCGGAGATCATCATCGGCTCCAGCATCGCGCGAGCCGCATAGATGGCGGCCGTATAGCCAGCTGGGCCGGAGCCTACGATGATCATGCGCGCATGCTGAGCGGCGGTCTTTGCCATGGAAGAATCTCGGTTTCGAGGAGCGCAGGCGGCTCTGGGCCGCCCTGTGAGACAGACCTAAATGTATAAGAACGACATGCGCTGGCTACAAGGCTGGCGGGGCGGATGCGCACAGGCCATGAGCCGAAAGGCGCGGGCATTGTGTCGCTGTGGACGCCTGATTGCGCGCTTGCCCGTGCACGAGCGCAGCACTAGTGTGCGCCAACTTTGATCGGCTCGAGAGCCGCGCGCTCCCAGAGCATCCAAGAAGGCCAGGCAACGATGTTGGACAATTCCTCGGTCACCGCCGCCGACATTATCGCGACGTTTCGCGCCAGCATCGAAAAGCGCCAGGCTTTCGCCGAGCCTTATCCGCATTTCCTGATCGAGAATCTTCTGCCGCCCTCGGTCGCCAAGGAGCTGAACGAGCTTCCCTTCTCGGCGCCGACGCTGGATGGCGTCTCGGGCCGGCGCGAGCTGCACAACGACCAGCGGTCCTATTTCGACGCCGAGGCGATGGTGCGCTTCCCCATCATGCGCCCGATCGCCGATGCGCTGCAGTCGCCGGAGGTCACGAGCGCGATCGCCAAGGCTTTCGATGCGCCCATCGACGACACCTATCTGCGTCTCGAATATGCCGTTGACACCGACGGCTTCTGGCTCGAGCCGCACACCGATCTCGGCGTGAAGAAATTCACCTGCCTGATCTATCTGTCGGACCTGCCCGGCCATGACGCGCTCGGCACGGACATATACGCCGACAAGGAGACGCATTGGGGTCGTTCGCCGTTCAAGCAGAACAACGCGATGATCTTCGTGCCCTCCGACATCACCTGGCACGGCTTCGAGAAGCGCCCGATCAACGGCCTGCGGAAGTCGGTGATCTTCAACTACGTGACGCGCGACTGGCGCGCCCGCGAACAGCTGTCCTTCCCCGACGAAACGGTGCGCGTGTAAAAACACGCGCCGTCATTGCGAGCGCAGCGAAGCAATCCAGAAGGCCGCGCATGAGGCCTTCGCTATCGCGAGCGTTGTGCGCGAAAGTTTCTAAAGACCCTTGAACGCCCGATACCTTTTCACCACCTCGCGCGCGATCTGCGACGTCGCGTCGACAGGCGCGTAGGTCCAGGTCTCGTTCATCCAGCCAGCGCTGCGGATCGCCGGCATGCGGCGCACGGCGCCCGCGCCGATCAACCCGTCGATGAAGCCCGACATCTTGTCGGCGCCGCCCGTCGGCTCATAAATATGCACCGGCGCGCCCGTGGACGCAGCTTCGCCCACCATGTTGACGCTGTCGCCCGTGACGACAATCGCGCCCGCATGCGCGAGAATTTGCGCGTAAGGATTCTCGCCCGTTCCATCCCACACGAATGCACGCTCGGGGACGCCGCTGATCTGCACGGCGGCCGCGATGGCTTTCATGAGATCGGGCGGCGTGCGGCGGGACGGCGTCACCATCAGCCCGTAACCCTGCTGCAGAATCTCGCGCGCGATTTCGGCGAGGCTGTAGAAATCATTGGGCGCAAATTTATGGCTGCCGCTGTCGCCGCCAAGCACCATGCCGATGCGTTTTTCAGGCAGATGCGCGATACGCGCGTCCGTGTTCGCGCGCGCAGCCTCCAGCACTGAAGGCCGCATGTGGTGTGGCGAGGTCAGCGTGACGAGCACGTTGTCGCCGCGAAGCCTGTCGTGTTCGGGCACCCAGATCAGATCGGCGGAACCGAGGCCACTGCGCGGATCCTGGAGGAATACCGTGAAGGTGGTGCGCGGGGCCGCGCGCTTGATCGCGCGCAGATAAGGCGCCGTCGCGCGACCGGAAGCGAAGACGATGTCGGGCGTTGGACCGCTGAGCGGCGAGCCCGGGATGCGCGCCGATTCGATGGGATCGATCGGTCCCCACGGCGCGAAAAACGCGAAGAGCGGGCGCGGCTGCACCGGGCGCATCTCGGGATTGAGCCCGAGTTCATAGGCGACGCCGAGGCAATTCACCTCGTGTCCGATCTTTCCGGATTGCAGAATCCAAGCGCGCACGCCAATGGGAAGTTGGGCCGCCAGCGCGCCCGAGTCGTGTCTGTTCATGCGCGCTGTTTAGCGCTCAGGCGCGCGCTTTCATAGACCGGCGAACGGGTCAGACGCCCGAGAGTCGCTTGCGAAGCCAGCCTGCGGCGGAAAGTCCGAGCTGGTGCATGCGCCGCCCCTCCTCGATTTCAACCGGCAAGTTCGTCTGCGACGTCCAGGCGATGACCGTCGAGGGCACGGTAGCGGAGGCGACCACGCGGCCACGGGCGTCCACGACAAGCCCCTCGCTCAGCATGTAGTCGTTCTCGCTTTCGTTCGTCGACGTCATCAACGGCATATTCACGTTGAGAATGCGCACAATCAGGGTCAAGCCGCGAGGATCGCCGGGGTTGACCTGACCGGCGAAGACGCTGGCGACAGCCGGCGCAACCGCAGCCTCGACCCGGTGGGCGAAGGTCGGATATCCGCGCGACGAGATGGCCGAGGTGTCGATGATGATGGCGCGATATTGCGCCGCAGCTGGCGCGACGGACGCGATGAGCAGGGCTGTCAGGGCGAGTATCAGACGCATGGGGACCTCCGGGCTAGCGTAGCTATAACGCGCGGAGGGCCTGACAGGATGCATGGTACGGATTTAACCCTTCTCCCGCTCGCGGGA
>JANXTB010000315.1 GCA_025356415.1 Hyphomicrobiales bacterium
CCGTGCCGTCCTTTGCGGCGACCTGCGCGAGGTAATTGGCTGCGGTCATCGAGCCGCCGCCGGGCTTGTTGGAAACAACGATAGACGGATTGCCGGGCAGGTATCGGCCATAAAACATTGCGAGCGTGCGGGCGTAAGTATCGTAGCCGATGCCCGTCGTCGGAGAGAAGCCCACGTAGATGGTGATCTGCTTGGGCTTGAACCCGGCATCCTGCGCCTGTGCTGGCGAAGAGAGCAGGGCGCCCATCATGAGGAATGCGGAAAGCGCCGCTTTTGCAAAATGCATCTTGATCATGTTTTGCTCCTTCGGCTTTCCGTCGGACTCGTCAGAAACCTGCCTTGTTGAGCTCCTCGACCGCTTTCGTCTGAATGCGTTGCGGAGCGCCGAGCGCGAGGTCGATGAGTTCGAGAATGCGTTCGGGTGAAAGGTAAGCAACATCGAGACCAAGTTTGTCGGCTTCGGTTTTCACTTCCTGATCGTTGAGCGTATCGGCAAACGCCTTGCGCAGCGCGGCGATCCGGTCTGCCGGGACGCCGGGAGGTCCGGCGAACGGACGGTTGTAAACCTGCGTGCTGAGGATGACCTTCAGCGCTTCCTTGTTGTCGGAGTCGTGCATCATGTCCATCAGGAACGGTACGCCCATCTTCTGCAGTTCCGGCTGCGGCTGGATGGCGATGTCGATGACGACGCGGGCCGAGTCGCGGGAGAACATGTCGCGTCCATTGACGCGCGCGCCGTCCCAAGACCAGCCGCACAGGCCCGCCACTTCGCCGTTTTCCATGGCGAGCTGCACATTCGATGTGGAGACGTACCCGGCCACGACCTTGAGTTTCGTACCCGCAAGGCTGTTGAGCAGCAGCGGGATCATGCTCGCCGAGCCGGAGCTCGCGCCAATCACATATTCACGCTCGAAAAGATCCTTCGCCTTGATCTCTTTCGCAGGGCCCGACATGGTGTAGATTGTCGATGCGACGCTCATGTTGCCGATCCATGTAAACTTGCGGACGTCGAACTTGACGCTCGGCATGGCGGCGAGCTGGTTGAGCGTGATGGTGTTCTGGAACATTGCGATGGTGAGCCCGTCGGGGGGCGCGACGGAATACATGTAATTGGCCCCGACGATGCCGCCGGCGCCGGGCATGTTCTTCACCACCATGGAAGGCTGACCCGGAATGAACTTTCCATAATAGCGCGCGAGGAAGCGCGTATAGAGGTCGTAGCCGCCGCCCACGCCCGAGGGGGCGATCATGGAGATTTGTTTGCCCCGATAGAAATCCGAGACTGAGTCCGCGCGAGCGGCTGTGGCGCCAAGAGACACGATAGCCATGGCTGCGAGCAGGCTGTTGACGGCGGTTTTCATAGGCGTCCTCAATGTCTTGATATCGGGCCGAGCGATCTGCGATTTGCGTCAGCGCATCACGCCTGTGGCGAGATGACGAGCCGGGAGCTCTCAACATCCTCCGGGCTCCGGCGGCTTGTCAACAGATCGGGAAAAATTCCAAAATAAGTACACTCACCCCTTCACAAAACCGCGCCCGAAGCTGCATGATGGTCGCCATCAGCGAAGGAGGCGTCTTATGAGCGGTCGAATTTGGGATCCCTATCTCACGCAATCCGATATCGATCACCTCGCACGTTCTCCGGACAAAAGGGTCGGCGTCGGGAGCCGGCCAGCTCTTCTGCTTGTCGATCTCTACCGGGCCGTGTTCGGCGACAAGCCCGAACCCCTGCTGGAGGCGATCAAGACGTGGCCTTCGAGTTGTGGGCTCGCGGGATGGAATGCATTGCCGCACATCCAACGTCTGCTCGAAGCTGCGCGAGACGCGAAAATTCCCGTCGTTCACATCACCATGCTCAGCGATTCCGGGATGGTCGGCTGGTTCGACGCCGCCCACCGCGACAGCATTGTCGGTGGTCGGGGCGCTGGCGCCGCCGACGAGGCCGCGCTCGCGCGCAAGCGGCGCGCTGCGGAAATCATGGATGAAGTGAAGCCTGCGCCGGGCGAAGTGGTCCTGAAGAAAACCGCGCCCAGCGCGTTCTGGGGAACGCCGCTCGCCGCCCATCTGAATTTCCACCAGATCGACACGCTGATCGTCTGCGGTGAGGCCACGAGCGGCTGCGTTCGCGCATCGGTGGTCGACGCCGCCTCATATCGTTTTCGTGTGCAGGTGGTGGAAGAATGTGTGTTCGACCGGCACGAAGCGACGCACGCCATGAATCTGTTTGACTTGCATCAGAAGTATGCGGACGTCATTCCGCTCAGCCAGGCGCTTCAGCATTTGCGTACGCGCTGAGGTTACGCTTCACGGTGTTTGCACGCCGGCTCAACGAAGTTCCGCCTCGCCAGAGGGCCCAGATCTGCTAGCATACCTTCGTATGAGCTTACGCAGCTTATGCTAGCGAGTGGACGGCCACAAAAAGGATTACATCCTGAACATCCACCAGAGCAGAAAGATCGCCATACAGAGTGGCCTTCTCAGTGTTGTCGTCGTGGCGCTCTGCACGACTTCCGCCGTGCACGCGCAAGATCTCTCTGTGACACAGGGGCGCCGCATCGCCGAGGCCAACTGTTCTAAGTGTCACGCCGTCGGTAAATTCGGCGACAGCCCGCTTCCGATTGCGCCGCCTTTCCGCACTCTTCACCTGAAATACCCAGTCGAGGATCTCGAGGAGTCACTGGCGGAAGGCATCACGACCGGACATCCGACGATGCCGGAGTTCCGCTTTGAGAGCGATCAGGTTCGCGATTTCATCGCTTACCTGAAATCGCTGGAGACGCGGTAGGCCTCTCGCGTCAGCGAAGGCCGTTCGCAGGCGCCCTTCGGGACTTTGCGAACGGCCTTCGCTGACGCGAGAGGCCTACCGCGTCTCCAGCGATTTCAGGTAAGCGATGAAATCGCGAACCTGATCGCTCTCAAAGCGGAACTCCGGCATCGT
>JANXTB010000362.1 GCA_025356415.1 Hyphomicrobiales bacterium
CGCCGCGCGGCCCGAAGGCGCCCGGCGGCGGCTGGAAGAGTTCGGCCAAAGCCGTGTTGGCGGGATCCGCGCCCGGCATGAAGCGGATGATGTAGCCGGGCTGGTCGAGGTTCGAGAAGCCGGTGTCCATCGACTGGCCCCAGACCGTGTCATCCACCGGGCTGGTCTGCACGCCATAGAAGCCCGCCACCACGCGCTTCTGCTTCTTCAGATCGACCGGCTGGTTGATCTCTACATACT
Organism: Hyphomicrobiales bacterium; assembly: GCA_025356415.1. Lineage (GTDB taxonomy): Bacteria > Pseudomonadota > Alphaproteobacteria > Rhizobiales > Beijerinckiaceae > Terripilifer. The sequence goes on from JANXTB010000362.1 coordinate 241, forward strand.
CGCCGCGCTTGCCCCAGCCGGGGACATCCACGATGAGCGGCGCCCAGCCCTGCGAGGCTTTGGCGTCATGCGTTTCGAGATATTTCTTCGTGTTGAGCCAGCCGACCGCCGGGAAACCGGCGCCGCCCGCGCTCGTCCAGAGGGTGTCGTTCGCATCGTGTCCGAAATAGAGATGATGCGTGTTGAAACACGTCGGGATCAGCTCCACCTTTTGCGTCTTCGGATCGTAGACCGAGAGATGGCGCACGGATTCGTTGATCGGCGCGACTTTCGCCGAGGGATGATCGCCGCCCGCTTTGCACCAGTCGGGATTGGCGTGCGGCCGCACGCGCGCCGCGAACCACACGCGGTTGGCGGCGTCGATGATCAGATTGTGGTTGGACGTATGCCCATCCCAGATCGGCTCTTCGCCCCAGAACACCGATGGCCCGTAGGGATCGTCATGCACCGTCGGCGTTCCCGGCGCATACGGGTGGGGAATGTCCCACGTCTTGTTGGCGACGGGATCGAGCACCGGCACGAGGTCTGTCGATTCCTCGGGCGAGCCGTAGATCAGGCCGTTGGCATTGAGACGCGGGTTGCGTTTGTCGGTGGAGATTGCGTCATGCATGTAGTGCTTGGGCGTGCCCCAGCCCCATGACGTGACCACCATGTTGCGCTCGACGCCGGTGGGACGTTCGGGTTTGGAGGACGGCAGTTCGCCCTTGGCGACGCGGTCGGTCCAGTCGGCGAAATTTGCGATGCCGAGATCTGGCCCAATGCGCGCAATGCCGCTCGCCATGCGCGTCATCGCCTGACCGGACTGGATGCGGCGCATCCACATGTCCTGCGAGTTTGCGAATTCGCCGAGTTCCTTCACATGCGGCGAGCGAATGTTCTCGCTGCCCAGCGCATGACAGGACTGGCAGGTGTTCTTGACGAGATCGATCCAGTTGCCCTGCGTCTTCATGAACGGCGGAATGCCGTTGCCCTTTTCGCCGGTGCCGGGAAACTGGTCCGCCGCAGGGATCTTCAGCATCGAGTACCAGTACATGCCGGGATAGAATTTCGCCGCGGCCGCGGGTGTGGGCGCGGGCGTCGCCGTCAGATCGAGCGACTGACCGGGCGCGCCATCGACGCGCTGGGAATCGACCAGCCCATAGCCGCGCACCCAGACTTTGTATTTCGCGGCCGGCAGGTCTGGAATGAGGAAGCGGCCCTGATCGTCCGTGACGACGATCTTGGAATATTTCGTCGGCAGGTCCGTCGTCTCGGCGATGACCCAGACGCCGGCTTCCGCGCCGGCCGGACCTTTCACAGTCCCGCCAATATCCTTGGACCCAACCTGTGGCGATTGCGCCATCAAGGCGGTGCTCGATAGTAGGCCCCACAGTACAGACGTGCTCAACAGCGCATGACGCGTCGTTGGTGACATGGCGTTTCTCCCTGTTTAGACCTCGCGCGTTTTTGGCGCGCGGGAATGCCGCTTCGGGCGAGGGGAGTATGTTCCTGCCGGTTGGCTGTCTCCAGCAAGAAATGCGCTGCGCCTCTTGGACTTTGTGACAAGAAAGGGTGCGTTAAAAACGAAAAACCCCGGAGCGAGGCTCCGGGGTTTCCTATTCCGAATTGACTGATGAATTTAGTGCGTCAAAGCCTTCAGATCGGCGATGCCCTTGGCGACCATCTGCTCGCCAGTCGCGCCGCGCGCTTCCGCCGTCAGTACGATTTCGGCGGCCTTCACGGCCGCATCGGCGGCGGCGGCGCGTACGTCGTTGGTGGCCTGCGCTTCGGCTGCGGCGATCTTGCCTTCGGCCTGCTTCTGGCGGCGCGCAACGAATTCAGACATGCGTTCGGCGGCTTCCTGCGCGAGGCTCTCGGCTTCCGCGCGGGCCTGCGTCACGATGGCCTGCGCTTCGGCTTCGGCCTCGGCGCGCTTGGCTTCGTAGGAGGCGAGAACCGCGGCGGCTTCGGCGCGCAGGCGCTTGGCCTCGTCAAGCTCGGCCTGGATCTTGATCGCGCGATCGTCGAGCGACTTCATGAGCGTCTTGTGAACGCCGAGATAGCCGAGCAGCAGGACAAAGATGACGAAGCCGACGGCGACGAAAAAGGCGTCATTGAACATGTTCGTCTCCTCAGGCCTTGGCGGCCGCGATCGCCTGGGCGATCTGCTGTGCGTCGGCCGGCTTGCCGGTGAGCTGCGCGACAATGTCGGCGGCGGCGGAGGTGGCGATTTCGCGCACATGGCTCATCGCCTGCGCCTTGGTCGCGGAGATGCCGCGTTCGGCTTCGGCGAGTTTGGCGTTCAGCTCGTCTTCGATGGTCTTGCGCTTGGCGGCGGCTTCGGCGGCGAGCTGGTCGCGCATCTGCTGGGCCATCGTCTGGGCTTTGGCCTTGGCGTCGGTCAGCGTCTTCTCGTAGGCGACGCCGGCGGCCTGTGCCTTCTGCTGCATGTCGGAGGCGTCGTCGAGATCGCCGGCGATGCGCGAGCGGCGCGCTTCAAGAATGTTCTCGATGCGGGGCAGGGCCACGCGCGACATGAGAACGTAAAGAGCGCCAAAAACCACCGCGAGCCAGATCAGCTGCGGCGCGAAGGTCGCGGGGTCGAAGGGCGGGAAGGGGCCCTTGGCATGGGCTCCGCCGGGAACCTCTGTGCCAGCCGTGTGGCCGTTATCGGTCGTTGCCATGGGTCGTCCGGTTGGTTTGGAGAAAAGCAAAAAGCGCGGC
>JANXTB010000369.1 GCA_025356415.1 Hyphomicrobiales bacterium
TGCGCATTTGCGGAATGGCGATGCGCGTCATCGTGGCGGCGGTCGCTATCGACGAGCCACAGATCGCACCAAAGCCTGCGCAGGCGCCGATCGTCGCATAGGCTTGCGACCCGCGAACGCCAAAGAACATGGAGCGCGCCGCGTCGTAGAGTTTTGCCGACATGCCGGCCCTGAGCGCAACGTCGCCCATGACGATGAACAGTGGAATGACGGACAAGGTGTAATTTGCGGTGATGTCGTAGGGCGATTGGCCGAGCACCGCGAATGCGCGCTTCCAGCCGTCGATCGCCGCGTAACCGAAGAAGCCGGTCAAGCCCATCGCGATTCCGACCGGAACCCGCAAGAAGATGAGAACGAGCAACGCGCCCATGCCGATGAGCCCAATGGTCTGAACGTCCATGCTCATTCTCCGGAGTGGCGCGAGGATGAAGGACGTGCAGAAAAGACGCTCGCGGCGGCGGCAATGATCGACAATGCCGTTCCCAGCAGGATCGGCAGCCAGAATGCATAGAGAGGAATGCCGATCTCCTGCGTCCACTGCAGAAATTCAATCGTGTCCATCGCAGGCGCGATCATCGCCCAGAGCATCAGCCCCAGAAAGGCGACGGATGCGACCGCGCCCGCTGTTTTAAGGATCTGCAATCCGCGAGTCCCGACCGCATGGTCCGCAATATCGACGCAGATATTTGCGTTCGACCGGAAAACCTCCGCCAGGCCTAGAAACACCACGCAGACCATCAGGAACTCGACCGCCTCGAAGGCGCCCTTGATGGGCAGATTGAGCGTGTTCTTCATGAGGACGTCGGCGATTGTGACCAGCATGATTCCTGCAATCGCCAAGGCGGCGAAATCGGAAAGGGTCTGCGTTGTTCGTTTTAGGATCGACATCTGGCGGCTCCGGGCGAAGCGGCCGCTCAACATAGAACGGCCGCCGTGCGCCATGCGTTTGAGTTAGTCTTCAGACGCATATTTTGCCGTCGCAGCTTTGATTTTCTCGACCGCGCCGCGGGCGTCGGAACCCCTGCCTTCAGCCTTGGCGCCAGCCTGCTCGTTGATCTTTGCAGCGCTGACCAGCAGACCGCCCCTGTCAGTCATTTGTGTAATCTTCACGCCTTTCTTCAGGAGGTCGTTCTTGGCGCTGGTTTCGTCGTCCGCGAAGATCTTGCCAAAGATGCGCGCTCCCGCAACGCCGCTGGTTTCGTCGATAATCTTGCGAAGATCAGCGGGCAGATTGTTGTAGGACGCCTGGTTCATGATGGTCGCAAACGAAATGCTGCCCATGTCACCTTCCGCGATGAATTTGCCGGCGTCCTCGAGCTTGTAACTGTCGATGCCCGTGTACCCGATGCTCACGCCCTCGATCATGCCCTTGCTCAAAGCATCATTCAGGTCCCCGGGCTGGATGGCGGTGGGGACGGCGCCCAGCGCCTCCAGCACATTGGACTGAACCGATCCTGCCGCCCTGATGCGCTTGCCTTTCAGGTCGCTCGTATCGTTGATCTGGCTGCGCGAGATGATGACGGTGCGCGCGACCACGACATTCAGGATGCGAACGCCGGGATGGTCGGCGCCAAACACGTCGCTGGCGATTTCGCTCAAGCCCAATGCACCGCTGTAATTGCCTTTGACGAGGCCCGGCAGATGGGCGAGCTCGACGACAGGGAAGCGGCCGGGCGTCGCGCCATGCAGGATGACCGCAATGTCGGCGACGCCCGTGCGCACGAGATCGAACTGGCGGGGCGGCGGTCCCATCTGTCCGCCAGGAAACAATTTGATGACCAGCCGGCCGGCGGACTTGTCCTTGATCACCTCCGCCCATTTCTCCATCCCTTTCACCAGCGCGTTGCTGGGCGGCAGGAAAAGCGAGGCTTTGAGCTGAATTTCCTGCGCCGAGGCGGACAGCGTCGGCGCCGCGAAAGATGCGGTGAGGGCGCATGCAACAGTCATGGCGATCATCATGGGTTTCATGGACGTTCCTTCCCTTGGGGGCTGTTCGTTTGGGCGCGTCTTCGAATTGCGTTTCAGTGCGTGGGGTGAAGCGCTGCGATCTTGCTTCTGTGCGCGGCAAGGAGAGCCGCCATCTGCTCGCGGATCTTCGGCCCTGAAACTTGCATCTCGGTGCGTTCAGCCTCCGACATGGGCGCAACGATGCCGCCGTGAAAGCTCGGCCACGCCTGAACGCGTGTCCACCACGCTTGAGCGCGCGGGCGGTCCGCGATCCACAGATCGAGCAGGCCGAGGTAATGCAGCCGCGCGGCATAGGGCATGAGATTGATGTCGGCGAGACTGACGTGTTCGCCAAGTATCCACGGGCCGCCGTGTGACAGCGTCTTCTCAAGCAGGCCGAAAGCCTTTTCGTAATTGGCGATTGCGTAAAGGACGAACGGAGACTCGGTTCCGTGTTCATAGGTCGATTTGAAGCGGTCGCGCCGGCGCGGGTCGCCGATGTTCTCGAACCGCTTTTCGCGCAGCTCATCCGTCATGGCGCGCATGCGGTCCCGGAACATGGCGCAAAAGCTGATTTCGCTGATGCCTTCGTGAAGGCCCTCGTCGACCATCTTGCTCCAGACGCGCATCTCCGCGCGCTGCAAGGGAGACGCGGGCGCGAGTGGAGGCTCGGGGAAGACGTCGTTCAGATATTCGCAAATCAGCGTCGACTCGATGACGGCTGCGCCGTCATGCACGATGGTGGGCACCACGCCCTTCGGATTGAGCTTCAGATAGGCCGGATCATATTGCTCGTTGCGGAAGAGATTGACCTCCACGGAATCCCAGGCGACGCGCTTTTCCAGCATCGTCACGCGCACTTTCTGGCAGCAGACGGAATTTCCGAACTGGTAGAGCGTGATCATCATCCGGTTCTCCTCCCGAGCCAGCCGTCGCCGAGACAGTTTTCTGCCTTCGACGTCAGATGCCTGTTCTTGCGATCATTGGTAACGCGCACCCGCTCAAGCGTCCATAGGACAATGTACGATCACGTAAAAAATATATTTTCCATTGACAACATCCGACAGGCGGGGACATGCTGGCCCGCAGTCGGGGGTCCCTCATGCGTTTTTCGTTCCGTTTTGACAGCCTTACCGAATGTCTCGCCGCCATTGAGCAGGATGGAAGGTCATGACGCAGCAAGCGGACCAGACTTTCGATGTTCTGATCGTAGGCGCAGGGCCGGTCGGGCTTTCGCTCGCCATTGAACTTGGCATGCGGGGCGTGACCTGTCTGGTCATCGAGAAGAATGATCGCGTCGGCTATAATCCACGCGCGAAAACGACCAATGTGCGGTCGCGCGAGCATCTCCGCCGGTGGGGCATCGCCGACAAGCTGCGCGCCGCGTCGCCCATTCCGCGCGATTACCCGTCGAACATCGTTTTCGCCACGCGCTTGAACGGACCCTTGCTCGCGCGCTTCGAGAACGCCTTCAGCTGCCTGCCGGAACGCAACAACCTTTATTCCGAAGAAGCGCAATGGGTGCCGCAATATGTGGTCGAGGACGTGTTGCGCCAGCACGCTTCCAGCCTTCCCGGCGTCACGATCCGGTTTGGAAACGAATTTCTGGGATGCGAACAAAGCGATGGCGGTGTTGTCTCGTCAGCGCGCGACGTTGCGAGCGGCGCGTCCTATCGAGTCCACAGCTCATATCTCGTCGGCGCGGATGGCGCGCGAAGCGTCGTTCGCGAGCAGATCGGCGCGCGCATGTGTGGCGAGGGCGGCTCGATGCGCAATCTTAATATCGTCGTGCGGCTTCCCGGCATAGACAAGATGCACAAACACGGGCCTGCGGTTCATTACTGGCTCATCAATGAAGATGTTCCTTCCCTCATGGGGCCGATGGACAAGGACGATCTTTGGTATTTCATCGCAACCAAGATCGATCCCGAGCTCGATCCCAAAAAGATCGATTACATCGATCTCATTTCCCGCGCGACAGGTCTCGACATCGACATGGAGATCATCGGCGTAGATCCTTGGGTGGCGCGCAGCCTGGTCGCGGACTTTTATCGCAAGGACCGCGTGTTTCTGGCCGGCGACGCCTGTCACCTTCACCCACCGTTCGGCGGTTTCGGCATGAACATGGGAATCGGCGACGCCGTCGATCTCGGCTGGAAAATGGCCGCGACCTTGCAGGGCTGGGGCGGGATAGGACTGCTCGCCTCGTATCAGGCCGAGCGTCGGCCCGTTCATGAGCGCACAATCGCCGAAGCGCTCATGAACTATGGGTCAGTCAGCAACCAGCTCGTACAGCCAGGGCTCGAAGACCCGGGCCCGCTCGGCGACGCCACGCGGCGCGAGGTTGGTGAAACCATCCTTGCGACCAAAGTGCGCGAGTTTAAAACACTGGGTGTCATACTGGGCTATCGCTACGACGGCTCGCCAATCATCGTGCCGGATGGAACCACTGCGCCGGAGCAGTCGCCTGGTCTTTACATTCCGTCGGCGTGTCCCGGATCGCTCGCGCCGCACCTGTGGTTGGCGGATGGCTCATCGTTGTACGATCATTTTGGAACGGGCTATACGCTGCTGGTGACGAATGGAGACGTGTCCGCGAGCAGCGCTCTCGTTCAAGCAGCTGAACGGAAGAAGATTCCGCTGAAGGTCATCCGCCCGGCTGACGATCGGCTGGCGTGGAGATATCAGGCGCCGTTCGCGTTGATCCGCCCGGATCAGCATGTGGCGTGGCGGGGCGATCTTGCTGGAGCGGATGCCGACAGCATTCTCAATCGCCTCTCGGGCGCAGAGCTTCATTAATGTGACAGGCCGCCAATGCGGTCCCTCGGGAACTAAAAAAAAGCGCCGCGATGCTCGGCGGTTGCGCGTTCCCGCAACCAGCTTTACCGAACGAAAAGTTCGGTCATCAAAAGCCGCCCTCCCGAGGGCGGCTTTTTGCGTTTCAGATCCCGGCATCGGAATCTCGACCATCTGGGCGATGTCGCGATCAGTTCGATCTCGGTCGTCTCGCCAGGGCGGTCGTGCACGACCATCCGGTCGATCAAGCTGCGGACGATCTTGAAGGCTTCCGCCCGCATCGCTTCGTCGTGCAGCGCGTCGCGCAAGGCGGCGACCTTTCGGTCGCGGCTGGCTGTCTCTTCGGCGTGACCCTTGTTGATCTTGGCGGCCGCCAGATCGGAACGCGGCGGGATCTGCGCTTGAGCTGAACATTGTCCCGCGAGCTGACGATCATCGCCTCCTCGGACAAGGAAATCCGCGCCGCTTGAGCAATCGAATTTCCGCAAAGCTCATTCAAAAGCGCGCCTTTCCGCTCCACGCGCCTTGCACGCGGCAGGCCGGGACCATGTAATTGCCCGCGATAAATTTAAAAATACGGGAGGCGATTCATGAAAGGCACGCTTTATGCACTTGCGCTGTCCTTGAGCGTGGCCAGCGGAGCAAGCGCACAACCGGCAGCGGATCCGGACGACGCATTGAAGGAAGATCTCGTCACGGCCTACAAGATACTCGTGAATGAAGGCATTCTCGATTCCTTCGGGCATGTCAGCGCTCGCTCCGCGAAAAACCCGAACGTCTTTCTGATCCCGCAGGCCATGCCGCCGGCGCTCGTCACCAAGAACGACATCCTCGAAGTGAATGTGGCCGACAGCCAGCCGATCGATCCGAAGGGGCGCCGCGTCAACGGCGAGCGCTACATCCACGGCGAGGTCTACAAGGCGCGCCCCGACGTCATGGCCGTCATTCATTCTCATTCACAAGCGGTGATCCCGCTCAGCCTCACCCCGATCAAGATGAAGCCCGTCGTTGCGCAGGCGGGTTTCCTGCCGCTCGAGACGCCGAATTACGAGATCCGCGAGGCCAAGGAGTCGAACGGGCGTGGCATGCAAGTCACCGACAGCGGTCGCGGCGCGGCGCTCGCCAAGACGCTGGCCAATTATCCCGTGGTCTTGATGCGTGGACACGGCGAGACAGTGGTCGGGCATACGATCAAGCAGGCGGTCGTCTTCGCGGTCTATGTCGACATCAACGCGCGCATGCAGACGCAGGCGCTGACGGTTTCGCCAAACCAGATCGCCACCATGGATCAATCCGAGCTCTTCACCGAGGATGAGTTCGATATCAACCGGCCTTGGGAGCATTTCCGGCAGAAGATCCTCGATCCCGCCGCAAAGGCCAGCGTCGATCGCTCGCAGTTCGGATTGAGCCAGACGCAGGAGAAACGCTAGTTTGCCATCGGCGTTTTTCTCTATTGGAGCAATGCTGCGCGAGTACATGCGCCAGGCGTCAGGCCTCCGCGAGCTTGTTACGGATGGCGTATCGGACAAGCGAGATCGTGGAATCCAGCCAGAACTTCCGCATGGCTGTCGACCGGTGTGCCAATTCCAGTGTCAGGTCGTCGGTTTCCCGGCGGAATGGGGCATCAATTCGAGCGGCGCGTTCGTCATCGGATCTGGTGAAAGCCGCCAGATTTCGATCCCGATCGGTGGCCGAATAGAGGCGTCGAACGTGATGCAGAATCCTGCCCACGGCAGGGTCGAGCAAATCAATCTGGCCAATTACGTCTACGTGTCGGAAGCGGGCTTTCGTGGCCGCGACAGTTTCGTGCTTGAAATCACGGGGGCGGGCCCATCGAGTTCCGGCACCTCGAGAGTGAGCCTGGCAGCTGACGTTCGTTAGAGGCGGGCGTCACGCAGGTCGGCTTTTTTATGTAACAAGCTTTGGTGCGCTTAGTTACTTGGTCTTCGCAGCGGAGATCGACCATGCAGCATCTACTTTCAAATCAGCTGGCAGTCACGCGGCAGGTTACGAATGCGGTGCGTGTCGTCGCAATATCACTCACGTTCGCAAGCGTCGCGGGTCTGTCGACCGCCGCCGGGGCTGAGCGAAATCGCCTGACCGGCGCCAAGCCGCCCGTGGGGGTCGTCTCTACTAGCGCACCTCGCGCGTTGACGATCAGGCGGCAGTTTTGGACCAACGAGCCCGGCACCTTCTACGGATATGGCCCCGGCAATTACGTAATTGGACCGTACGGGATACTATATGGCCCGTATCCGATTGATGATTTCAGTCGTCCTTGAACCTTCAGCAGCAGGGGCGTGAGCGTTTGTTGGCGTGCAAGAAGACCGCTTCCAGATAATTCGTCATCTCACGCTCAAGGATTGGCTGGGTTCATGAGGTGTATCGCTCTCATGCAGCATGCTATCTTTGGTCAGCGCCACCAGAGGATAACTTGATGCAGAAGAACCGACTTGAGGCCTTTAGTGACGGTGTGCTTGCCATCATAATCACCGTCATGGTGCTCGAGCTGAAGATTCCGCATGGCCAAGACTTTCAGGCGCTCGCAGCCCTCTGGCCTGTCTTCACGAGCTATGTGCTGAGTTTCATTTACATAGGGATTTACTGGAACAACCACCATCACATGCTTCAGAGCGTCAGCCACGTGAACGGCATCGTGCTTTGGTCAAACCTGCATCTTCTGTTCTGGCTATCTCTCATCCCGTTTACGACCGGTTGGATGGGCGAGAACCAGTTTGGCCGATTGCCGACGCTTCTCTACGGCGCGAATCTCCTAGCATGCGCGATCGCCTATTATTTCCTGCAATCCAACCTCGTTAACTTGGAGGGGAAGACCAGCGTGCTGGCGCGTGCGATCGGGACCGACTGGAAGGGCAAAGTCTCGCCTCCCCTGTACATCCTTGGCATGTTGGCGGACTGGTTTGTTGCACCGTTTGCGGGGCTCGTCTTTTATGTGCTGACCGCTTTCATATGGCTCATTCCAGATCGGCGGATCGAGAACGTTATGAAGTGATCGCCAAGCCGCAGGCGCCGGACGAGCCAGGTCATAGGACGATATCCTTCGTAAATCGGAAGGACGTCGGCCGACTTGATCGCGATAGGAATGGCGTAATCAGGCGGCGAAGGTGTTGATCATCCGGAACCACAAAACGCCTCGCCGTTACATTGCCTGGGGGCCAAGTGTTAGCGCGGAGACCAAGCCGCTCATGGGCGGTTCACCGAGAATTATGGCGCAAGCGCCGGCTTCGGGATGGTTGCCAGAGATTGAACAGGGGAATACGCTCCCTCGATCAGTAGCAGTCTAATGAAAAAGCAGTCGTTCGACGTGGCTCGCGCAATTGGAATAAGACACCGTCCAAAACACTGAAACCAAGGGGGCCGACCCCGGAGCTTTTCGCCCCGCCGTCCGCTCTCTTGTCGCCAGCCGGTTGTCAGACATTTCGACCTACGCGCAAAGCAGCTTCGTCCTGAGCGTTAAAAGACGGGAGGCGCGAGCATGCGGCATCATCTTGGCGCTGGACTGTTGCTGCTCATGTTTGGTTGCTCTTTGGGCCACGCTGAAGACTTTCGACAAACCGGTTCCATTGCGATCCCGGGCCCCGCCATCAATTCCTTTGGCGTTCTCCTCGTCGATGCAAAATCAGGCCTCGGCTTTCTGGCCGACAAGGACAACAAGGCGCTTGTTATTTTCGACGCCAAAACCGACTCCTTCGTCGCCCGGGTAAGCGGGTTTGTCGGCGCCATGAAGGATGGAAACCGTGCCGGTCCGAATGGAATTGTCGTTGTCGATGGAGACAAGCCGGGCTCGCACGCAGTCTGGGTCAGCGACGGCGATAGCACGATCAAGATCGTCGATCCGCAAAGCAGGAAGATTGTCGATACGATTTCCAGCGGCGGGAAACGCAGAGCCAACGGGATGGCCTATGATCCCGACCATCGCGTCGTCCTTGTTGCAAACTCCAACGACGATCCGCCTTTCCTAAGTTTGATTTCCATCGCGCCCGGCCATCGTGTCATCGCGCAACTGCCGATCGACGATTCCGCCGAGAATATCGAGCGCTCGGTGCATGACGCAAAGACTGGCAAATTCTACACAGTGATACCGGTGCTGAAGTCAGCGCCTGACGAAGGCGCCGTTCTGGAGATCGATGGAGCGACGGGCAAGATAGAGAAGATGCATAGGCTACCCGGGTGCCATCCTCACAGCCTGTCGCTCGTCTCGGACATGACGCTGTTTCTGGGATGCAGCAGCGCCCACGGGTCAAATTCCAGGCCCGGTGGAGACCTGGCGGTGTTCGACGTCGCGTCCGGCAAAATCACCCAGACCAGTTCAGGTCTCGGCGGAAATGGCGCATCGAGTGTCGATCTGGAAGCTGGCCTCTATTTTCATTCCGGAGGGGGTGATCTGAAGATCATTGATGTGAAATCGGGCAAGCTTGTGCAGCAGGTGCGCACGTCGCCCGGCGCTCGGTCCATCGACGCTGCTTCCACCAATCATAAGGTTTATGTAGCGACGAGCGCCAGCACCGGTTCTTGTGGCGGCTGCATTCAGGTCTATTCCGCTCATTGACTGAAGCGGATGCAAATGAAAACAGAACTTCGGGAGGGGATTTCCATGCGCTTCACCGAGACACTCAACAGGTCTGTCGCCGTGGCCTGCCTGCTGTTCGCCGCATCGTCGCCAGGGGCGCAAGCGCAATCCACGGTCGCCTTGTCGGGGCAAGTCAGCTCCGCAGCGGAAAGCGCCATGGAAGGCGTTGTCGTCAGTGCGAAAAAGGATGGCTCGACGATCACGCTGAGCGTAGTCACGGACGCGAACGGGCACTTCGCGTTTCCGGCAAACCGGCTCGAACCGGGGCGCTACTCACTGAGCGCAAGAGCCGCGGGCTTTAATGTCGAGCCGCGGCCCGCGGAGGTCGAGCAGGGAGCCGAGGCGAAAGCCGATCTGAAACTCAGCAAGGTTGCGGATCTCTCGCCGGTGCTGACGAATGCAGAATGGCTCACAAGCATGCACGGAGACGCGCAGCAAAAGAAATTCCTGCTGAACTGCGTTGGGTGTCACACGCTCGAGCGCATTGCGAAATCCAGCTACGACGCAGAGGGCTTTCTCGATGTGATGGCGCGCATGAGCGGCTATTATCCGGGCAGCACTCCCGCGCATCCACAGCGTCTCGCGGGCAACTTCCAGCGCCTGCGCGATCGCGGCGTTGATTCTCGCGGCATCGCCGAATGGCTTGCCAGCAATAACCTCAGCAAGACCGGGAAGCTTGATTACGAGCTGAAAACCTTGCCGCGACTGAAGGGGAGATCGACCCGGGTCATCATCACCGAATTTGATTTGCCCGATCCACGCATACAGCCCCACGACGTCGTGCTCGATCGCGAGGGCTTCGTCTGGTACAGCGATTTCGGCCAGATGTTCCTTGGCAAGATGGATCAGAAAACCGGCAAGGTCACGCAATATCCAATCCCCGAGCAAAAGGCGGATTATCCTAAGGGAACGCTCGATCTCGAGCTCGACAAGGACGACAATCCCTGGATCGGCATCAGCTACCAGGCGGCTATCGGCAAGTTCGACAAGAAGACGGAGAAGTTCACGATCTTCAACATCCCCAAGGATTGGGACAGCGAGGGCGCGCAATTGAGCCACATCGCCGTCAGGGGCATTCCGGCGGATGGCAAGGTCTGGATAAAGAATTCCGACGGCAACAAGATCTATCGGCTCGACGTAGCATCCGGCGCCTTTGAGAATCTCGGATCTTTCCAGGATCCTCGCAACAGCAAGCGCATCGGCACCTACGGCCTTCACTCGGACGACGCGAACAATATCTACCTGCTCGATTTCTCCGGGGACAACATTGGCAAGATTGATGCGGCGACAAAAAAATTCTCTGTCTATGTGACGCCAACCAAGAACTCGCGGCCGCGCCGCGGCCGTGTGGATGCGGAAGGCAAGCTTTGGTTCGCTGAATATCAGGGCGACGCGATCGGAATGTTCGATCCCAAGACTGAAAACTTCACGGAATGGAAGATCTCGACGCCCTGGAGCGCGCCTTACGACGCCATCGTCTCGAAAGATGGGCATGCGTGGACTGGGTCGATGCTGACCGACCGCGTTGCCCGCGTGAATGTCCAGACCGGCGAAATGACCGAATATCAATTACCGCGCCCGACGAACATCCGACGCGTCTACGTGGACGACACGCAGCCGACGGCTCCCCTGTGGGTGGGCAGCAATCACGGTGGATCCATAGTGAAAATCGAACCGCTCGAATAGGCGCATCGGCGCGTTCTGGGCAAGTGAGATCTATGGGACAAATAAGAATGCTCGGGAGTGTAATATGCTGAAAAAGAGGAAACGGGCATTTGTATGGGCCGCTTTTTGCTGGTTAGCATCAACGACCTATGCGTTTGCACTCGACGTCGTCAATGTCGCAAATGTTTCCCGCACGCTTTTCAGCGTTCCGCTTTGGGTCGCACAGGAAAAAGGATTCATGCGGGCCGAGGGGATCGAGGCCACAAGCCGCATCCTCGACAATGCCGAAACAATCAATGCGCAATTGCGGTCCGGCCAGGTGCAAATCGTCATGGGGACGCCGGAAGTTGTCATGATGGACGGATACAAGGGCGGGTCACTTCGCATTATTGCTGGCAATACCAGCAAGCTTCCGCATTTCATTATCACGAAGCCGGAGATCAAGACCCTTGCGCAATTGCGCGGAGCGAACATCGGCATATTGTCTGAAAAAGAAGGCACAACCTACATCGTCCGCGACATTGCCAAGGCTATTGGACTCAAGCCGGAGGATTACAAAATGACAGCGGTCGGCGGCGCGCCAACGCGATGGCGCCTGCTGAAGGAGGGCAAAATTGATGCGGGCCTGCAGCCTTTTCCTCTGAGCTACGAGGCGGTCGACGCGGGCTTCAACAACCTCGGAGCGGCAGACAGCTACGTGCCGGATTGGCAGTTCACGTCAATAAATGCCGACGATGCATGGGCGAGCGGGCATCGAAACGTTGTCATCAGATTCCTGCGAGCGCTGAAGGACGGACGTGATTTCATGGAAGCAAACCCTGAAGCGACGGCGCAAATCGCGGCCAGAGAGCTTCAGACCACGATTGAATTGGCGACGCGTGCTCTTGCAGAGGCGAAAGTGATGAAAATATTGGATCCAGACCTGAACATAACTCAATCGGGTTTGAAGAAAGTATTCGAGACGTTGCAGCTCACCGGGGACATCGCAGCCGATCAGAGCTTCGACCTTTCAAAATTCACCGACCTTTCATACCTGCAGGAAAGTCGCTTGCCTCGCAATTAGGTTCACAAGAAGGAATAGCGCATGAAACTGCATATCATTACAGGCTTGGCGACGGCCCTGTGGGTCTCCAGTGCTAGCGCGCAGGCGCAAACCAATGTCGGAGACGGCGTTCTGAAAACGCATCGCATTTCCGCGCAGGTCGCACTTGAGATGGTAGGCGCAGCGGTCGCTTCCTGCGCAGCGCAGGGCCATAAAGTTAGCGCCGTCGTGCTCGACATGGACGGGATCCGCCAGTCGCAGTTGCGCGGCGACGGCGCTGGAATCCATACGCTCGAAAGCTCGTTCCACAAGGCTTACACCGCTGTGACCTTTGAGGTCGATACGATTGATCTTGTCGAGCGATCGAAAACCCAACCGGTCTCGACCTCAATAGCGAAAATTCCGAATCTGCTTCTGGCGCAGGGCGGCGTGATCGTCAAAATTGGAAATGAGGCCATAGGGGCATTGGGTGTCGGTGGTGCGCCTGGCAGCGACCTGGATACGCGCTGTGCGCGAGCCGGAGTTGACAAGGTGCGCGACCGCCTGCGCTAGCGCCTCCCAGCTGGCGCCGCCTCAGATTTTCCGCTTCTCCAGTTTTAGCCCCGGCTCGACCGGCCCTAACCGATATTCGAGTCACCTGCCACCCACTGCGGGAACTATCGGCGTTTTTCGGGGGAAGCGTCAGCCAGCGGCGGGCATTTGCGCGCCAGCTTTTGTCAGGGGCTTCGATGCGATCAGGACAAAGGCCATTACGCAAGGTTCGTTCGTCTTGTTGATCCAGTCGTGGATCGTGCCCCGCTGGACGAGGCAGTCTCCGGCGCGTAGCGTTACCTCGGAATCATCGAGTCGCATGACGATCTCTCCAGAGAGAACGACGGCGTAATCGATTGTCAGTGTTCGGTGCATGCGCGGCGCCACGCCCGGCGCATATTCAATCACTCGGAAGATGGCGCCTTGCTCCGCGCAATCCGCGACGTCGCGCCGTCCGGCGTCATCTCGCTCCTCATTATCCGCCGGGGTTTTGTCGTTCGACCAGATGACGTAGCTTCCATGTCCCGGGCGGCGGGAGACGAGATTAGTCGTAATTTCATCGATCGCGACGACCGCCTTCCCGCTTTCATCATGTCCCGTCACGACGCGCCGGATTTTGAAGGCCATTCCTAAATCTCCCGTTCTGTGCTGCCGTTTTGACCAGCGCTGGTTTTCTTGACTTTCGTGAGCCTCCAAGTTGTCATGCGGGCTGAACAATAACAACCGGGAGAGGAGGATGCGCCGCCATCTTTCAGTATGCGCAGCGCTGTGCCTCGCATTGGGCTCCGCCATCGGCGCGCCCTCGACCTCTTACTCGCAGCAGGCCGTCTTTCCGGAACGCAACATCACCATCGCGCTCGGCGGTCCCGCGGGCGGAGTGCTTGACTTCAATGCGCGTCTTCTTGCGCGGCATCTCGGTTCCCATATTCCCGGATCGCCCAACATCAATGTCACCTACATGCCCGGTGCGGGCGGCAAGACGCTCGCCGCGCATACATTCGCGAATGCGCCGAAAAACGGCGCCTGGATCGCGGCCGTCTTTGCAAGCGCGTTGACCGATCCTCAATTCAATCCGCGAGAAAAAGCGAATTACGATCCGCAGAAATTTATTTTTCTTGGCAGCAGCAGCCGGGACATTCCTGTCTGCATCGCGCGTAAGGACTCGAAGTTTCCCGAGTCGGAGATTATCCTCGGGATCACGGCGCCGGGCGGGCAGTCGGCTGATCTCGCCATTCTCGCGCGTGGCCTCGGTCCGCTGAAGATCAAATTGATTCCTGGATACACGGGCGGCCAGCAGCTATCGCTCGCACTCGAGCGCGGCGAGGTGCAAAGCATCTGTTCGTCATGGGCGGTCTACAAGGTGCGTTACCCGGGGCTCGAAAAAGGCGAGCAGCCGTATCGGATCCTGTTCCAGGCCGATCCCGGCGATCCGGAGCTGACGCGCACGGGTGTGCCGTCGCTCTCGGCCTTCCTGCAGAATCCGGCTGACGTCGAGGCGGCCCGGCTCTTCCTTGCGCAATATCAGTTTTCATCGCCCTACCTGCTTCCGCCGGGAACGGATCCGGTGCGTGTGGAGATTTTGCGCAAGGCTTTCGATGAAACTCTGTCTGACGGGGACTTTCTGAGAGATGCGGAGAAGGTCGGGGCCGCAGTCAGCCTGATGACCGGAGCCGATATGCAGTTAGCAGTTGATGCGCTCTATCGCGCACAGCCAGACACCATCGCCCGAGTCAGACAAGCCATGGCGAAGGGCGCGCCATGAAACCGTGTCGCATCAAGCGGTCGCTATGGAGGAAGAGAATGTCGGCTCGTCTCGGTGTGATGGTTTGGCCGGCTTGGCGTGCGTGTCGCCGGACTGCGCTCGTGCTTGGCGTCTTCATGGCGTGCCTCACGCTTTACGAGTCTCCGGCGCTGTCGCAAGCGGCCTATCCGGCGCGTGTCGTTAAACTCATCGTCGCGTCGGCTCCGGGCGGCGGAACGGATACGGTCGCGCGTATTTTGGCTCAGCATCTCTCAACGAGCATGGGGCAGCAATTCATTGTCGAAAACCGCGCGGGGGCGGGCAATGTCATTGGCACCGAAGCCGCCGCGCGCGCGACGCCGGATGGCTACACGCTGCTGGTCTCCGCTAGCACGCTGACCACGACGCAAGCCATGGGACGCAAGCTTTCGTATGACGTGTTGCGGGATTTTGCCCCAATCTCCATGCTGGTCCAATTGCCAAACGTGCTGGTCGTGGGGCCTGAACAAAAATTCAGGACTTTTGAAGACTTCGTGTCTGCGGCGCGCGCCGCCCCCGAGTCCCTTTCTTACGGATCCGCCGGGCTCGGCACGCAGCCGCACCTGGCCATGGTGATGCTTCAGGGCGATGCAGGACTCAAATTGCTGCACGTGCCATATTCGGGAGTGGCTCCGGCGCTTGTCGACATCATGGGGGGACGGGTTACGGGCATGTTCGTCAATTTGCTTTCGGCCAAACCACAGATCGACGGCGGGACGCTTCGTGCGCTGGCTGTTTCATCAACGAGCCGCTCGACCTTCCTGCCCGACACGCCGACCATTGCAGAATCCGGATTAAAGGATTTCGAAGCGATCCAATGGTTCGGTCTCCTCGCGCCGGCCGGCACGCCAGAGCCGATCATCAAGCGCCTGCACGAAGAGGTTCGCGCCTGGCTGGCTTCTGCCGATGTCCGTCAACGCCTGGCGGCTGAAGGCGCAGAGCCCGTCGGCAACTCGCCTGACGAATTCAAAGCGGCTCTGAGCGCAGAACTCACCAAGTGGGGCGCGGTCGCCAAGGCGGCTGGCTTGAAAGACTGAGTTTTCGCCCGTTATCTGCGGGTCAGAAGTCTCCGCTTTTTTGCGCATTCTGAACACGAACGGCTACCCGTCAGGCTCAAGACCACCGTCCTTGAAAAAGGCGCCGCCTTACTTCTGCAACGTGATCCGGCTGGCGACGCTGCCTTCCGCATTTTGTTGTCCTTGCACGCGCACCGACATGCCGGGTTTCACCTCGGTCAATTCGATCTGTTCTATCTTTGTCACCGGCACGCCGGGATCGACAACGAGCTCCGAGGCGCCCCCGGGGAAAGTCACGCGCACGACGTTGCTTCCTTGGACGATCGCCGCGCCTTCGACCGTCGCATTCGTCATCGTCTGGCCTGGCGCGCCGCTCATCGCGCGTTGGCCTTCGCCGATGCCGCGCAACGCGTTCGGGTAAATTCGCACCTCGGTCGAATGGAGCTTGCCGTCGGGGCCGGGCATCGCCGCTGAGGCGATGAAATCGTTCGCCTTGATCTCCGCAAGCGTTGTGGGAGTATTTTTCAGAACGAGGAGCTTCGGGTCGAGCGAAAAATCGCGCGTCACGCCGGCGTCAGTCTTGATGACGAGCCGGCCGCTTTCCATGCGCTCGACTGTCCCGAACAGGTTTAGCCCGGCGCCTTGGCCGAGGGCCGGCGCCGCGGCGCAGTACATCGCTGCCAAAAAAAGAAGAGGAACCCGCATCGAGAAACTCCAGAAGGTAAGAGGGGAGGCGGTTGCCAAGAGTTGGCGCGCGCTACGTCGGCCTGAATGGCGAGCGGGTTGCAACTCGCGTGCTGCAACCCGCGGTTACGCTATTTTACGCCCATGCCCATGAGCAGCGGGATGTCCTTGGCTGGCCGCGATGGCGGAAGGTTTTTCACATAGGCGTAGATGTCCGCGACCACTTGGTCGGGGACGATCGAGGCTTCGTAGGGCGGCATGTCGGACCCGGGATGACGCAGCTGGTTGATGAAGGCCTCATACGGAAACTCCGTGCGAGAAAGGCGCGGCCCCGTGAGCGCTGCGCCATTGCCGCCGACGCCATGACATTGATAGCAACCGTCCGAGATATAGTGCTTCTCCCCGTTCTTGATATCGCCCGCGGGCGCTTGCGCGTCCTGAGCGAGGGCAGGGCTCAACAGGAGCGTGGCAAGACTTGCCAATGAAAGAAGGCGCATTGCGTTTCTCCTAGCCGCGGGGTTGCATGACGATGTCGATGAGGACGGGCTCGCCTGCCTTGACGGCCGCAACACCCTTCTTCAGCGCATCTGCGAGATCCTTGGGATCGGTGATCGGCCCGATGCCGACCGCGCCGTAGCCCTGCGCGAGCTTGGCGTAATCGATATTCGGATCTGTGATCGTCGTCCCGATCACGGCGTTCTCCACGCCGCGATTGTGCCGGTTCGCCATGCGCTGGATATGCATCACCTCCTGATGATAGGCGCGGTTGTTTTGAATGATCGCCAGATAGGGGATCTTGTGATGCGCGGCGGTCCACAACGTCGTCGGCGCCATGTTGAAATTACCGTCTCCGATAACGGCAATCGGCAGACGTCCGCCCGCATCGCGATGCGCCAGAGCAGCGCCCAGCGCGGCCACCGGCTCATAGCCGACACCCGAACCGCCTGAGGAGCCGATGTATTGATAGTGTTTCTCCATCGGCCAGAGGCGGTGCTGCCAATTGCCGACGTAATTATTGGACGTCAGGAAAGCCCAATCGTCGTTCTTGACGATATTCCACAATTCCGCGAACAGCCGTGCGCCGCTGATCGGCGTCGAGTCGAAGGTGATCGCCGCATCTGCGCGGGCGCGATCGGCGATGCCTTTGTAAGCCTCTCGCAGTTTCTGCCCGCGCGCCTCGAAGTCTGATCGACGCGCGCCGGATTCTTTCAGCACCGCCTCGATCAGGAAAGGCAGGGTGGCTTCTGCGTCGGCAGTGATGGAAATGTCGGCTGCGCTGTAGCGCTGGAAATCCTGGTAGTTTGCTCGCACCATCAGGTCATGTGTCGAAATGCTGATGATCTTCACATCTGCCTTCGCCTTGCGCCGGGACGTCCGTTCCAGCTGGTCGGTCACGCGATTGAGCTGGCCGTAAAGATCGACGGGTTCGAGCGAGAGAATGCAATCCGCCTGACCGACGAGCGCAGCGCTGCGCGCTGAGTGACAGAGATAATGCGTCGTCGGCATGTTCATTCGGTTTTGTAAGTCGATCACCGGCGCCTGCAGGGCTTCGGCGAGCTTCACCAGATTGTCCATGCCGGCTTGCGAGCGCGCATAGCGATCCGCGATGATGACCGGGTTCTGTGCTGCGACCAGCATTCTCGCGACGTCGCGCAAAGCGTTGGGATCGGCTACCGTCTGCGTGCCGATGTTCAGCTTGGGGATGGTCAGCTTCTCACTGGCCTTTGCGTCCAGGGGCATTTCCTGCAGCTTGCCGTCCGCAGTGATGAGGACAGGGGCGGGCGGCTGAGCGGTCGCGAGCGAATAGGCGCGCGCCGTCGACTCCGCGAAGCTCTGGAGTGACCAGGGGTAATCATCCCACTTGATGAAATCGCGAACGGTCGCGGCGCCGTCTTGCACGGAGTGCATCCACTCCACCCCCGGACGACGGTCTTCCACCGGTCCGGCGCTGGCGGTGAACAGCATGATCGGCACGCGGTCGCACCAGGCATTGAAAATAGCCATCGCGGCGTGTTGCGTGCCCACAGTGCCGTGCATCATCGCGGCCATGGGCTTGCCGGCGACCTTGGCGTAGCCATGCGCCATGCCGACGGAGACTTCCTCGTGCAGGCAGGTGAGCCATTCGGGCTTCTTGTTCTGACCGTAGTTGATGAAGCTCTCTTGCAGTCCGCGAAAAGTCGAGCCCGGACACGACGCCATGTAATCGAGGTTCAATGTCTTGCAGACATCGACCATGAAATCCGATCCGGTCTTTGTCGTCGTGAGCGGCGCGAGCTCCGACGGAGTATCGTTTTCGGCGGCATGCTGCGCTGCGGTCGGAAGGGGCGCCTTGGCTGCCTTTGGTTGCGCTGGAGCGCCACTTTGCGCGTGCGCTTCAACAGCTATCGAGGCGCCGCTCGCAATCACGGCTCCCTTCAGAAATCCACGGCGGTCCAGCTTTCCGGTATCGGCCATTTCCATCCCCTTAGTTTGTTTTTAATTTTGGCAGCTTTGCTTTTTTTCATCGAAAGCGCAATTCGGGTGCAGGCTGAGCTCGACTGTGCCGATGCTTCGCGAACGCGCTCGCGACGGAGCAGGCCCGCTCCAATTGCGGCGCAATCGCGAGAATGATGTCCGGCACGTCACGATGGCGCGCTGAAATTGCGTGAGCATGGCGGCCGGCGTGCCTTTGTGGACGGTGAGGCCGTCGCGTGAACTTGTCAGCCGAGTCAGGCTATTCGCCAATCGCATTATAACGAAAGGCAACGCTTCCTGATACTCTACCTCGCCTAACCTTGAGGAGCGCGCAAATGGCGACGGAAGCCTTGATTTTGAAACAGGGCATGCGCGCCACCCTCAGCATCGGCGCCTGGTCGGCTAATGTCGATGCGAGCGAGTTGCGCGCTTGGGCGGCGCACAGTGGTCTTGAGGTGCTGCACCTCGGCGGTAACTTCTCCAGAATGATCCTGCAGGACGACGCCGACTGCGAATTCGCCGTGCTGACCTGGTCCGACGCCTCAATAGAACAATAGACTTGCCAGTTTAGGCCGCGGTCCGGACCGGTTCGCGCGCTAGATAGTTCATCACTTCAGCAATGGGCATCGGCTTGGCGAACAGATAGCCCTGGCCCTCGCGGCAGCCGACGGCCGTCACCGCCTCGAGCTGCTCGGCGGTTTCAATGCCCTCGGCCGTCGTATTCAGGCCCAACGTGTCCGCAAGGCTGGTGATCGCGCGGATGATTGCGCGGCAGTCGGGGCGGACGAGAATGTCGCGAACGAACGACTGGTCGATCTTGATCTTGTCGAAGGGAAAGCTGCGCAAATAAGAGAGCGACGAGTAGCCGGTTCCAAAGTCGTCAAGCGAGATGCGCACGCCCATGTTGCGCAGACAGCCTAAAACCTCTCGAGCGTGATGCTCGTCGTCAAGCAGCGCGGTCTCGGTAATTTCAAGCTCCAGCCTGCGGGCCGGCAGGCCGGACCGGGCGAGGGCGTCGGCCGTAACCGTAATCATGCGCGTGCCGCGCAATTGCTCGGCGGACAGGTTAACCGCCAGCGAAATACTGGCCGGCCATAGCACCGCGTCCTCCACGGCGCGCCGCAGCACCCATTCGCCCAGCTCTTCGATCAGCCCGGTTTGCTCGGCGAGTGGAATGAAATCGGCCGGCGAGACTAGCCCGCGGCTTGGCGAACGCCACCGCACCAGCGCCTCAAAGCTCGTCACCTGTTTCGTCGAGAGGCTGAGAATTGGCTGGTAATGAACTTCGAATTCGCCCGATCCAATCGCTTCCCGAAGATCGCGTTCGAGACTGACGCGGTTCTGGAACTCGTCGCCCATCGCACTCTGGTAACGGCAGAAGTCGCCGCGGCCCCGCTGCTTGGCAGCGTAAAGTGCGAGGTCGGCTTTCTTGAACAGATGGTCGGGGTCGTCGCCGTCGTCGGGGCTCATGGCGAGGCCGATGCTGGCGCCAATGACGATTTGCCGGCCGTCGATTTCGTACGGCGCGGAAAGCGCGTCAATAAGGCGGCTGGCGAGCGTTCCGCATTCGGCTGCGTCGACGACATTGCGCTGGATGACGGCGAATTCGTCGCCACCAAGGCGGGCGACATGGTCACCGGCGCGTGTGCTGGCGAGCAGGCGCGCGCCAACTTGCTTCAGCAATTGATCCCCGACCGGGTGGCCGAGAGTGTCATTGACGTCCTTGAAATTGTCGAGGTCGAGACAGTGGAGCGCGCAGCCGACGCCTGACGACATAACACCGACCAATTGCTCCCGGAACGAGAACCGGTTGGGCAGCGACGTCAAGACGTCGTGCCGCGCGAGGTGGGCGATTTCCGCCTCGGCCTCATGGCGTGTCGTGATGTCCTCGTGGACCGCCACCCATCCGCCCCCCGGCATGGGCCGACG
Source organism: Hyphomicrobiales bacterium (assembly GCA_025356415.1). Taxonomy (GTDB): domain Bacteria; phylum Pseudomonadota; class Alphaproteobacteria; order Rhizobiales; family Beijerinckiaceae; genus Terripilifer. The sequence goes on from JANXTB010000369.1 coordinate 20,436, forward strand.
GGAGACCGAGATGACCCGGCCATTCTCGAGCACTCGAACGGAGTTCCTGGCCGTCTCGGCGCCTTGGTCGCGCGGCAGGGTGCCCACCGCGGCGCGGTGGGCGTGCATGGCAGAGCGCGGCGTCCCCGGCTCTGTGAGCTCCGGAGTGAGGCCGTACATTTCTTGATAGCTCTTGTTGCAAACGATCAGGCGGCCATTCTCGTCAAACATGCATAGGCCATGCGTCATATTGTTGAGCGCAATGTCGATCCGTGAATTCAGCTCACGCAATTCAACATCCTGCTCGCGGAGTTGAATCGCATTGGTTTTGAAGACCGCGACGGCTCGCGCCATCTCGCCGACCTCGTCGAGGTCGGTCTGCGAAGGCACCGGAACGTGGAGGTCGTCCGCGGCCAGCCTGGTCATAGCGCCAGTGATCCGCCGCAGCCGCATCAGCACGCGGTGCATGGTGGCGACGCCGAGCGGTCCGACAAGCAAGGCGGCAAGGAGGGCGCCCACGACCGCCCAAATCTTCAGCGTCGATGCAGCCTCCGCCACCGCCACGCCCGCCCCTTGCGCGCGCTGC
>JANXTB010000390.1 GCA_025356415.1 Hyphomicrobiales bacterium
CCAGCGCGCATGCGTTCGACGACCTGCCGGCGCAAGCCGACCATCTGACCGCGCTGCGGCTCGATGTGGTGGGCGAACGCACGGCGACTACGGCCCGCGCCAGCGGTTTTACGCAGATCGGCATCATAGCGGCTGATGCGAAGGCGCTGGCCATCGCGCTGGCGCGCGAAGGGCGCCAGTCGCAGAACTTCCTCTATTTCGCCGGACGCGACCGGCGCCCCGATCTAGAAGCCGCGCTGGCCGCGCTTGGCCACCGTGTCACGCCGTGGGTCGTCTACGAAACGCGCGAGACGGAAGCGTCCATCCATTGCCTGCCGGAAATCTGGACGCAGGAGCGAATCGACGCCGTGCTGCATTTCTCCCCGCGGAGCGCGGCGCTCTATGTGGCGCTGGCCGAAAGAGCCGGACTGCGCGCGCAGGCGCTGGCGCCCCTGCAGATCGCGATTTCCCCACGAGCCGCGCAGAGCCTGACCGGCGCGCAAGACGTCCGCCTCGCCCCGACACCCGACCTTGAGGGCCTGCTGTCCTGCCTGTGACGGCCGGGCTTGCCGCCGCCCGAAACTCCCGTATCGTGTGGGCACAAAAAAGACCACCGGGAGGACTTTATGCGTAATTTCTTGACGCGCCTTGCAGGCGCGGCGGCGCTCGTGACGTTATTCGTCCCCGCACTCGCGCAAGCTCAGACGCCGGAGGCGGAAGCCGCCTTCTTCAAGGGCAAGAACGTGCGCGTCACCGTCGGGTACGGCCCGGGCGGCGGCTATGACGTCTACGCCCGCATGATCGCCCCGCATATCGGCAAGCAGCTGGGCGCCAACATGATCATCGAAAACCAGCCGGGCGCCGGCGGCATCACCGCGCTGAACGCGACGGCCGTCGCGCCGCCGGACGGCCAGCACATGATGATCGTCAACGGCGCCGGCGCGGCGCTGTCGCAGATCATGCAAACCTCGGGCGTGCGCTACGATCTGGCGACTCTCGGCCATCTTGGCACGGTGGCGGCCTCGCCATGGATGTGGCTTGTCGGCCCGGACTCGAAGATCAAGACGCCGCAGGACGCGCTCGCCCTCAATCGCGAGATCATGTGGTCGGCGACTGGCCCCATCGACGGTCTGGCCGATGGCGCCGCCTTCACGTGCGAGGCGCTGTCGATGAAGTGCAAGGTGGTGATGGGCTATGGCGGCTCCAACCAGGCGGCGCTCGCGGTCACCAAGGGCGAGATGGATTCGATTTACGTCTCCGACACCTCCGCCAACAATTATGTGAAATCCGGCCAGAACCGCGCCGTTGCGACCATGGCGCGCAAGAGGTCGCGCTTCTTCCCCGACACGCCAACGATCTTCGAAGCGATGAAGCTCAACGCCGACCAGGCATGGCTCTTCGATTTCCGGGCCAATATCGAAGATCTCGGCCGCATTCTCGTCGTGCCGCCGGGCATGAGCCCCTCGCGCCTCGCCTTCATGCAGGCCGCTGTGAAGAAGGCGCTCACCGACCCCGAGGTCGTGGCGGAAGGCGAGCGCACGCAGCGCTACATCGATTTCCAGGACGCCGAAGCCACGCGCAAGCGCACGCTGGCGGTCGTCGCCGAGGTGACGCCCGAGCAGAAGAAGCGGGTCAACGAAATTCTGAGCCTGAAGTAAGTCGCTTCTCGCGAGAGGGCTTTTTCTGCTAGTCCTGCGCCGATGACGGACTTGCCCAGATGACGGACTTGCCCCAGACGCGCGCGTCGGTCGCCGACGTGCTCGTTCCCGTCGCGGTGGACATCGCCTATTCCTACAAGATTCCCGCCGGGCTCGCTCTCGCGCCCGGCGATTTCGTCACCGTGCCGCTCGGCGTGCGCGAGGTGACGGGTGTCGTCTGGGCGGTGCGCGAAACCGGCGGCGGCAATCTCAAGACCATCATCGACAAGCGCGACCTGCCGCCTCTCCGCGAGCCCTTGCGCCGATTCGTCGACTGGGTCGCAAACTGGACGCTGGCGCCACGCGGCATGGTGCTGCGCATGGGCATCCGCGCGCCTGACGCCGCTGGCCCCGAGCCGGTGCGCATCGGCGTTCGCCTCACCGACAAACGCCCCGAGCGCATGACGCCCGCCCGCGCGCGCGTCATCGCGGCGGGCGAAGATGGATTCACGCGCCCCAAATCCGCGCTCGCCGAACTCGCCGCCTGCTCGACCGGCGTCATCGACGCGCTGGTGGACGACGGCGTGCTGGAGGCGCTGGCGCTCCCGCCCGAGCCTGTCGCCTTGCCGCCAGACACCGACCACGCCGTCACCGCGCTGGAACAGGACCAGCGCGACGCCGCCGACGCCTTGCGGGAATCGGTCAGCGCGCAAAAATTTTCGGTCACGCTTCTCGAAGGCGTCACCGGCTCGGGCAAGACGGAGGTCTATTTCGAAGCCGTCGCGGCGGCGCTGAAGGCCGGGCG
>JANXTB010000391.1 GCA_025356415.1 Hyphomicrobiales bacterium
TGTCGCTAAGAGCCGCCGCATGAGCGCGGCGGTCGCGCTGCTTTTATTCGTCACCGCGCAACGCGCGTTCGAGCTCGTGCTCGCGCGGCGCAACACCGCGCGCTTGCTGGCGCAGGGCGCGGTGGAAATCGCGCCCGGTCATTATCCGCTGATCGTGGCGCTGCATGCGGCATGGCTCGCGGCGCTTTGGTGGTTTGGCGCAAGCCAGCCCGTCTCGGCGCCGTGGTTCATTGTCTATGTAATCTTGCAGGGCTTGCGCGTGTGGATCCTCGCGACCCTCGGCGAGCGCTGGACCACGCGCATCATCAGCCTGCCGGGCGCGGCGCTCGTGCAACGCGGACCCTATCGCTTCATGCGCCACCCCAATTATGTGCTCGTCGTCGCCGAGATCGCCGTGCTGCCGATGGCGCTCCACTTGCCATGGATCGCGGTGGTATTTTCCATCCTGAATGCGCTCGTGCTCACCATCCGCATCCGCGCCGAAGAGCAGGCCTTGCGGCCCGGAAGAGCCCACATCTGACTGCTATTTCAGTACGCATCTTGCGCAATCTTTGTGCGCTGATTGCGCAAGGCGTCGGTGGCGCAATCGCCGGCGATCGCACGTTCCCAGAAGGCGTGATGACACCGGGCAGCCAGTGGTGATAGTCGAGTCTATGGATTTGCCGATCAGATGCCGGCCGGCCCGCGCTTGCGCGCCGGCGACATCATTCTTGTCTTGGAAGGAGCCGCCAGATGCTGCCCGAAGTTTTGACGATTGCGGGACTGCACGCGCTGTATCGCACTGGCGTATCGCCTGCCGATGTCCTGCGTGACGTCACGGCGCGCATCGCCGAATGTCCCGACAAGGCGATCTGGATTTCGCTGCGTCCGCTCGACGCTCTGCTCGCCGAAGCCACGACGTTGGGCGATGGCCCGAGTGCCGAGAAGCCCCTGTGGGGCGTGCCTTTCGCCGTGAAGGACAACATCGATTGCGCCGGCCTGCCGACCACGGCGGCCTGTCCGGCCTTCGCCTACACGCCTTCCGCCGACGCCTTCGCGGTGGCGCGTCTGCGCGCGGCAGGCGCCATTCTCATCGGCAAGACGAACCTCGATCAATTCGCGACGGGCCTCAACGGCACGCGCTCGCCCTACGGCGCGCCGCGCAGCGTGTTCAATGCGGATTATGTGTCAGGCGGCTCGTCGTCGGGCTCGGCGGTCGCGGTTGGCGCAGGCCAGGTGGCGTTCGCCTTGGGCACCGATACGGCGGGCTCCGGCCGCGTGCCGGCGGCGTTCAACAATCTGGTGGGCGTGAAGCCGACCAAGGGACTTGTTTCCACCACCGGCCTCGTACCGGCCTGCCGCAGTCTCGATTGCATCACCGTGCTCGCCGGCACAGTGGGCGAGGCCGATGCGGTGCGCCGCGTGATGCAGGGCTTTGACGCCGCCGACGCTTTCTCGCGCGCCATGCAGCCGCGCGCCCTGCCGCAAGCAGGCCTGCGCTTCGGCGTGCTCGGCGCAAGCGAGCGTGAGTTCTTTGGGGACGCGGAAACCGCCGCGCTCTATGACGCCGCCATCGCGCGACTGGAGGTCCTTGGCGCCAAGCGCGTCGAGGTCGACTACGCGCCGTTCCGGGAATGCACGGCGCTGCTTTATGGCGGGCCATGGGTCGCAGAACGGCTCGCCGCCATCGACGCTTTCTTCGAGGCGCACGCCAGCGACATGGACCCTGCGGTGCGCGACATTGTTGCGGGCGCCAAGGGCATGAGCGCGGTCGATGCCTTCAAAGGCGTCTATGCGCTCGAGGCCTATCGCCGCCGCGCCGATGCCGAATGGACCAAGATGGACGTGCTGCTGCTGCCGACGGCGCCGACGATCTACAAGGTCGCCGACATGCAGGCCGATCCGATCCGGCTCAATTCCAATCTCGGCCGCTACACCAATTTCGTGAACCTGCTCGATTGCTCGGCTGTCGCCATTCCCGCAGGCTTCCGCGCCGATGGACTGCCCGGCGGCGTGACGCTGATCGCGCCCGCTTTCGCCGACGATGCGCTGGCTGTGCTGGCCGACCGCCTGCATCGCGCGCAACCCTTCGGCATGGGCCGCGACCGTGCGGCGACATTGGCGGGCGAGGCGATGACGGCAAGCGCTGAAGGGTTGCTGGAAATCGCTGTCGTTGGCGCACATCTCACCGGCATGCCGCTCAACCATCAGCTGACATCGCGTGATGGAATCCTGCTGCGCAAGACGCGCACCGCTGCCGATTACCGGCTCTTCGCGCTGCCCAACACCACGCCGCCCAAGCCTGGCCTGATGAATGAGCCCGGCTTTGCGGGGCCGGGACTCGAAATCGAAATCTGGGGCCTGACGCCAAGGCATTTCGGCGACTTCGTCGAAAGCATTCCGGCGCCGATGGGCATCGGCAAGTTGAAACTCGCGGACGGCGGCGAAGTCAGCGGCTTCATTTGCGAGCCTTACGCCTTCAACGGCGCGCAGGACATCACATCCTTCGGCGGCTGGCGCGCATATGTAGCGAGCCGCGCGGGGTGAGGCATGATCGACCCGCGGCTCACGAGCCCTCGGTCAAACCCTCGCGCGCGGTGCGCTTGAAGACGAAGCGGCCGAAGGCTACACCGATGCCGACCAGCAGCAACAGCAGTACGGCGAGCACGATTCCTGTCTCGCGCGAAACGGCGAGCTGCGTCGGCAGATAGTTCATCACCGTCTGCAGCTGGCGCATTTCCCACACCACCTTGGTGATGCCGAACCCCACGGCGAGACTGACAGCGCCACCGATGACGAGGCCGACGAGCGAGGGGCCGAGCACGTTGGGCAGGAAGAAGCGGACGACGCTCGCCGGGCCCGCGCCGCGAATGCGGAGCAACGCGAGCGTGCGGCGGTCTTCGACGTAATTGGCATAGGCCACCGAGAAGATGCCGATGAACGCAAGAAGAAGCCCGCCCAGTAGGTAGATCTG
>JANXTB010000422.1 GCA_025356415.1 Hyphomicrobiales bacterium
GCAACAACTGGATCCTCGCTTTTTTCACCATGGGCGAGGGCTGGCACAACAATCACCACGCCTATCAGTCGAGCGTGCGCCAAGGCTTTCATTGGTGGCAGATCGACTTCACCTATTACGTCTTGCTCGCGCTGTCAAAGCTTGGCCTTGTGCATGACATGAAGTCGCCACCCCAGACCGTGCTGCGCAACGAGCACCGCCTCGGTGCGCGCGTCATCAACAAAGCGGCGGCCGATGTGGTCGCGACGTTCAACATCGAGCAGATCGCCGCGCGCGTGAACAACGCGCTGGCGCATCTGCCGCATGCCGGCGACCTGCGCGCAAAACTCGCGGACGCGCAGCATCGCGCCGCCGATGTGCTGGCGGGTTTCCAGCTGCCGCATGTGCCGACGCGTGAGGAAGTTTCAGCAAAGGCCGCAGGCATGCTGGCGCGCACGCCCTCCATCGACGACGTGATCGACCGCGCCCACGCGCTGCTGCTGGAAAAAGTCGGCCAGCGCGTCTGCGCGGGGGCGTAAGCGCCAAACTCAGCATCGTCATTGCGAGCGAAGCGAAGCAATCCAGCTAATGGCGCCCGTTAGATGGATTGCCGCGTCGCTTCGCTACTCGCAATGACGTTCGCGCCCTACTTCCCCGGGCGCTGCGTGGTGATGTCTTTCCACAATTGCGTCCACTTATCTCCCTCGTCGAGCATCTTCGCGGAATCCACGAATTCCAGCTTCATGCCGTCAGGCAGCTTCTGCACTTTCTGGTTTGTCGGCGTGAAGTCGCGCTCCATCAGCACGTGCTGCGCGTCCGACAACATGAATTCATAATAGAGCAGCGCTGCATTGGGATGTGGCGGGCGGCGGCCCGCCGCGATGCCGTTGACGCGGCCAACCGCAGGCGGAATCATCAACGGCGCGATGGGCGCGCCATCTTTCGCCAGCTGGTCGACCTTGTAAGAGAAGACGTTGAGCGACAGCGGGATCTCGCCCGCCGCGACCAGCGTTGTGATCAGCGTGTGGCCCTTGCGCACGGAGAAGCCAGCCGTGCGGCCGATCTGCTTGAACGTCTCGATCCCCTGCTCTTCGCCCATGGCCGAAACCACTGTCGCGAGCCAGTCGTAATCGGTCGCCTCGACGGCGATCTTGCCCGTCCAGCGCGCGTCCGCAAAACCCTCGTAGGACGTCGGCACCGTCTCGGCTTTCACCGCCTTGGTGTTATAGGCGCCGATGATGATGTTGAGACGCTCGCCTACCCATTCGCGATGCTCGGGCACGGCCTGCGTCAACAGCTCTGCGTGGTAGGCGGAGTAGACCGGCTGGAAAATATTCTCGCGGCGCATCGCTTCCATCGTCGAACCATTGGCCTGCACGATGTCGATATCGAAACGTCCGGCGCGATATTCCGTCTCGGCGCGGCGGATGAGTTCCTGTGGGCCCGCGCGCCAGTAGCGAACCTTGATGCCGTGCTTCTTCTCGAACGCCAGAAAGATCTGCGACATGTCCTCGACAGGCGCGGAGCCGTAGACCGAGAGAACGCCCTCCTCCTTCGCGCCCTTCAGGATGCGCGCGGCGCGGTCCGGCGACTTGTCCAGCGCGAGCTTGGCGAAGTCCGCCGCCTGCGCGACAGCGAAGCGCGGCGCCAGCGTCGCCGCCAGCGCTCCGCCCGCAAAAGCCCGGCGGCTTAGTTTCATGCCGCCGCGTTCCTTGATCATTTTCGTCTCCTGCGGGTCCCGCATGTCAGCGGAACAAGTCCTGATAGGTCTTGGCCCATCGCGGCATCGATTGCTCGAGTTGCTCGGGGCTGATGAACAGCGCCTTGAACTTACCTTCTTCGGGACGAAGCGTGGGGTCCAGCGGCTTCACATTCGGATGAACCGGCAGTTCGCCAGCGTCCGCCAGCAGCTTCTGGCCCTCTTCAGACGTCACGAATTCCATGAACAGTTTTGCAGCATTGGGATGCGCGCTGGCTTTCGTCACCGAAATTGTCGCGATGACCGCCATGGATGTTTCGAGCGGGGCCCAACCCGACGGCGCGCCCTGACGCGCGCTGATCACAGCATGATTGTTGAAGATCTGCAGGCCGAGCGGATATTCGCCGGAGATCACCTGATCGAGCACCTGACGGCCGGAACTGGCGACACTCACGACATTCTGCTTCGCCAGGGCGCGCAGATAATCCATGCCCTTCTCTTCGCCCATAGACAACAACACCGTGCCGACAAAGCCCGCTCCCGCAGAGGCGGATGACGTGGCGTTCCAGATCATCTTGCCCTTCCACTTGGGGTCGAGCAGATCCGCGTAGGTTTTGGGAACGTCGGCCTTCTTCACCATCTCGGTGTTGTAGCCGGGCGTGAGGACGTAGAAATTCGACGCGATCCAGTAGCCTTCAGGATCGACGAATTGCTTGTCGAACTTGTTTTCAGGCACCCATTTCATGACCTGATCGTCGCGCCGAAGCATGACGCTGGTCGCGGTGCCGTCGACGACGTCGGCCATGATGCGGCCAGCCTTCGCCTCGGAAGAAACTTTCAGCGCAATGTCGGTCGCGTTGCCGCGAAAGTAATTGACCTTGATTCCGTACTTCTTCTCGAAAGCGCCGATGGCCGGGCGCACGAACTGGTTCACGATCTGCGTCGTGTACCAATTGACCTCGCCCTCCTTCTTGGCGGCGTCGATCATCGCCTGATCGGCGGCAAGCGCCGGCGTGAGCGCCAAGGCGGCGAGTGCGGTGGCTGCGAGAAGCGTCTTGTGCATGTAACTCTCCCGAGAGGCCGCTCGTTTTTGAGGTGGCGGCTTTGTCATAGGCAGAGCTTAGACGGTGGAGGCCGTGCGTCAATCAGCATGCGAGAGCCTTTTCGCTCGTCATTGCGAGGAGCGAAGCGACGCGGCAATCCATCTAACGGCAGCCGCCCGAAGATGGATTGCCGCGTCGCCTGCGGCTCCTCGCAATGACGAAGTTGAGAGGGCCACGCCGCGCCCTCAATCCAGCCCCGGCATGAACAGCTCTTCCGCCGCCACCACGCGCGGTGAGAGGCCCTGTTCGAACACGTAGCGGCCCAGCGCTTCGAGCGTCGGGCGATTGGCCTCCAACCCATAGGCCCAGAAATCCTCGCCGAACACCGACCAAGCCTCTTCCACATGATCGAGCAGCCACGGCAGTGCGAGGCGCAAGGCGTCCGTGTCGTAGAGCCCTTCCACCGCAATGTCGCGCGCCTCGATCAGCGCGTGATACAAGGCTTTCGGCGCCCATGGATGTTCGGCGATCACATCCGAGCGCATCGCGATCGTGTGCATGATCGGGAAGATTTTCGTGCGCCGGTAATAGTCCTTCTCGACTTCCTTGAAATTCGGCCAGAGCCGCTTGCAGTTCGGCGAGCCGTTGAGAAAGATCTTGGGCAGATAGATCGAGAACAGGGCGTCAAGCTCGCCCGCCTCCATCATCGCTTCCAGCGTCTTGCCGTCGGGCAGCAGTTCGAGGCTCACGCCCGGCGGCGGCGTGAACGGGATGAGCGGCGCTTGCGTGGGCGCATCGAGCCCACCCATGAACCAGAGCATCTCGGATGGCGCGACGCCATATTCGTCCTGGATCATGCCCTTCATGAACACAGCCGCAGTCGAACCCCATTGCGTGGTGCCGACGCGCTTGCCGCGCAAGTCCTCCGGCCTCTCGATGCCGGAGCCCGGGCGAATGTAGATGCACGAATGACGGAAGATTTTCGACACCGCCACAGGCAGCGCGCGAAAGCTCGTGTCGCCGCGCCCGAGCAGGCTGGCGTAAGAGGCGAGCGACAATTCCGACGCGTGGAATTCCTTGTGCTCCAGCATGCGCGGGAACATCACGCGCGGCCGCAGCATCTTGACCTCGAGGTCAATCCCATGCGGACGCACGCGGCCATCGATGAGCGGGCGCGTGCGGTCGTAATCCCAGCAAGCGAGCGTCAGTTTGAGATCGGCCATGAGATACGCTCCGTCGTCATTGCGAGGAGCGCAGCGACGCGGCAATCCATCTGACGGCAGCCGTAAGATGGATTGCTTCGCTTCGCTCGCAATGACGAGCTGCTAGAGGATGATCGACACCGAACCCAGCTGGCCGAGCTCGTTCGCCTGGATGATGATCTTCTTTTCCCGGATCAGGAAAGACTCAGCCTTGCGCACGAGCTTGTAGACGTAATTGCCGACATACTGGCCGACGCGTTCGTAGCGGCGATAGCGGTAGCAGATGTAATTCGCCGCCACGACGATCTCGTTTTCATCTTGCGACAGGATGCGGACATTGCCGACGATGCGCTGCGTGCGCGACTTCGGATGTTCCGCGTGGCAATTGGGATCGAGCACGCGAATGATGCGCTGGCGAATGCGCTCGCGATCGTCGGCGATGATAAACAGCGACGACTTGTAATCGCCATCCAGCACGTCGTTTGGCGGGATGAGATAATGGGCGTCGTCGGTCAGCAGCGCCTGCCACTCGTTGAGCTTCCACTCGTCCAGCAGCGCGGCTTCATGAAACAGGAAGTCTTCGACTTCCGCGCGGGTCACCTTGCTCATGAGATTGCTCATGCCTGGGCTCCCATCATCTTGTTCCAATGGCGCCAGAAGATGCGCAGGTGATGCTCGTCTGAATTCAACTGTTCGCCCTCGCGGCCCATGCCGCGCGACATTTCAGACCAGCGATCGTCTTCCCAATTCGCCAGACCCTGCTGCACGAGTTCGAGCGCCTCGACATCGTCGGGCGTCGCAAAGCCGCCGGGGCCGTAAAAGGTGAGAAAAGCGTCGAGACGACGCGCACGCGCGGTCTCGCTCTCCTCCACGGGCCCAAGCGCCCAAGCGGTGACATGCATCCGGCCCACGCCTTCGGGATAGAAAGTACGTACCGTCACCGACGAACCGTCGTTGATGACGAGGTTCGGGAAGATGACGAGATTGCGGTTGGTGTTGGACACGCGCTCGGCGCGCTCCGGGCCAAGGCGCGCAATCAGCTCGTCCTTGATCGCCTTCATTTCGGGCTTCGCGTCTTCGCCATAGAGCGCGATCCAGGCGGCGACAGGGCGTCCGCGGAAGTTGACGTTCTCGGTCGTGAAATGGCCGTTGCCAAGTTCGTGCGCAAAGCCGCGCGTCGGCAGGACGAGATCCTTGTCTTTTGAGGGCTCCACCTTCACGCCGGAATTGGCCATGAAGTTGAGCCAGGTCGCGTGGGTCGAGGGCAGATGGTAATCGTCGACCGAATTCTCGACCATCAGCTTCCAGTTGGCGCCGACATCATATTCCTGCGTGCCGGGCAGAATCTCCATTTGCTGCGACGGCGACTGGTCGATGACCAGGTCGAGATATTCCGTCGCGTGGCCGAGGTAGTCTTTCAGCGGCACGATTTCGGGATCTAGCGACATGAACCAGAAGCCGCGATATTCCTCGAACTTCGCCGGCTTCTTGAGCGCGAGCGTCTTGGTGTCGAACGCGTCCGTATAGGCCTCGTCGCCGGGCACGCGCTGCAGCTCGCCGCCATTGCCATAGATCCATCCGTGGTACACACAGAAGAAGCGCTTGGCGTTGCCATTGCGATCCGCGCAGACAAGCGCGCCGCGGTGACGGCAGGTGTTGAAGTGGCAGTCCACTTCGCCCTTCTGGTTACGGACGAAAATGACAGGACGCCCGCCGACGCGGCGGGTGACGAAATCTCCGGGCTTCTTCACTTCGGAAGAATGGCCGACATAGATCCAGCACTTGGCGAAAATCTTGCGCATTTCCTCGCGCAGGACTTCCTCGGACATGTGCACTTCGCGATCGAGAAGGAAGACGCCCTTCTCCGGATCGTCGACGACGTATGAACGGGGCATGTTGACCTCTTTGGCGTTTCCTGCGGCAGTTTTGGGTCGGGTGGACCCGGGTGTCAATCTCATAACTTGGGAATTTCGGTAAATACTTGCCCCCGAGCCGGGACCCCCTTAAAAGGGCCGGCGAGGGCTAGCCGATGAGGACATGAAGTGGCGGAAATCATACTCTGCAAGACGTCTGACGTTCCCCCCGGCAGCGTGGTCCGGGTCGAACACGACGAGCGTGGCTTGGCCGTCTACAACATCGACGGCGTGTTCTACGCGACCGACGACCGTTGCACGCACGGCCTGTCGAGCCTTTCGGAAGGCTCGCTGATGGGCGACGAAATCGAGTGCTCCATGCATTTCGGCACTTTCGACGTAAAAACCGGCGCCCCCACCGGAGCCCCCTGCTCCATCCCGCTGCGCACCTACAAGGTGGAAGTGCGCGGCGATGATGTGTACGCGGAAGTTTAATCGCCCGTCATTGCGAGCGCAGCGAAGCAATCCAGAAGCAACGCGTGAGGCTTCTGGATTGCTCCGCCTGCGGCTCGCAATGACGAACTATTTGGACAGCGCAAACCCGGCAACATTCTTGTACGAATCCGACAACGCCCGCAGCTCATCCTGCGTGATGTAATCGTCGAGATTGTCGAACGGCTTGTCGCCCACCAATTCCTCCACCTTGATGTTGATGAAGTCCGGCGGGTTCGACCTGTTGGTCAGCACGACCTTCGACGTCGGCCCGAGCCGCGCAGCCTCGTAAGCCTTCAACGCCTCCACCACATTCGCCTCGCGCTGCAGGCAGTCAGCCAGCGTGCGCGCGTCGATCGCGCCTTGCGCCGAGCCGTTGGAGCCGCGCGGATACATGGGGTGCGCGGCGTCGCCTGCCAGCGTCACGCGGCCAAAGGTCCATTGTTGAAGCGGGTCTTTGTCCACCATCGGATATTCGAGCACCATGTCGGCGTCGCGGATGAGGGCTGCGACATCGAGCCAGTCGAAGTTCCAGTCCTTGTAGATGTGGTAGAAGTCCTCGATCTTGCCGTTCTCGTTCCAGTCGTTCTTCTCGGCGCTGTCGCCCTGGATTTCCGTCATCCAGTTGATGAGCTGGTTTCCCTCATCGTCGATGTCGTTGACGATTGGGTAAATGACGATCTTGCCCGTGTAGATCGAGCCGATGCGGATATAGGAACGTCCCGTCAGAATGGGCTTGCGCCGCGTCACGCCGCGCCAGGTGTTGATGCCCGCGAACGCCACCTTGTCGTCCGGATAAAGCTGCTTGCGCACGGCGGAATTCACGCCATCGCAGGCGATCAGCGCATCTGCGCGGATGGTGCGCGGACCGCCAGACGTCTCGAAATGAATGTCGACGCCGGTCGCATCCTGCGCGAAGCCGGTGCAGCGATGATCGCAGATCACGCGGTCCGCGCCGAGCCGTTCCACCGCCGCATTGAACAGCGTGAGATGCAAACGTCCGCGATGAATGCCGACTTCCGGCAAGTCGTAACCCGCATAACGCCCGCGCGGCTCTTTATAAATAAGCTGGCCGAAGCGGTTGTAGAAGCAACTCTCGAGATTCTCGATGCCCTGCGCCTCGAGCTCCTTCTCGATACCTAGCGCCGCGAATTCCTTCATGGCGTGCGGCAGCAGAGTGATGCCGACGCCGAGTTCCTTCACCTGCGCGACGCGCTCATACACCGTGCATTCAATGCCGCGGCGATGCAGGTTGAGGGCGAGGCAGAGGCCGGCGATGCCGCCTCCGACGATGGCGATGTTCATGCGTTCAGCCTCACAGATATTGCGCGAATTTGGCGGCGACGCGCGCCTTCAGCTCTTCGCTCGCGCGCGCCACCGGCGGGAATGTGTCGATGCGCTCAAACGGGCGGCACGCGTCGATCAGGCCGCGTGAGTTCATGTTCTTGACCATCAGCGGATCGAGCGGCCCGCTCCACGCGCGCCGCATGATCTCGATGTCCTCGGCGGGATCGCAACGCGTCGAGATCGCCCACAGCACATCGAACGTATCGGTCGGGTCGACATCATGGTCTAACACGACGACAAAGCGGCCCA
>JANXTB010000042.1 GCA_025356415.1 Hyphomicrobiales bacterium
GAATGCTTCGAAAAGCTTTTCTCTAGGCACAGAGCCATGGAATTTGAGGTCATTGGGGAACCCAGAATCCTGCATTTCACGTGGCAATACGACTTGGCCGAAAACGTCCAGATGTGCGTTCCCGCCAGCTTTGAGGCGTCGCCATGCCTCGAGAAGATAATGAGCACCCTTTCGTAAGCTGAATGAGCCGGCCCATACGCACTTCAATGGCGCAAACTTCTGTTGTTCACACCAATGTATGCGACCTATCGGCGGAGGCGCCGCCAAGGGCACGACCCGCACCTTCTTGGCGTCTGCACCTGCTTCAACATGGGATCGAGCGGTGATGGACGAGTTTGCAACGATGACGTCCGCGAGCTCAATTTCGGCCTGGCGCCGCTCGTACCGCTCCGCAAACTTCTTTGTGAAATAGTCATCGTCGCCGCCCCTCAGTTCTGGCCAAGACTCCTTCTCCCGTCGCTGAAGTTGCTCGAACTGCAGGCTGTCGAGCGACGGCAGATGCAGCACACACGCGACCCGATGCTGGTGCGCCTTTTGAAACGACTTAAGGGCTGTGTATTCGAAAGCGTGGACGCTGTGGGAACCATTGATGAAACGGGTCGCCACTCTTGCATCGAGTTGCAGGCTTGCGATGTCCCAGAGCTTGTCGACAAGAACTTCGCCCAATCCTGCCTTGATGGCAGCTGTCCGCAACAGCTCCCAAAATGGCGCAGAGCGCACGAGTCCCTCCGGAACGTATTTCAGCGAACGCCGGCCAAGGGTTTGCACCAAACCAGAGGTGCCCGGAACGAGCGCCAGACGTTTCAAAACTTGCGATTCGGACGTGAATGCGAAGGTAGTCACATAGGCTCGTAAGCAGTTGATTTCCGCCAAAGAGAGCGCGATGTGCTGAGCGTGGTCCATGTTGCCCGGAAAAGAGACTACGGCCCCGCCCCCCCTCGTTTCTGAGAACATATTCTCTTTCCAGCTCCATCGTTACGGCGCGCGCATGACTCGCAGTTAAAACGCCGCTTCAGCGTAGTTTTTTCTTCTTCGGCTCACAACCTTTTCCGGCAAGGCATCACGCGGCGCGCAAACTAGAGCGCAGCTTTGCGGTAGTCTTTCGCTAAGTGATGTCCTGTCGTTCTGCTTATCATGGCAGTGTATACGCCCAGAAAGCCATCGACGACGTTTTGCTCGCTGAACCGAGCCTCTGCAGCTGCGCGGCACCGCCTCCTGTCGAGATCGCTGCTGCGCTCCACAGCTCTAACCATTTCATCTTCGTTGTTACATACGAACCCCGTTACGCCGTCAGCAACCACTTCAGGCACGGACCCGCGTCGGAAGCCGATGACCGGCGTGCCACAGGCGAGCGCCTCGGCCATGACGATTCCAAATGGCTCCTCCCACAGGATCGGCATGAGAAACGCGCGAGCGGAGCCAAGCATTTCGTTCTTTCGCTGGTCATCAACAGGTCCGATGTATGTGATGTGTTCGCCATCGAGGTGCGGCGCCACTTGCGCATCGAAATAGCCTCGATGTTCGTCAGGAATGTTCCCCGCTATTACAAGCGGGACACGGGCGCGTCGCGCCACTTCAATAGCGATGTGGGCGCCCTTGATCGGCTCGATTCTGCCAAGGAAAACAAGCGGCGCATTCGACGCCACAGCCTCGCAAAAATTGTACGTTTCAAGCGGTACGCCGTTGTAGACGACGTGCCATGGCGCCAATGACTCGACGTCGGAAATCATCGCGTGACTCACGGCCGAAAACTCGATCGAGGCGCCTGCAAGCTTACGCGCCCAGTTGATAGAGCGTGGCGTCACCTGACGTTGATAGCTCATCAGCTTGGGGACCGCCATCGGCAGCACGGGCGTGAGATAGGCGATGCGGGAATGGCTGTGCACGATGTCGAAGCCGCCACGGCAAATTGTGGCCGTAACCAGCGCCGTATGGGCAAGGGTGCCGGACATCGAACGCCAGTCAGCATTGCCGTAGGGAACCAACTTTGCACGCGTTAGCGAGTCGCGATGCGCGACGAGCGTAACGTCATGTCCCCTATCGACGAGGCCATCAGCGAGCAGGTGGATCACGCGTTCGATGCCGCCATAAAGTGTTGGCGGGACCGGGAGCTCGGGATCAGCGGTGAGCAGTATTTTCAAGATTGTCTCCAGCCCTGCAGGCGGCGCGCCCATTTCCAGCCAACAAGCGCAGCGACGATGCCAAACACGCCTGCATCAGGCATTCTGATCTTGGCAGCACTCAATTTCTCGGCGCGCCTCAAAGCTTCTTCTGCGAGCTTCGCTTGGTATGGATAGCAAGAGAAGGCGAATTGCTGCCAGGAAAGGGAGGCCGCGCGACGCATGCGTTCGGTGTTTTCTCTGCGTATGAGATGCGCTTCACAGAGCTCGTGAACTTTGAAAGCCGAGCGCCAATGCTCATCCGCTTTTCGTCCAGAAAGGCTGCCCGGGACCCCTGACCGGTAAAAAGCCGTGGCGTTTGGCGTGAAAAGCACCCGTTCCACTCGTGTCAACAGCCGCGTGAAATACTCGGTATCGTCATTCAGGCTCAGATCTTCGTTCCAAGGGCCGGCAGCGATAATGAGGTCGCGTGGGATGAGCCAAATTGCCGGAAACATCATCCCGAGCCCATCGGCTCGCGACAGCGCGAGCCAGTCGAGAGCTGGAAGGTCCCGCCAAACCGGTTCGGGGTTGGGGTTGTAGTCGGACCCATCGCGCGTGAAGCGGCCCCAGGCGCAGGAAGCGACACACGACGGCTGCGCAGACAACCTCTCCAATTGTTGTTCGATCTTTTGGGGCGAGAGGAGATCGTCTGCGTCGAGGAACTGCACAAACTCCCCCGAGCTTGCGCTAAACGCGCGATTGCGCGCCGCTGCAGCACCTGAATTTCTTTGCTGGATAAGCCGGACGCCACGTTGCTCGAAGCGACGGATGTGGTCGACGCTGTCGTCAGTCGACCCATCATCCACGACGATAACTTCTATGTTCCGCCAGGACTGGCCAAGCGCGCTCTCCAGTGTGGCATTGATATACGAGGCGCTATTATAGGTCGGGATAAGTATCGATACGAGAGGATTGCCAACGATGTCGCTCTGTTCGATCTTTTGAGTAAGCGCAGTCACGAGCGCAAACCCGCGCTCTTGCTGGCGACAGAACGCCAAGCGTACCGAAAGTACCAGGATTTCGATTCAGCGACGTAGTGATGAAGGCTTGCAGTGGGCGACATGTTCTGAGCTTCGTTAGGACATACGACGCTTTCCGAAAGCGGCAACTCGAGATGTCCATCTCTGACGAGCATCGCCGTCAATGCTTGCTCCTGCAGGTAATGACTGCCCTCGCGTTCCATGAGCACGCGGCACCAATGCTCGAGGCGTTCCCAGTCGATTGCGTCGCTGCGCAGACCGCAAACGCCAACATTCACGCGCTCCGGGACGGCCCCGCCTGCAAGTTCGCGCAAGAGGCTGTCGGAATAGCCGTATGCGGTTTCAATGTCGCGCATGTGAATTGGACAGGTGGGGCTCTCGAGCCAGTTCATCAGCGTTGGCGAGCGGCTGTGAAAAAGCATGTCTGAATCGAGGACGAGCTTCCAGCCGCATCCCCCCGCGTGAACGTCGGTTAGCTTGCGTAAATGCGGGTACACAATCCGTCGTGCGCGAAGGATCGGGAACTTGGAGGCCGGCATGCTTGCGTCCAGCCGTGCGACGATCTGATGGGCGTCAATGATTACACAACCTGTCAGAACGCGACGGATGACGTCACAAAGGTCAGGTGTCAGGGTGCCGTCATCAAGGATCATAAATACAAACGAGCTTTCAGCGCTTTGCTGCAGGCTGTAGGCACAAAAGATCGTTTGGTACCAAAATTTGTTGCCTGTCAGAAACCAGATCTGTGGCGCATCGTGCTCCGGCGCGGCGAGTGATGGCAGATCAGCCGCAGCCCTCTCCATGGCTACCCGGCCACGTGCGCTTAGCCAGGTGTTCACCCAGCCCTGTCGGTTCGCGGCGGCAATGGCGCCACGTGGCTTGTGCCATGCGTGGTAAAGGAATTTTCCAGGTGATATGCGTCGTTGATCGGGAAGGAGCGCGGTCATGGCGCGCCGCCTCCAGTTTTAACGCAATCTCGTTTCACGGGCTGGGCCGTCGCATTCCGTTCATGCAGATCGGCGCGGCCTTTGAATTGTCCACACGCGCCGCGCCAGCGAATGTAGGCGGCCGGACCGGTCCAAGGTCGGAAACGCAGATATGCGCGCCCGATCTGGAGCGGCAACCAGATGCGCGAGGTCGGCACCCAAGGAGAGATGCCATGATGGTGGAGGACCTTTACCCATGATCTGGCAATTCCCTCGCTCAGGCGCGCCAAATAGTCCCGCGTAAGTCTCGATGCGGGAATGACGTGGTTCATTCTAAGACTTGGCACATATGCGACCTTCCAACCTCGCGTAAGCACCCGAAGAACCAAATCGTTGTCTTCGCCCGACGCAAGATCGTCGCCCTTCCGCCCCGTGAGACCATTATTGGTCGCCATAATCTCACGAACAATGTCATTAAGTAAGAGGCGCCGGAATACCGCGCCGCCGCCACCGCCGATAAAAGCCGGATACCCCCCATCCAACCCACTCGTGCACTTTATCTCCGGACCGTGATCATAGAGGGCAAGAGATGGGAAAAACTCCTGGCTCCAAGATGGCGGGGCAGATTCGAATTTAGGCTCACTTGTCCCGCTAATTAGCCCAATTGAGGTCTCGGCTGCCATGACCTCGCAAGCTACTGATAAATAGTCCGGAGCGAAGGGAGTGTCGTCGTCGCAAAAACATACGAGCTCGCCACGGGCGGCTTGCAATCCGGCGATACGCGCGTAAATGAGGCCCTGTCGATGCTCCTGGATATGAGTTACGTTACTGGGTAAATCGAACTCTCTTTCATTGATAGCCGGCTTCGACGCGTTATCAACCAGCAAGAGCTCCCATTCCGCATCAGGCAGCACCTGACCCGAAAGAGAATCGATCGTCATCTGCAAACGTTGCTGGTCCGGGTTGAAAGTGCAGAGTACAACCGAAACTTTCATCGTGGAGCTCTCGCATACCAATAAACAGAAGCACAATTTGATGGGTCTCGAAGCTGTTCCATAGACCTTACCTGATTACCTATGGCGGCCACGTTTCGCATCAACGGAGCGCATCACGCTTTTGATCTGTAGAATTTAGAAAACCGCGACGCCCAATGCTCCTGCAGACGATGCGCAAGTCGCCGCAGCCCATACTGCGCCAATGGACGAAGTGGCATGGCGTCGAGAAAGCGCAGATCGGTTCCGGTCCGTTGCGGCCCGAAAAGGCGTTCGAGCCAGGGATGCGGCTCACGTGGCGCGGCCCGCAGGCCTCGATAAATTTTCAAGCGTTCTTGTGTGATCGCATCGGCGTTTAGAATTGTGTTCACCGTGCGTTGCGCCTCTCTACCTATTCGCGTCAGCGATTCAGAGTCGAGTTGAGAGACTTGCATGAGCAAAGCCGCAAGCTGTTGGAAGTCCCCGGACGAAAAAGTGTAACCATTCACGCCGTGCTCGATCAGGTCCGCGACGCCGGCGCCTTGCGAACAAATTAGAACCTTTCCCAGCGCCATCGCCTCCACCGCCGCCAGTGGAAAACAGTCCCAAGTCGACGGATGTATCACGAAGCGGGCTGAGCGCTGCAGCTCTTTAGTGTCAGCGGGGCTTCTGCCGCCCAAATGCACGAATTTTTTTTGCCACACGCTCGGGTACTTGCCTGCGAGATAAACTGACATAGACGACTCGAGCGCATGGCGCGGGTGATCGCGGCCCGCCCACCTGATCTCGGGCGCACTGTCGCCAAGCATTTCGAGCGCTTTACAAAGCACTTCGGGACCCTTCCAGTCCTGCAAACGGGACGCAACGAGGCCGAAATCCGCCCGAGTTGAATTAATCTCCTCATTCTCACTAAACCAAGCCGGCGGGAGATGCCGGACTTCCCTCGTCAGTAGGTTTCTCCATTCTGCGGCAACGCCTGGTCCTGGAGTCTGAAGTTCGTCCGCTCTGGGCAGAAGGGCCGTCTCAAGCATGCGGGTCAGCATGTCTGATATTTCGTATCCGGCCAAAGGATCTCGAAACCCTATCTGCCCCGGGCTGCCATGCAGTTGCACGACGACGGGCACTATTCGGGGCTCTCTCGCCAACCATGGGACATAGAGCATCCCCCAGTCGGTAGTTTCGACAACGTCGAAGCCACGCCCGCCGCCGCAAGCGTCGAAGGCGGCGCACGCCACGGCGAGTTGATGGCGCAGGCCCGGCCAAAGCGCCAGATGCGACAAGCTCTGTTTATGCAGTCGAACCTGTTCTTCCGAAGGGCCGAAGATACGAACCCCCTCAGCTGCTGTTTCATTTACGCCTTGCGCGCTAACGCAGACAGCGACCTCGCACCCGTTTTGGAGCAATGACGTAATCGCGTGATGATAAAAACGTGCGATGCCGCCTGGGACCGCCGCCCCAAACTCAGGGAGAACGAAGAGAACTTTCATGTAGCAGCCCGTTCGAGAATTGGCGCATTCTCCCGAGTGAAGCGCGCGTTTACGTTGATCATCCCGTGGAGATCGCGCTTGCAGTTGGCGCTCCAGACCTCGTTCAGTTCGAAGCTCGCGAGGTCCGTCCCCCAGCACCAATCATGAGGCGTCGCCAGTTCGGCTGCAGTGCGCGCGCCCAAGGCGAGCGAGTAATCACCAGGGCGCAGGAGCCCGGCTGGAATCTCTACTTGTAAAGAAAACTCACCTTGATGAAGAGTCATCGGCCGGTCCTCGACCGTGAAGAGGCGACCGCCCTCCGCGTAGAGGCTCAGGGTGAAAACGGCCTCCGGCAGATGTTCTGCAGCATTGCCGACTACGCGGATTTGAATCGGCTCGCCTGGCGAAAACTGCGAGCCACCGAGCTTTTCTCCATTGATCCAGACTTGCCGGAACGTCACCGACTTTAGCGGCCCGCCAATCAAATTCGGCGCAAGATCCTCTCCGCTGCCCGCCTTCTGCTGATAGGCTTTCACGACGGAGCGAATGTTTCCATTCGCGACGCAGCCTCCGGCGTCAAGCAAAATTCCTTTGTCACAGATCGAGAGCAGCGTTCCGAGATTGTGACTGACGAACAAGACAGTACGGCCTCCAGCGCTCACCTCTTCCATGCGGCCGAGGCATTTCTTCTGAAAAGCGCTATCACCGACAGCGAGGACTTCATCGACGATCAGAATTTCAGGTTCAAGATGCGCTGCAACCGAAAATGCGAGCCGCATATACATGCCGCTTGAATATCGCTTCACTGGCATATCGATAAAGCGCTCGACTTCTGCGAAGCTGACGATTTCGTC
Source organism: Hyphomicrobiales bacterium (assembly GCA_025356415.1). GTDB lineage: Bacteria > Pseudomonadota > Alphaproteobacteria > Rhizobiales > Beijerinckiaceae > Terripilifer. The sequence continues at coordinate 7,360 of JANXTB010000042.1, forward strand.
GAACTTGCGTCTGACCTCCTCCCTACGCATGCCAAGAATGCTGCCATTGAGGTAAACGTTCTCGCGACCGGTCAATTCCGGATGAAAGCCGGTGCCCACCTCTAGGAGGCTGGCGACTCGCCCGTTCAAGTCGACGTAGCCAGTCGTCGGCTCCGTGATTCGGCTCAGGATTTTGAGCAGCGTGCTTTTGCCGGCGCCATTGCGCCCGATCACGCCGACCACGTCGCCTCGTCTGATTTCGAAATCGACACCGCGCAAAGCCCAGAATTCTTCCTCCTGATGCGCCGAACCGCGACGTCGCTGAAAGCCTTTCGCAAGTGTTTCGCGAAAGGTCCGATACGGCTGCGCCGTTTCGTGCGAGATCCGATATTTCTTTCCGAGGTTTTCAGCCCGGATCACTATGTCTGACATCGCGCTCACATCAAATTACGTCAGCAAAACCACGTTCTGTACGCCGGAAATACCAGACGCCGAGCGCGAACATTGCGAGCGTGATGGCGACCGAGGTCAGCGTGGCGAGCGGATAGAACGGCGCATTCGCGCCAAGAAGGCACCAGCGAAAGCCTTCGATGATGCCGGTCACAGGATTGAGGGCCACTAGCCAGCGCCAGGCCTCGGGCACGTCGCCAAGGGTGAAGGCGACAGGTGACACGAACAGGCCAGCTTGAACTACAAAAGGCACCACATAACGGAAGTCGCGGAACTGCACATTGAGCGCTGCGAAGAAGACGCCTGCGCCGAGCGCGAGGCAGGCCGCCAAGACCACGAAGAGCGGCAACATGACGACTTTGTCAGTCGGCGCATAGCCAAACCACGCCATGACCAAGGCCAGCATCGCGAGCGTAACCATGAAGTCGATGACGCTCGTCGCCATCGCGGCCAGCGGCACAAGGAATCGAGGAAAGTAAACTTTAGAAATTAGGTTGGCATTGCCGACGAGGCACCCTGAAACTTCGCTGAAGGCAGTTGAGAAGAGCTGCCAGGGCAGTACTGCGGAGAGCACCAGAATTGCGTCCGGGACACCCGAGGGCGGCAAAGCGGCGAGTTTACGAAAAGCGATGAACACGAGCATTGTGAACGCCGGCCGGATGACCGCCCACGCAACGCCCAGCGCAGTTTGCTTGTAGCGCACGGACAGGTCGCGCCAAGCCAGAAACCCTAACAGTTCGCGGTACGTCCAGAGATCTTGCCAATAGCGGCGGCTGGCGCGACCGGCCTCTATGCGCATCGTCATCATATCCCCAACCAATGATTCACAGCTCTCACCGCGTCTGACGGCCCCGTGGTGGATCTCTGCTAGACGCGGACATAAATGCCCCGAAGGCGAAGGAGTCAACCATAGCAGGAAGTCGATTAGGCCGCTTAATAAAGGCGGAGTTTGGTGAATGAGAACTATCAAACTGGAGCGTTATCAATAATACGCCCGATTAGGCCTTCGACCCGTAGCTTGAACTCTGTCTTGTTAAAGTAAGAAAGCTCCGCTTTCCGCCCCCCATTGATCCGTCCATCCAAGACGTCGCGGATTGCCGCGCTAATAGCGTCCGGTTTGTCTGGATCCACCAGTGCGCCCAGCTTGCCATCGAGCAGCGCGTCGCGCGAGCCGTCGAGGATGGAGCCGATTACAGGAACACCGCAGGCCGCCGCCTCGAGGTAGACGATGCCGAAGCCCTCGCCACGTCCGGGCATGACGTAGGCATCGGCCAGGTTGTAGTGCGCGGCCTTTTCTTCTTCCGCGATGCGGCCAGTGAAGATGACACTCTCGGCCAGGCCGAGATCTTCGGCCTTGGCACGCAGCCGTGCGAGATCCGAGCCGGTGCCGACGATCAAATACTTCAGGTCCGGGTGGCGTCGGACAAGGTCAGGCATGACCTCAAGGACTTCATCGAACCCCTTGTAGCGCTCGCGTTCGTCGAGCCGGCCAACCGTCATGATAACGCGCGACGCCTCCAGACCGTAGCGGGCGGCGAGCTGCGGGTCGCGGAGAGCCGGCGCGAATGCCGAGAGGTCGACGCAATTGGGCAGGAGCGCGACCCGCTCATCCGGCACATGCGACCATTGCTGGAACAGGCGCGCGGTGTGGCTGCTGACCGAAATTACCAGATCGACCTTACCCGCAAGGAGATTGGCGAGCTTGTGCGAACTCGGTTTCCAGGCGTCGATGCCGTGGATGATCAGGGCGAGTTTCGCTCCCTGACGACGCGCGAGCGCCCAGGCGGGCGCGAGCAGGTTGAGGTGGCCGCAGATGACGATGTCCGTCTCCCCTACCCGCGACCCATAACCAGCCACGGCCCGCAGGAAAGGGCCGGCGCCACAGGCGGCGTTGCGATGCAACACCACGCTTTCGGGGACGGGCTCCGCGATCGGCTCGCCGATGAGCCGCGGAAAGGCCTGCACGCGCTCGACCTGCGGCGAGGCGTCGAGCGCTTCCAAAAAGTCGCGGTTGAAACGGGCGACGCCGCCAAACCCGCCATAGGCGTCAGTCAGCAGCATGGCGATGCGCAACGGTTTCGTCATGAGGCGACGGTGCCCGCAGATGTCCGAAAGCGTCCATGCACCGCCGAGGCCCATCCACGCAATCCACGTGCGGATTCAGCGCCTATCCAGCTGCGCACCGGCGTCGTGAAGCCGGTCTTCGGCCGCCTGGCGAGCCAGCCGAGGCCGGCGGCCTCCGCCAGATCGGATTTGGTGGGCGGCGCGCCGGCGGCGATCGCGCCCGCGACAGCGGTGAAAAGGCCGACATCAACAAACGGCACCCGCAATTCGAGCCCATGCGCCATGCTCGCCCAGTCGCTGTCGCGCAGGAGCTGATTTCGCATGTAACGCGTGGTTTCCAGCAGCACGATTTGCGCGTGGATCGAGAGCGGCGGAGCGGCGTCGCGCAGCGCTTGCGCGCGCGCATTGTCCGCGAGCGCCGCGAAGCCCGCCTTGAGCCAGCTTTCATCAAGCAGCGCGTCGAGTTCGCCGGTCAGATGCAGCGCCCGGCGCAAGAGATAGGCGTCTTCGATCCGGCCCGCATGCGACACGAGGCCGAAGGCTTTCGGCGGCACGCGGCGCGGCGCGATGGCGCGCAGGCCTTCAAGCACGCGGCCCAATTGCGTGCGCATCGGAATGCGCGACCCTAGTCTCAGCAGCTTCGGAATTTCAGTGAAGGACGGGTAGCCGCCGAACATCTCGTCGGCGCCGAGCCCCGAGAGCATCACCTTGAGCCCGCGCTGCGCCGCGGCGCGACTGACGAGATAGGTGTTAAGGCCATCAATCGAGGGCTGGTCCATGCTGTGCAGGAAATCGTCGCGGACGCTGTCGAACTCGTCGCGGTCGATCCGCACTGTCGCATGCTGCGAGCCGAGACTGCCGGCGAGCGCTTCCGCCGCAGGCGCCTCGTCATCAGCGCGCCCCTCATACTCCACGAAAGCGAGCGTGATCGTGTGGAGGTCCGCGCATAGCGGTCGCGCCAGCGAGGCAAGCACGCCGGAATCCACCCCCGCCGACAGGAACACGCCGACCGGCACGTCGGCAACGAGATGGCGGCGCATGCTTCCCTCAAGCTCGGCCCCCAGATCGTCGAGCGACAGCCGGGGTCCGGGCGTCGCCAGCGCCTCGGCGAGACTGAAGAATGAGCGCGGTACGCCCACCTGCGCGCCGCGTTTGATGCGCTGGACATGACCGGCGGGAAACATGCGCACGCCGGCCCACCAGGTGAAAGGCTCGGGCACGTGGCCCCAAAGATAGAAGCCAACCAGCGCGGCCGGATCGCGAGCTGTATCGACCAGCGCGATTTCGGCGAGCGCGCGCGCCTGTGAGGCGAACCACAGCACGCCGTCGCGCTCTGCGACATAGAGCGGCTTGATCCCGAATGGATCGCGGGCCAGCCATAGTTCCTGCTCGTGCTTGTCCCACAGTGCGAAAGCGAACATGCCGCGCAGCCGGTTCAGCCCGGCTTCGCCCCATTGCGCGAGCGCATGGATGATAACTTCGGTGTCGCTATGGGTGGCGAAGACGCGGCCGAGCGAGACAAGTTCGCGCCGCAGCTCCGCGTGATTATAAATCTCGCCATTGAACGTGATCACGTAACGGCCAGTCGAGTCGGCCATCGGCTGTGCGCCCGCCGCTGTCAGCTCGATGATCGCGAGCCGCCGGTGGCCCAGTGCGACATCGCCCAAGTCGGCGAGGCCTTCGCCGTCGGGGCCGCGCCGCGCCAGACGCCGCGTCAGCGTGGAGACGACCTCGAGCAGCGCGCGGCCGGGCTCAAGGGCGATGCCGCCAGCTATTCCGCACAATGGTTTGTCCTATCCATTTTCACAGCATCGTCCCTTGCAAGTGGAGGAGCCGCCTCTAGCTGTGGCCCCAACAAATCCCTCTCTAGCATAGGACGCCAGTTAGGCGTCATGTCGTCGCGAAAGCCGTACGCCGTGCGGCGGAGCAGGATTGCACTTCGATTGCGCCTTCGTATTTATTTCGCTCAGCTCTCTGGCCCGCTCGTCCCACGGGGGCTACTCAAGCAATTCGGATCGTCAAAGGTTCAACCCTAACTTGAACGGAGGCCTCCGTCATCGAGGGATGGGCGCGACAGCGTGTCGGCGCGATGACAAATTTCGCGTGCTGGAGGCGCTCTTGATGGCTGCCCAATTCTCGAACGGTTTGTAAACAAACCTGAAAATCAAAAACAGCGCAAACGTCGAAAGGAAAAACGAACCTAGCGCTTTATCAATATTATTTTCGTATGTAAACTTAAACACGAGGGCCGCTGACATGAAGGCGTCGCGACCAAACTGCGAGCAATTGCGGGCCTGGAAGTACGATCCGGTTTTGCCTAATAGGTATCCCACCAAGAAAAGCGGAAGGAGCATGAGCGGAAAGCCAAAATCTGAATCGGCTTGGGGGACAAATCCGATGCTAACCGAGGCTGCTCGGCCAAACTGGCGGCCAGTCATTTCCGTCGTTATCTTCGTATCGTCAAGCACCGGCTTGTCGGGAAAAATGAGCCGCGGCATGATCACGTTCAATAGGCCATTCAGGTAATAATTGGTGGTGTTGTTCCCCATGCGCGGTAGCGCTAACCCATAAAATTCCATGTAACCAATGCGACTCGTCATTTTTACAAAGGCGACCGGGTAATTGATGCCATCTGACACTCGGTTCCAAATCCAATCCAGCCGCGCACCTGTCTGAGCAGTCACGGCAGGATCTTCGACTTCGAGCCAGTCCCGATAGTCAACCTTGATGGCGGTCCACACTAAAGAAACCCATAAGATTACGGCCATTGTTATGGCCCCGACCGCCACTTGAGAGAGACGCAATGAGCCCTTTGGTGCGCTCAAGGACGCTGCCAAGACGATCAGCAGCGGTACTTGGTAACTCGCAATATAGCCAGTAGCCCCCTCTACAAGTTCGGCGCCAACGACCAAGACGAGCATTCCAAAGCCGCGCCGGTCGGCAAATGTTTGCGCGCAGACGAGGTAAAGAAGCAGAAGCTTGACCCCAATGAAGGCCAATACTGGCTGCGTCAATTCCGGATAGGCGTAGGCTACATATCCCAAGCCAGACGCCGCAACGAATGCGATCCAATAGCCCGCAACCAGCTTCCGTCGATTGAGATGGCTTTCGACCGTCGCCGGCTGCGCAACGGGCTCCCGATACCCGAGACGGTACCCGAGTGCAATCGCGAATAGAGCGCCGAGGCTCAGCAGGATGGCCAGACGCTCATTCGGCAGTTGGTCAAACGACTTGGCGCTGAGGTCCCGCACCAGGATACCTCCGAAGATAGCTACCCAGAACAGCGAGATGTGCGCGACAATCACTGGTTTGCGTCCTGCCCCGCCTAACAATTGAAATGCAATCGCGAGGGACACGGCGCAAATCGCCCAGATTGACCCATTCTCACTTGTGCAAAGTCCGAAAACGGCTAGGGCGAGAGAACCAAACCAGATGAAAGTGGCCGATGTCATGTTGCACTCGTCGCGTTACAGGCCGCCACTCTGCGGGCGATACCGCAGCTGCACGACGAAAGCTCAGAACCCAAAGCTAGCAAGTCGTGCCTCCGCCACATGGCGCCTGATGAGCCATGCTTTCAACTCACCCCTGTCGGACGCGCCCATCGCACTCACCAGTAAAGCCACTTGAAGCGGCCGCTGATCCGGCATGTACGACAGCACGGCGCTAAGATCGTATGCGACGCGCTCTTTCAGAGCGGTGGACAATTGCGGCCACGCGGCAACGCCCAACAGCGACCTCTCGAACATCAGGTCGCCCTCGTGCGGCGCGCTGCGAATCGAAAATTCAAGAAAACGCTCGGCCTTTTGCGTCAGCACGCCCTCGGTCTGGAACTCCCCCGCGGCGAGGTTCAGCCATGGCTTGCCGAGCAGCGGTTGCTCCATCAGCACTTGGCGAGCGGACGCATTGGCGCGCCCCTCGATCTGCAAGGCCCATAACCCTGAAATGACGGTGCAAAGACCGGCTACCCCCAACGCCAATGCGATGCCTCTATCGGCCATTTCGCCGCCCTTATTCGGAGTAATAGCGAGCGTAAGCGGCGTTGCTCGAATAATGCGCCTGCGCCTGCCGTCCGTACCGCTGCGCCTTGCGCTCGTCGACGAGATTGAACACCACGCCGGTCAGCTTGCCTTCGCCGTTGAGCTGCTCAACCGCATGCTGCACCGTCTCCCGCGAGGTCGACGCCCACCGGACCACAAAGACCGTCGTGTCAACAATCTGACTGACGAGTAGCGCATCGACGACAGGCGCCACGGGCGGCGTGTCGACGATGACAAAATCGAACACCTCCCGCATGTCGTGCAGCAGCGCTTGCATCTTCTGCGATCCGAGAAGATCGGGCGGGCTCGTCGTCTTGCTGCCAGCCGGCAGCACGGTCACGTTGGCTTCGGTCCACGCAAATAGCGCGTCCTCGAGCGGCAGATCCCCGGTCAAGTAGTCGACCAACCCTCGGCGATCGAGCGCGCCGACGAGCTTGCTGGTCGAGGGATGGCGCAGGTCGGCGTCGACCAGCAACACGCGCTTCTTGGAGGCCGCCAGCGAGGCCGCCAGGCTCAACGCGAGCGTGGTCTTACCCTCGCCCGGCACCGTCGATGTCAGCTGAATGAGCCGCGGAGGATGGTCAACGTCGGAGATCTGGATGCCGGTCCGGATGGCGCGGATCGATTCACTGAGCCGCGACAGCGGCTTGGCTGTCGGATAGAGGTGGAAGGGGATCGCGCGGCCCTCGACCTCCAGCTCCCGCTCCGACATCTGGCCAATCGAGGCCAGCAACGGCACGCCGAGCAGCTGCTCCACTTGTTGCGGTGTCGAAAACCCGGAATTCAACATTTCGAGCCCCATTGCTCCGGCGACGCCCAGCGCCAGCCCGAGCAGCAGCGCAGTCCCGAGCACGCGATTACGGATCGGAGACGAGGGCCCACCGGGCGGCAGCGCCGGGCTGATCACCTGGACGTCGCGTGGATCGAAGGTCGACTGCTCCTCAGTGGTGCGGGCGCGCTGCAGGAAATCTTCAAATAAGCTCTTGTTGACCGACGCGGTTCGCTCGAGCTCGCGCAACCGGATTGATGTCTCGTCATCGGCGCCGGTCTGCCCGGTCGCCTGCTGAACGGAGCGCTCCAGATTGGCTTCGCGGCTTTTTGCAATGTCATATTCGTTTTTCACCGTCTCCGCGGCGCGGCTGAGTTCCGCCGCCATGGCCCGCTCGATGTCACGCTTCTGGGCGCGCACATTGACGACCTGGGGATGCCGGTCACTGTAGCGCGCCAGCAGTTCGGCTTCTTGTTGTGACAGGGTCAATTGCTGCTGGCGCAGCGTCGCCAATACGCCCTGGTTCATCACGTCCGGCAGATTTTGGACCAGTTCGCGGCCGTTCTTGCTGTTGAGCGCGTCGAACCGGGCTTTCTTCTCTGCGGTGTCGGCGCGCGCCTTTACCAAGCGCTCATTGACGTCCGTCAATTGCTGTTGATTGAGGCTGACGTTGGTGCCTGTCGAGAGGAGCTTGTTCTGGGCCCGAAATTTGACGACCGCCTCTTCAGATTCTCGGACCTGGTTTCTCAAGTCTTGAAGGCGGTCACTGAACCAGGCCGAGGCACGCTTGGCGGCATCGAAACGGGTTTCCAGCTTGTTCAGCGCATAGGCGTCGGCCACCGCATTCGCCAGCCGCGCCGCCTTTTGCGGATCAACCGACGTCACGGTGATGCCGAGCAGATAGCCCTGTCCGATGCGCGATGCCGATGTTGACCCCTTCAGCGCCTCCGCCGCATCGGTGATGGAGGCGGCGCGGACTGCGGCGGGGGCGCGCACTTCGACGCCGGACCCCAGGCCGAGGCGCTCCAGCCAACCCGGCTGCACGCGGCCGTCCGAGGCGCCAAATTCAGGATCGTTGATCAGGTTTTCTTTTTCGACGACCCGGCGCATCAGCACTGTCGAGCGAATAACGGACAGCTGACTTTCGATATAGGAATCGTTCATCGCCACGTCGGTGAGGAACGCCTCATTGCCAGAGGCCTTCTCTTTGCGCGGGTCGAGCAACAATTGGACGGCGGCTGTGTAGCGCGGCACCTCGCGGGCGAGCTGAATCGCGCCGACAAGCAGCCCGAGCGCGCCAAAGGACAGAATGAACATCCACCGCCGCCACAGAAACTGCAGGGCGCCGCCGAGCGTGAAACCCTGCTGCTCATCGGCCTGCGCCGGCGCGACAGTCTCATAGCTTGTCCGCTTCAGCATAGCTTATCCATCGGCTTTCCACTTTTGCGAGAGCTAACATTAAAATGGAGCGCTTGTCTGGCATTTTAGGGGCGTAACGCCAGTGATCGTCCCACACTGACAGCTAAAATTGCCATAAACGTTAATGTTACACCTTGAATTTCCAGCCCAAAGTCGATGGCGGCATGGACGGCAACAGCCACCGAGACCGCGACACCGATTGCTGGAAACGCGCCGCCGTGCCGGCAGCCGGCCCTCCTGCAGCAGAGAGCCGCCAAATTCACAAATATTGCGATGAGGGCCAGGCCGCCCGGGACACCCAGTCCAATCAACGCGTCAAGATAGGAATTGTGCGCAAAATCCCAAAAGCCCCAGATGCCGACGTCGGCGGTGCGAAAGATCGGAAAAATATCTGCGAATGCGCCAGCCCCATAACCGAGCCACGGGTTGGCTATAATGGCGGACAGCTCGCTCGCATACGCCGCCCATCGGCCGCTGTCGCCCAATCCTTGCTGCAACAAGCGCGCGCCGACAATGTCGCCAAACATGAAAAACACGACGGCTCCCGCCAATAGCAGGGCTGCCATTATTGGCAGCACGGCACGGTAGCCCCCGCGCGCGCCGGCCCCGCGCATCAGCAAGAAAGTGAGTACTCCAGCCGCGGCGGCGCCCAGCCCGCCCCGCGATCCCGTCAAAACCAAAGACGTCACACAGAGGACGAGCCCGGCAATATACGGCGTCAGCTCGCCAAATATTGTCTCAAAAAACCGCACCACTCTATACTGCCAAGGCGCTGATAAATCACTCACGCGATCGCGATAAGCTTGTGTGAGTAAGCCAAGCCAAACGATGGCGCCCACGGCTGCAAAAATCGCATAATGGTTGCGACTGACGAAGGTCGAGGTCACGATGCCCTTGGCGCTTGGAACAGCAACCCACAACACCATCCCCGGCCGGAGCGTCAGCGAAGCGATCCCCCAACCCGCATAAAGGGCGCTGATGATCGCGATGCCGTGCATCAAGAGCCTCCCCCAGCGTTCGGAGCGGCCCAACTGCACGCAGACCCAGAACATCGCGGCGGCGGTCAAAAGGCGCATGATACTGAGCCAGCCAGCCAGTCGATTGACGCTGATGCTGCCGGCAAGGTCCTGCGACAAGGCTTCACTTGCGAGTTTCCAGGCTGAAGCTTGCAGAAATGGCGGCACGCCAGGAACAATCTGAACCAGCATCCACATCAGCACGCACGCCAAAAGCCAGGCTGGCGCGCGAAGCCGTTCAAGTGGTACCGGATGCACTGCCCCGCGCAGCCAAATGTGGGCCTCGAAGACAAACACTAATGCGCCAGCGAGGATCGCATTGACGGCCCAGGCAAAGAAGTCATTGCCGCCGAAATAAAATGGGGCCCAAGCCAGCAGAGCCAAGACACAGACGGCGTAAGGCGCGAGGGGCAGACGTTGACCCGCCGCGGTGCCCAGGGCTTGAGAGGTGGAATCGCTCACGCGCATAGCGAACCTGCCTCACCTAAAATCGGTGCCTGACTCCGGCCCGCAACACGTTGTTGACCAAGGGGCCCGCCACGAAGACGGGACCCGTGACACTTGTCGCGCCCAGCAATGGCGCCAAGTCGGAATTTGATCTGATAAAGTTGTATGATAAAATGAGGTCGTTCGCCCGAGACCAGAGATAGGTCGCGGTGAGACCAGCTGTTTCGACCTTGGTCTTCTGGCCAGTTGAATTCAAAATTACATAGCCGACATTGGCGCTCGCGGTCCAGCGGCGCGCAAAATTGTACTGCGCATTGGCTGTGAAACTGAGGGTGCTTCCATTTTGCCCGACCGCCAGCACATCGGTCGCGACTGCTGTGGTCGCCGGCGACGCCGGTGTCGTCGGCTCGGTCGCTCCCGGCGCCGTCGGCTGGGCGGCGCTTGGGGCCAGGATATTAGAGGCCGACGGCAGTGCAATCACGCCAAATTGCGCGTCAACGGCCGCTCTCAGAACGAGATAGCGCAAGGGATCCCACGTAATGCTCGCGCCGAATGATGGCCCGCCGCCATGGTTCCTCTGCGTCCCGATCAGCGTATCCAATTCGGTCTCGCTGAACAGGTAGCCCCCGTAGAGGTCGGCTTTGAACAGCCGCCACCGCCCCGTCATGACACCCGAGCGGACAGTCAGCGAGCGCGATAATGAGCGGCTCTGTGATTGGGAGCTGACGCCACTCGCCACATAAGGCGACAGAAACGCCCCCGCGTAGGTTGCGCTGGCGTTGGCTGAATAGGTCGATGACTTGCCACTCGGCAGGGCGGCAAATACGCCCAGCGTTGAGGGCGTCGAACTTGAGCCTGTCCCGGTCGCTGGCGTGCTGCCGATCACAACCGGCGCCCCGCCCGAATTTTGTACATCGGAAAAAACCGCCGACGTGCTGAATGAGGTGGTCAGGCGGCCGAAGGTGCGCTCGGTCGCCACCTGCACTTGCGCAGCTTTGAGCGAGCCAAAACTCGACGTTGAAACCAGGCCGGAGCCCGGCGCTTGGGCGCCGCCATCGCTCTGATTGTACGATCCGTTCAACGTAAAAGTCTGCTCTTTCGAAATGCGAAAAACTTGGTGCAGCCCCACCGTCTCGGAATGTTTATCGGCGTCACTGTGGTCGACAAATCGACTGACCGTTGCACTGGCCGACAGACTCGTGCTGCTGAAGCCATTGTCGCGCGACAACGTAAAAGCGGGGTACAGCTCGAAGCCAAAACCCGTCACCTTCCTGAACGATGAGCCATACAAGTTGTCGTTGAGAACAGAATTGACCTCAAGGGTGGGCGAAAAAGCCCACGAGCCAATCTGGATCGGGCGGTACTCCTGCGCGCTAACGCTCGAGGCCGCCGCGCCGAACACACAACATCCAATGACCAAATAATCAATTTGGCGCAACACCGCTGCCGTCCTACGCCCACACTTGAACCACAGCGGCTTCATTCAAAAATACCGTTCCGGGACGCGCAGCACATCGCCAGGGTAGACAGGGACCAAGGACGAAAGCGGAAATTCGCGGAAGTCGACGTCCTGGGCCCGCTTGATCAGCACCCGGTTCTGACTGCCGCGATAGGTGGCGCCGCCAGCCATCGCCAGCGCCGTCACGACATTGGTTCCGGCGCGATAGGGAACTTCGCCGACCCGCTCAACTTCGCCCGTCACGTAAAACGGCCGATACAGAACAACCTCAATGGAGACTTTCGGATCTTTCAGATATTCGCCACGCAATTTGCTGGTCAGCGCCGCTTCCAATTGCGCCTTTGGCAAACCTTCGGCCCGGATCCGCCCTGCAAGCGGCACCACGACGAAGCCGCTCGGGTCGACGTCATAGTCGCCCGACACGTTGCCCTCGCCAAAAACATTGATGCGCAGCTTCTCTCCCGGCTGGATGAGCACAGGCTGGCTCCGGACGGCAAGAAGATCCTCTTCGGTCAGAGGCACGGGCCTATCGCATGCTCCCAGAGCAATCAGAAGACTGACCGCAAGAGCGCCCCTTAATAATCCCAACATCAGACCTCCGCCGAACCACGACACGTGCATTTACCATATTTCCGCCGACGGCAACCCCTTCCCCAAAGCACCATGAAAACAGTGGGGATAAGTTAGGGATCAGTCGCATATCCGACGATAGACCATCACTTCTCGACCGGACGCGACGATGATTTCGCGCTTGAGGAAGCAACGCGGATTCCCCGGCGTGTAAAACTGATTTTCAACGAGCACGATCGTCGCGCCTGAAGGCGCATAGACGACGGGCGCCCGCACTCGGTACCCCTCGCTTGCAGCCGCCAAACCAGAATTCGCCGTTGCCGCAACAACCACAACGATGTTCACGAGAAAAAGGTCAGCGACGCGATTGTGCATGGAGGATCCCCAGTTAGTACCTGTGGACCATGCCGCAGCCTTGCTTGTCAACGGATCCGCGCCAGGCACGCGCCAATCTAATCCAACTAGTTCAGACCTGTGATGCTCAGGCCACGGGTTGGCCGATTAAATCCGGAAAGTGAGATGATAATATAACAAACTAATAACTTCGCGAGCAGCAAGTCCGCAATGGCGTCGGGTCTCATCGATGAAATCGACGGCATAAGGCTGCACATTGACGCCCTGGCGCTGAAAGGCCGCCAGCGCTCGTCGCATGTGCCAGGCGGAGGTGACGAGGATCCAGGGCTCCGACCGCCGCGGCCCGAGCAGGTTGGCAACATTAACGGCGTTCTCGTAAGTGGTGCCGGCCGCGGCGTCCAGCAGCAAGGGCGACGAGAGGCCGGACCGCTGAACGAGTTCACCAAATTCGGTGGCTTCGGCCCGTCCCGTGTAGATCAGCAGCCGCTGCGGGAAACGCTTCGCCAGCGACAGCCCTGCGGCGATCCGCCGGCCGGATCCGCCGTCGCCATGGCGGAAGGCGTGCAACCCGCCGCCGAGCACGATGACGCCGCTCGCCTCCGGGACATCGCCCCCGGGCGCGAAACCGGCCTGCAGCCAATCCGCCATGCGCGGCGCGAGCATGTGGCAGCCAAACAGCCCAAAGCCGGCGCCGACCGCTGCGGTCGCGCCGACAATCAGGAAAGCGACAGCCCACCGAGACCGAGACAAACATTTCCCCGACGGCAGGAGCTAACAAAAGCAGGACGACGGCGGGGCGGCCTAGGCTGGCGGCTTACGTTGAGTTAGGTGGGCCCGCCTTTGTTGCCCGGGTTGCCCGGACCTGTTCCCGGACCGTCGTTGATGGGGGGATTGCCCGGAGGCTGCGGGTCGATGCCATTGCCGACGCCGTTATTGCCCTTAGTGCTTGGCGTCACCGACTTGCTCTCAGCTGACGTCAGCTGCACGTTCGAGCCAGCCTGATTGTACGCGGTCTGCAAACTGGGGCATGAGCCGCCAATCGCGCTCGCGACGACGGCCGCATTGGCGGCCGACTGCTGAGCCGACAGCAACAGCGTGCTCGCAATGGTCTGCACCTGCGAGGTATTCTGCGCCGCGCAGGCTTGTTTGACGGAATCTGCGACAAGGTTCTTAAAGGCTGGTGATTGGGCCGAGGCGCCGCACAGGGAACCAGCCATAAGCGCCAAGGACAGTCCAGGGACGCCAAGAAGCTTGATCTTCGAACGCATGAAATCATCCCTTGTGTACGGACGCGAATCCTGAGGACCCATCGCCGGAGGTCACCGCTAGGCTGACAGTAATTCAAAGCGTGACAGGCGGCAAGTTCAATTCAGGCTGCGGTCCCGCGCCGCTTGTCCCGAGATCCGGCGCCAGGCTTTGATGGCCGGATAGAGCCACGAAAGCCGTGGGCTCAGATTGGCGGCCTCGTAATCTTCCAGCCGGACGTCGTTGATCAAGCCGCTGAGAAAACTCAGCCGCTCGCGCGGTCGAGCCAATAAGCTCCAATGGAATTTCTTGACTTCGAACCATTCGCGCCGTTGGACCGATACCTCGAAATGCTCGATTGTTTCCTGCACTGTTCGACAAAGCTGCAGGGCTCGCCGGTCTCCCACCGCCCGTCGCACCGCTTCCACCGGAAAGGAAACCGACAGCAACTTCATGGCCAAATTTATGGCTAAGTTGATGCTCGTGGTCAAACCATGCGCCCTCGCCCTCGCTTCGATTTCGTCCCAGTCCAGGTCAGGCTTAGCCTGCACGAAATGCGCAACGTCGCTGAGCCAGATCAGCCGCTTCCACCGCTCCTTGCCGCCGTGTAGCGCGAGCGTGAGAAATGTGTCCTCCGCCGACATTTGCGCAAAGAATCTGCCTCCAAGAGGCTGCTCGGACGCGCGTGCGAAGAGCTCCGGGACCGGCAGATCAAGACCGAAGCTCAGCTGAGCCAATCCACAATGCGGCTCGACCGTCAGTCCAGCAGTAGGGAATAAGGCGTCCTGCCGGACCCGCCGATGATAGCTCTGCAATTGATAGGGCGCGAGATGACGTGTCGGCAGCTCGTAGCCGAGGTCCTCTAAGACCACGAGAGTTCGCGCGAAATCAGGCTCGTGAACGAGAACGTCCAGGTCGCGAAAATCGCGATGGGCTATGTTTCCATAAGCTTCGGACAGGGTCGGGCCTTTGAACGGCAACGCTCGTATTCCGGCCCCGCGCAGAGCATCCAAGACACCATACAACTGCTGCAAACCGCTGTGGTTTGCATCTCGGCGCCAGTTCAGGTGCTGCGCCGCGGCGACCTTTAGGTCGTCAGCGACGCAATCACCGCCCAGGCTGACTAGCCGATCGCAAAGCAATGAGCCGATACCATGCCTAAAGGCGGCGTCGATCAGGGGTGACCAGTCGTCGACGTCAGCGGCCAAGTCCCGCCATAGCAACGACTGAGTGCTAGAGCTCGGGCGTGACGCGCACAGCAACAGCTCAGCTTGGGACGCTACCACGCCATGACGCCTGCTTTGGACGTTACCGCCCCTGCTTAAAACCGGGGATCGGCAATGCGTTACTAGTTACAGGGCTGAGGCGTCCCA
This sequence comes from Hyphomicrobiales bacterium, assembly GCA_025356415.1. GTDB lineage: Bacteria > Pseudomonadota > Alphaproteobacteria > Rhizobiales > Beijerinckiaceae > Terripilifer. The sequence goes on from JANXTB010000042.1 coordinate 22,542, forward strand.
TCTTTGCAATACTGGACAGCCATGGCCGAAGATGCAGTCAAGAGGACAGTCACGGCTGGGGCGGCAAGGGCCACACCTTTTACGCTGTCCAAAAACTCTCGGCGAGAACGTTCCGCAAGCGTAGGCTTAGGCAGCTGCTTCGAATCAGACATGATGCACTCCGATCAATAAGATCGAAATGTAGTGTCAGCAGAGTCGCCTGGTCAACTCCGGAAGCCGTCTGAATCCGCCCTATCCCAGCGCCATTCTGAATTTTAGCGGCCTAAAGCTAATGCAGCCCTCAGCGGGTTTTGTCTTCGCAGCCAGATCCGCCAGGAGTGCCATCACCGCCGCCATTTCCGATGCCGCAATTGCCGTACGGGGCTGCCATAGCTGAGGAGGCATTAAGGAGAAGAGCGGCAGCTGGGCCCGCGAGCGCCGCCTTGCGTGCGATATCGAGGAACGCGCGGCGGGAGGCCTGCCCGGATGAAACCTCAGACTGCTGCTCGAAATCGGACATTCAACCCTCCTATATACGCTACGCCCGAATCATTTAGTGAAAAGCCAAGATGAGTCAATCGTTAATTTTTGGTTAACGTTAACTTCGATGGAGTTGCTGGCGCGTCAATATAAAGATAAAAGAGACGCTGTACCCTAAAAAGCAGCGAGATCCATGCCCGCCTCTATCCAAACTAAGCGGCCCGCGCCTGGCGTCAGCGCTTTTTTTATCGAGGGCGAGTGCCTGCTTTTTTCCGTACCGACGCAGCAGGCCTTCATTTTAAATACCGCCGCAGGGGTGATCTGGTGCTGGCTCGAAGACGGATTGAGCCGAGACGAGATGATCGATGGCCTATCGGGAGAATTTGCCCTTTCGCGAGCAGACGGCGAGACCTTCGTCGACCAGGCTTTTTCGTCCTGGCAAAGCCTCGGCCTACTGGAAGGCTACCTGCCGCAATGCGAAGATCAAAAGCTGCCCCCCGCCCCGCGGGCCCTCACCCCAGTTTTTGCGCCCTGGTCCGTTCGGACGTATCGGCTGCTCGAGCGCATTATTCAAGTCCGTCTCAGCTCCCCGGAGCCGGACGCCATCATCAGCTCGATCTTGGGTCACCTCGTCACTGAGGCGAGCGACACACCCGATATCACTTTGGACGTTCTTTCAGAGGTTGGAAGCATTCGCATCGCGCTCAATGGCGTGCTCTGCGCTGAATGCGCCACTATGAGTGAGCTGGCCCCCCTGATCAAAGGGCTGGTCTGGGCCGAGGCGGTCAATAGCTCCGACTTCCTGTTCGGCTTTCACGCCGGCGTTGTCGCCGATTCGGCGGGCGCCCTGATGCTGCCTGGGCGCTCGGGCAGCGGCAAGTCAACCCTGACGGCGATGCTCGTCGCCAGCGGTCTAACCTATCTGTCGGACGAGATGGCGCTGTTGGCGAAGGGCACGTTCGACGTCCGATCGCTGCCATTGGCGTTTTGCATCAAGGACACCGGGATCGCGGCGCTTTCCAGTGTCTTTCCGGAACTCGGCCGGCTGCCCATTCACAATCGCGGCGACGGCAAACGCGTTTTGTACATGGTGCCAAAGCCGCACTGGCTGCTGCCCGCAGGCGGCACGCGTCCGGTCGAGGCGATCGTTTTTCCGACCTATAACGCCGATACGGACTTGAAACTCGAGCCTTTGACCCCCGGGGAGACGGTGAGACGATTGCTCGCCGATTGCCTGGTCGTTGGCAAGACGCTGGAACTTGCCGACATCGAAGATCTGATATCCTGGGTCAAAGGCGTGCCGTGCTGGTCGCTAACCTTCGCATCATCTTCGCAAGCCGTCGCCGCACTGAAACCCATGCTCGAGTTCAGAGGCGCGCCCGAATAGGCAATGATGCGCTCCCGGATTCAGCGAGTCGCTTGAAACTCCGCAGAGCACACCTCGGCGCCGACCTTTCCCGGTGCGCTTGGGGCGCTGTACTAAACAGATCTCCGTGTCTCCGCCATCGGGAGCCTACCCCGGCCGCCGAATCGCCCATGCGAACCATTCATTGCCCCCCGGCGGTTACTACTGCTCGCTTGTTCCGTGTCACGAGGCTGAACCGTCTTGCCGATCCGGACCGCCTCCATGCCCCGCGGCTTCCGCGCCTATCTGATCGGCGACGTGCATGGCCGCAGCGACCTGCTCGCCACCTGCCGAGCGCGCATCACGCAGGACCCTCTGGGCGCGGCCCATCGAGCATGCCCTGACCATCACGCTGGGCGATTACATCGACCGCGGCCCTGACGCGCGCGGCGTCCTCGATCTGCTGATCGGGTGGCCCGAGCAAGCCAATCTGGTGGCGCTGCGCGGCAACCATGAACAGATGCTGGATTTTATGCAAGACCCCGGCGGCTTGCAGACGTGGCGGCTTGCAGACGTGGCGGCGGGTCGGCGGAATCGAAACCTTGCATTCCTACGGCGTGGCGCTGAGGGCCGTCATGCGCGGGCTTGGATTTGCGGCGGCCCGCGCCGATTTGCTGGCGCGACTGCCCGCCGCGCATTTGGCTTTCCTGCAGCGCACCGGGCTCAGCTTTTCTATAGGGGATTATTTTTTCTGCCACGCCGGCGTCCGCGACGGTGTTCCGCTCGACCAGCAGGCTGCGCAGGACCTGCTGTGGATCCGCGACGAGTTCCTGACGCAACCGCCTCGCGTTGCTAACTCCGGCAGTCTCAAACCAGACGGAAGCGGAAGAGCCTCACCAAGGAATCTCGGCGGGCCGCGTGCAAACAACGCTGGAAGACGTCCCCTCGCATTGGTAATACGACCCGAAGCTCGAAATGACGCTCAGCGTTCCTGAAAGCTTATCGTCTGAGGTGATCCGATAGCTAATGGGTTCACCCGAACTTCTTTCGCGGGGCAGCTGAAACGCCTTCGTGCATTTACTTGGCGTCATCTGGCCGCCGCCGACGAAGTAGCAGTAGTAAAGTTTTGAGTCCTCCCGCAAGAGGAAGGCGCCCTTGCCGGCGACCGAGATCTGAAATTCGGCAGGATAGGCGGTGCGCCCGGCGCCTTGGGCCGCTGACGGCGCCGCGCTCCCGAGCGCAACAACCGCCCCCAGCATCAAAGCAAGTGTGTGCACCTTTATTGTCTCATCCACGCGCATGAAGCGGCCCCATAGCTTTATATTTTCCCCGATGCGGGCAACATGCAGATTGGCTGAAGTCGCGCGCAATCTTTTCGGCCAGGCATAGCCGCAAGGAGCCTAGCCGGTATTGTCATTACAGTTTGATCCGCCCGGCGTGCCATCGCCGGCTCCGTTTCCCGACCCGCAGTTAGGATGTTGATAAGCCTGCGCCATCTGCATTGACGCATTGAGCAAGACAGCCACGGCGGGAGCCACAATAGCAACGTTCTTGGCGCCATTCAGAAATGCTCGACGCGCCTGGCCGGACGACGACAAATTGGGTTCTGTTGTGCCAGTCATTTCGAGCCTTTCGATTCGGTAGTGTGTGAGCTTGAGACTGCTTATCAAGGGAGGTCAAGCGCTGCACAATTGCGCAACAGCCGAAGAGCATGCGCGATCCGTCCCATCCACTGGGAAAGATCACTGCAAGCAGCCTTGGCTTTTTCTGTTGACAGATGTGCGGCCCGGACTTCTGGCTTCTCGAAAGCGACGAGCGGCGAGAACAATTCACGAATGCGAAAACCGTATCCATTACGCAGTTTGAATGCGCGTGCGATCCAAGTCTCCCGAAGATGAAGCAAGTCGGCTTAAATCTTGGCTCTTCGCAAGATACGGGGGTTACAGGAAAGGCCGCGGCTGTACTCACGACACGACACGTTCCCCTCTTAATCATGAAGCATAATAATTTGCACAAGGCACGAGGCTACATTTAAACTGTTAATTGGATCCTTGGGTCAGGAGCCGAGGTGTATGACTGACCACCGCCGCGTGGATGTGCTTTTTAGCGAACGGATGCTGCAATGGCAGGACCGTGTCGCCTTGCATAGCTTCGCAGATCTGTCCTAAGGCCGCCGAAAAAGTCGTCTCGCCAACCTTTCGTTGACTGGCGTGCGCTAAACTCATACGAGCCGCCCTGCCCCCGACGAGGTTGATGCATCTTGCCCTCACGTACTGCGTCCCTGCCGCCCGGCGTCCGGGCCTATGTGATTGGCGACGTGCATGGGCGCGCCGACCTGTTGGCCGAGTGTCGGGCGCGCGTCCTCGCCGACGTCGCCGCGCGGCCGATTGCGCAGCCGCTGACCATCACGCTCGGCGACTACATCGACCGCGGACCGGACTCCTCCCGCGTCATCGAGTTACTGAGCCAATGGCCGGACCAGGCGCCGCTGCTGGCGTTGCGTGGCAACCACGAGGAGATGCTGCTCAACTTCTTGCACGACCCCGGCACGCTCGACGCGTGGCGGCGGCTCGGCGCGGTCGAGACGCTGCACTCCTACGGCGTGCCGCTTGGCGCAGTGATGCGCGGCGAGGGCTTTGACGAAGCGCGTCAGCAGCTTCTTGCCAGGATGCCGGCGGCCCACGTCGTGTTTCTCGAACAGACCGGCGCCAGCGTCGCCCTTGGCGACTACTTCTTCTGCCATGCCGGCGTGCGCCCGGGCGTCGCCTTGAAGGCCCAGTCGCCGACCGACCTCCTCTGGATCCGCAATGAGTTTCTCGACTCGCTCGCGGATTTTGGGGCGGTGGTGGTCCATGGCCACACCCCGGTCGCCGAACCCGACGTGCGCCGCAACCGGATCAACATCGACACCGGCGCCTATGCGACCGGACGGCTGACATGCCTGGTGCTTGAAACCGACAAGGCGTGGCTGCTGTGAGGCGCGGAGCACCGGCGCATAGCACCCGGCGTTAACCGCCATGCGTAGAAGGGAGGCCACACTGCGGTTTTCTTGGTCAAACAGACTTTCGCTTAGCTTTGCAACCGCGCCCGCGTGCGCGTTGTTTATGAAAAAATCGGGCGCGAAGTGACGGTGCGCGTCACCGACCGGATCAGCCGCAAGGCTCTTCATCCGCATCCCCTGACCATCGAATTGTCCGGGCGGAGCGCCGAGGCAATCGGCCCCGATGGCGTTGGAACCGTGTCGCTCTACCAAAGCAACCAGGACGCTGGCGACCGATCCCATTAACCGCGGCCGAAGACGCGCGTCCGATGCCGTCGATTTTGATGCATGCTGCTGATATAAGCTCCGATTCACCGAAGTCGGCAGCCGGAGCGCGTTCAGCAAAATGAAAAAAGCCCTTATCACCGGCGTGACCGGCCAGGACGGCGCCTACCTTGCCGAGCTTCTGCTTTCCAAGGGCTACGAAGTCCACGGGCTCAAGCGCCGGACGTCGCTGTTCAACACCGACCGCATCGACCATCTCTATCAGGACCCGCACGAAAAGGGTCGCCGGTTTATTCTACACCATGGCGACATGACGGATTCGTCGTCGCTCGTGCGCATCATCCAGCAGGTGCAGCCGGACGAGATTTATAATCTTGCGGCGCAGAGCCACGTCGCCGTGAGCTTCGAGGAGCCCGAATACACCGCCAATTCTGATGCGCTCGGCGCGCTTCGCGTGCTCGAGGCCATCCGTATTCTCGGGCTCGAAAAGAAGACCCGCTTCTATCAGGCGAGCACGTCGGAGCTT
>JANXTB010000071.1 GCA_025356415.1 Hyphomicrobiales bacterium
TGACGAGCGACGTCTTCGACACGCCGACACTTTCGGGCGTCATGATTTCATACGTCTGCGCATTCTTGAGCATGCCATCCTGATGGATGCCGCTCTCATGCGCGAAGGCGTTACGACCCACGATCGCATTGTTGTATTGCACCGGGAACGACGTCACCGCCGACACGAGCTTTGACGCGCGCGTCAGCATCGTCGTCTCGATGCGATTGCTGTAGGGCAATTTGTCGGAGCGCGTGCGCAGCGCCATGATGACTTCTTCCAAAGCCGGATTGCCGGCGCGTTCGCCGATGCCGTTCACGGTGCATTCGATCTGCCGCGCGCCGCCGCGCACGCCGGCCAGCGTGTTGGCGACCGCGAGGCCGAGATCGTTGTGGCAATGCACCGAGAAAATCGCCTTGTCGGAATTCGGCACGCGCTCGATCACCGTGCGGAAGATGTGCTCGTATTCATCCGGCACGGTGTAGCCGACCGTGTCGGGAATGTTGATCGTCGTCGCGCCGGCCTTGATGGCGGCTTCCACTGTGCGGCAGAGGAAATCGATCTCGGTGCGCGTGCCGTCCTCCGCCGACCATTCGACGTCCTCGACGAAATTGCGCGCGCGCTGCACTTGCGCGGTCACCATCGCGAGCACTTCCTCGGGCTCTTTCTGCAACTTGTATTTCATGTGCAGCGGCGAGGTGGAGACGAACGTGTGGATGCGCGGGCGCGCGGCGTCCTTCAACGCTTCCGCCGCGCGGTCGATATCCTTGAAGGATGCGCGCGCGAGGCCGCAGACGGTGGCGTTTTTCACGATCTTGGCGATGGCCGACACGCTTTCGAAATCGCCCTCAGAGGCGATCGGAAAACCGGCTTCGATCACATCGACGCCCATCTCGTCGAGCAATGCCGCGACTTCGAGCTTTTCATCGAGCGTCATAGACGCGCCGGGCGATTGCTCGCCGTCGCGCAACGTCGTGTCGAAAATCACGACGCGGTCGCGGGTGGAATTGTTGTTCGCTTCGATAGGGCTGGCCATTTGTCTGTCCTGGTCTTTGCGCCGCTCAAGGTCGGGGCGCGCGTGGCTGGTCTTGGCTCGACGATCCCCCAAGCACCCAGGCGCAAAGCCCGGCCGGCGCTCAGGGGCGGCTAAGAAGCAGCAGCGTGGGGGTCGGCAAAGGCGCGCGCGCCATCGGGGCCGTGCGGCCCGCAATCGGCGTCGTGATGATGGTGGCGATGTGAGCCACGGCGTCCTCTGCTCTGCAAATGGCCTTGCGGCCTGAACCTTCATACCCGAACCGGCCCCAAGCTTGCAAGCCTTCAACCTTGCAAGCCTTGACCGAAAAGCCGAGCTTGACCGGCCCCGCTGCGGGTCGCCATGCTCGGCGACCTTTTGAGGATTCGCCCATGATTCTGCTTCGCCCCGCCCTGCTCGCCGCTTGCCTGCCCCTGCTGGCGGGCTGCAATTCCAACACGGTCCCGGAGGCCAGCGCGCCGGCGAGCTACAATTCGCAGCGCTTTCCCGCCGTGGACATGCCGGTCGGCACGGGCTGCGCGGCGGTCATCGGTCGCTTCGAGGCGGTCATCAAGGCGGATTACGAGACCGGCAACGTGAACGCCAAGGTCTACGAGCAGATGCAGAAAGAGCTGAGCCCGGCCCGCACCTCCTGCGTCGCCGGTGACGATGCCGGCGCGCGCGGCGTGGTCGCCGCCGTCAAGAGCCGCCACGGCTATCCGGGCGGCTGAGCAAAGGCGTAACGCAAGAACGGCAGCATGAAGGGCGGCATGTCGAGCCGCTCCGCATCTTCCGCACGCCGCACGATGTGGATGCGCGCGAGTTCGGGTTCGTCCTGCGCGGCCAGCGTCGCCTCGATCCGCCCCGCAAGACTGGCGGCGTCGCCCTTCGCCCGCACCTCGCGCATGAAGGCGGTCTGCGCGCCGAAACGCGCGATGGTCCAGCCGGGCGTCACCTCGACGTCGGACGCCGTCAGGCCGGTTTCTTCTTCAAGCTCGCGCAGCACGCTGCCCGCCAGATCGACGCGGCCATCCACGATGTCGGAAATATCGGGCGTGCCGGCGGGGAAATAGGATTCGCCCGCATTGGCGGTCTGCTCGCCCATTTCGCCAAGCAGGAACGCGCCATCTTCCGCCCGCAACGCCGCCATACTGAAGAAATTGCGGACCGACGCATCGGGAAAGCCGAACCGCCGCCAGGCGTTGAACCGGCTGAAGCGCGTCTCGAAACAGGCGCCGGAAACGTGCCCCTCCTCTAACGCGAAGCGATGCATCAGCAGCACGCGCCCGTCGAACAGGCCGCTGCGTTGCGCGAGCATGCCCTGCCAATGCGCGTCGATCTCCGCCTCATGCTCGCGCGCATAAGCCCAATCGTGGTCTTCGACGACAATGTCCACATCGCGCGCGCGGAAGATCTCGGCGCCGCTCATGCGTCGATCGTTCCTTCCTGCAGCAGTACAGCATGTCCGCCAATGGTCGCCTCCATCAGGCGTCCCTGCACGATGTCGAGACCGAGCGTGATGATGCTCGGGCGGCCCATTTCAAAGCCCTGCTCGACGACGAAAACCGGCGCGCCATCGGCGGGCTTCTCGGCATCCATGAGCACGCCCGCGAAAGCAGCCACCGCGGAGCCGGTCGCGGGGTCTTCGGAAATGCCGAGCCCCGGCGCGAACATGCGTGCATGGAAATGGCTGCCGGGCCGCTCGCAACCGCGCGTGTAGAGATACGCCGCGCCACGCTCCATGTGTCCGAAGGCCGCCGGCCACGCCGCGAGATCAGGCGCAGCGCGTGCGATGGCTGCGTGCGAGGCGATAGGCACGAAGCAGAACGGATTGCCCGCGCTATAAACGCAAGGCGCGTGATTGTCGAAACCGATGTCGTCTTCCGCCAGCCCCAGCGCCTCGGCGATGGCGAGCGCCGTGCCGGCGATCCCGGCGGGCTTCGGCAGGCGCGGCAGCGTGAAGCGCGCGCGCGGCGCCCGCCCCCGGCTGCGCCCCACCGTGCAGGAGATGACGCCGACTTCTTCCTCCAGCACGATCAGAATGTCCTGCGCGGCGATCATGCCCGGCGCATCCGTGAGGCCGATAAGGATGGCGGCGCCGATGGTCGGGTGTCCCGCGAAGGGCAGCTCGCGCGTCGGCGTGAAAATGCGCAATTTCGCGGTGTTGATGGGATCGACCGGCGGCAGCAGGAAGACCGTCTCCGAGAGGTTGAACTCGCGCGCAATGGCCTGCATGCGCTGCGTATCCAGCCCGGCGCAATCGCGCACCACCGCCAGCGGATTGCCGGTTAGCGGCTCTTCGGTGAAGACATCGAGCGTGGCGAATCTGCGTTTCATGTTAGCCCCAGTCTAGTTCGTCTTTGCGAGCGAAGCGAAGCAATCCAGAGGCGACACGTGAGGCTTTGGCGGACGCATCAGTGCGACACACGGTCGAAGACTCGGGTCTGGATTGCTTCGCTCCGCTCGCAATGACGGCTCCCTCTCACCCCGGAACATTGATCTCGATCACCACCGGGCAATGATCGCTCGCCTTCGGCCGCGCCCAGCCGATGCGCGGGTAGCGCGGCGCGCCTTCGAGTCTTGGCACGCGCCACGGCAGGCCCTTGCGCAAGATCTCCGGCGCGACATGCGGGTTGGCGGCGGCGAGGCGTGGCGAGAGCAGGATGTAATCCAGCTGCACATGCGCGTCGCCCTCGGGATAATAATGCGTCCAGCGATCATGCGTTGGGAGCCGCCGCATCGGGTCGATGGCGAAATCATCCGCGAACAAGGGCCCGAGCGCACTGTGACGCGCGGGCGCGCCGTCGACGTCGCAGAAATCGTTGAAGTCGCCGCAGACAACCCAGTTGAAATCCTGCGGCGCGCCCGCGAAGCGCTGCTCGATCAGCTTGCGCAAGGCCCAGACCTCCGCCGCGCGCAAAGGCTGGCTGTCCGCGCGGCCATCGCGATGCGGGCCGTTGGCGCTCATGGATTTCAAGTGACAGTTGAAGATCGTCAGCGGCGCGCCGTCGGCCCGCGTCTCGATCACCACGCAATCCCGGCGCAAGATGCGATCCTCGCGCTTGATGTTGCGCGCGGACAGCGCCGTCCAATCGAGCGGCGCGTCGGCGATGAAATCATACGTCAGCCCGGCGTTCGACTGCACGGTCACGGGCGCGCGCGACAACAGGCCGACATCGATGCCGCGCGTGTCGTTGCCGGTGAGCACATGGCGATGATCGTAAAAGAAGACCGCGTCGCGCGCGCGGCGCTCGTCGTCACTCCAGCCCTTGGTCGCCTGCGCGAAACGCTGGCGCAGCACCGGATGCAGGTAATTGTCGTAGAAAACATCCAGCGCCTGCTGGCTGTCGACCTCCTGCAGGCAGACGACATCGGCGCGTGTGTCCGCGATTGCGAGCGCGGTGAGCTGGCGCACGTCATCCGACGCCACCGCCTCGAAGGCCATCCGCAAGGCCTCGTATTCGCTCTTGTCGGTGACCGCATAGGCGCCAACCACGCGCTCGGCGCGCGTCACGCGTCCCGCGAAATCGAAGCGTGCGAAAAGGTTTTCAAGATTGAACGTCGCGATGCGGATCGACATGCGCTCTTCCGGTGATCAGCCGGAGACGAGCTTCGCACAGGAGCGCGCCGGATGGGAGCGCTGCCGTGCGCTTCAGGCGCCGGAGCGCCCCGACATCATGAAGGACGGCATCTCGGGCATCCAGCCGGCGAGGTACGACGCCGCCGCCGTGTCGATGAAATCGACCCAGTCGACCACCAGACTGTCGGCGAAACGGATATGCGAGAAGCCATGGATCAGCGCCGAGTCCCGCGTGCCGCGATTGATCCAGCGGGCCGACCAGCGCGCGGCCGCGCTGCCCGCCTCTGCTATGGGCGAACCAATGGTGAAATCACGGAACTCGAACTCCGTGTCGAGCGCCTGAAAGGCGACGCAGACGTCAGTCCGGCCGAAGAAGGAGCCGGCGTATGGCATCAGCCGGCGGTCGCCCGCGAGCTGATAGGACGCGCGCAGGCTCAGCTGATCGTGGAGCCGGTCGAAGGAACGTTCTGCGCGAAGGTTGAGCACATGCTCCACCAACGCCATGGACATCGCGCGTCCAGACATGTCGCAATCCATAATGAAAAGACTTTCATCAATCGGATCAGCCCGAGCCCAAAACGGGCCACTGCGGGCAGAGGCAATCTCTATCTGAAGCTTAACCTTTCATTTACGAGGTGGTCAAGCTGAAGCTGCCCAAACGTGAAAAAGGCCGGCGCTTGTGCACCGGCCTTTCCTTTACGTCACATCTTGTGGTCCGGATGGACCTCAGTTGCGGGTCGTGTCGACCATTTTGTTCTTGCCGATCCAGGGCATCATCGAGCGCAGGCGAGCGCCGACTTCCTCGATCTGATGCGCATCGTTGCGACGGCGGGTCGCCTTGAACGAGGTCTGCGCGACCTTGTTTTCCAGCATCCAGTCACGCGTGAACTTGCCAGACTGGATGTCATCCAGAACGCGCTTCATCTCGAGCTTGGTGGCCGGGGTGATGATGCGCGGGCCCGTGACATACTCGCCGTATTCGGCGGTGTTCGAGATCGAGTAGTTCATGTTGGCGATGCCGCCCTCGTAGATGAGGTCGACGATCAGCTTCACTTCGTGCAGGCACTCGAAATAGGCCATTTCCGGCGCGTAGCCGGCTTCGACCAGCGTTTCGAACCCGGCGCGGATCAGCTCGACGAGGCCGCCGCAGAGGACGACCTGCTCGCCGAACAGGTCGGTCTCGCATTCTTCCTTGAAGGTCGTCTCGATGATGCCGGCGCGGCCGCCGCCCACCGCCGAGGCGTAGGACAGTCCGAGGTCATGCGCATTGCCCGAGGCGTCCTGGTGGATCGCGATGAGGCACGGCACGCCGCCGCCCTTGAGATATTCGCCGCGCACCGTGTGGCCGGGGCCCTTGGGGGCGACCATGAGGACGTCGAGGTCCTTGCGGGGCGTGATGAGGTTGAAGTGCACGTTGAGGCCGTGGGCGAACAGGAGGGCGGCGCCCTGCTTCATGTTCTTCTCGAGGTCGGCGACGTAGATGTCAGCCTGGAGCTCGTCGGGCGTCAGCATCATGACGACGTCGGCCCACTTGGCGGCTTCCGCCACTTCCATGACCTTCAGGCCTTCGCCTTCGGCCTTCTTGACCGTCGGAGAATCCTTGCGGAGCGCCACGACGACGTCCTTGACGCCGGAATCGCGCATGTTCAGCACATGGGCATGACCCTGCGAGCCGTAGCCGACGACGGCGACCTTCTTGCCCTTGATGAGGTTGATGTCGGCATCACGATCGTAATAGACGCGCATAGGTCCTGTTCCCCGAAACGCGGGACGAGGCGGGCCGTCCCTTTAAAGTGATCGAGCCTTCTAAGCGCGTTGTCCCGCCACGTCAAAGAAAAGCTGGTGGTGCTTCCCCTCTCCCGTGAAACGGGAGAGGGTGGCATGCGAAGCATGACGGGTGAGGGCGGCGGCCAAACCCCAAAAGGCGCGCCGTTGAACCGCCCTCATCCGCCCCGCTTCGCGGCGCACCTTCTCCCGCGGCGCGG
>JANXTB010000113.1 GCA_025356415.1 Hyphomicrobiales bacterium
GCACCGATTTAATCGGCAGCTTGCCCTCCGACCACAGGTCGATCAGATCGGTCCGCAGCGTTTCCGCCGTCAGCACGTCGAGGGCGGAAAATGGCTCGTCCATCAGCAGCAGGTCGGGGTGCACCACCAGGGCACGGGCCAGGCCGACGCGTTGGCGCATGCCGCCCGACAGCTCCTTCGGATAGGCGCTTTCGAACCCGTCGAGCCCAATCAGATCGATGGCGGCCAGCGCGAGCTTGCGACGCTCCGCCGGCGCCACGCCCTGGGCCTCAAGTCCGATCTCCACGTTTTCAAGAACCGTCAGCCATGGGAACAAGGCAAACGACTGAAACACCATCGCGACTTCCGGAGCCGGCCCATCGACGGGATGTCCGCTGATGGTGACATGCCCGCTGCTCGCCGGCATCAGGCCGGCGATGATGCGCAGGAGCGTTGACTTGCCCGACCCTGACCGCCCGAGCAGCGAGACGATCTCGTTGGCGCGCAATTGAAGATCGACGTCCTCGAGCACCAGTAAATCGCTGGCGCCGCCCTTCTGATAAAGGTGCCGGACGTGGCTGACGGTGACGATGGCGTCGTCGCGCTGGTTTGTCGCTGTCATGACAGCCTCCCTCAATTCATGCGCAGGCGGCGGTCGGCATAGCGGTAGAGCGGCCGCCAGAGCGCCTGATTGAAAATGACGACGTAAAGCGACATCACCGCGACGCCGAGGACGACCCGATGGTAATCGCCGTCATCGGTGGCTTGAGCAATGTATGACCCGAGGCCCGCGGCCTGAAGTTTCGTGTCGCCCCAGCTCGCGACCTCGGCGACGATGCTGGCGTTCCACGAACCGCCAGAAGCCGTAAGCGCGCCCGTCACGTAGTACGGGAAGATGCCCGGCAGGATAACGCGCCGCCACCATTGCAGGCGCCGCAGGCGGTACATGGTCGCCACCTCACGAAGGTCCGTCGGAAAGGCGCTCGCACCGGCGATGACGTTGAACAGGATGTACCATTGAGTGCCGAGCACCATCAACGGCGAGAGCCAGATGTTCGGATCGAGCCCGAAATTGACGACCGCCACGACCGCAAAAGGAAACAGCACATTTGCGGGAAAGGCCGCCAGAAACTGCGCGATAGGCTGGATGCGCTGGGACATTTTGGGGCGCAGGCCGATCCAAACGCCAATGGGCACCCAGATCACGCTGGCGATCGCGATGAGGACCATGACACGCAGCAGGGTCAGCGCGCCCAGCCCTGCCGCGGTCGCGACGTCGGACCAAGCCAAGGCGTCAGAGACATAGACCGATGTCCGCCACACCGCATAGGCGCAAACGGCGACGACCACCACAATCCAAGCCACGTTCAGAAACGTGTTCTGAACCGGCGTGAGCGCGAGATTTGGTAGCCGCTTTTTCTTCGGGAGGCGCGGAAGAGCCGTGACCAACAGGCCGATCGGTTTCAAAACGAGCTTCAGCAACCTCGTTCTGCGAACCAGATCGTAAAGCCACGATTCCGGGCGCTGTTGCGCGGCTGTCGTCTCGAAGCGAAACTTGTCGGCCCAAGCGACCACAGGCCGGAATACGAGCTGATCATAAAGCAAAATAACAACGCCGATCGCCGCCACGGCCATGGCTACCGCGGAAATATTTTTCTGTTCGATCGCCAGCGCGAGCCAAGCGCCGATGCCCGGCAAGGCAATCTTAGTGTCCCCGACCGAAATGGCTTCGGAAGCGACGACGAAAAACCAGCTTCCCGACATCGACATCATGGCGTTCCAGACAAGCCCCGGTGTGGCGAACGGCGCCTCCAGCCGCCAGAAGCGGAGCCACGCCGAAAGCCCGAAGTGACGACTTACTTCCTCCAAGTCGCGCGGAATGGTTCGCAAAGACTGATAAAAAGAAAAGGCCATGTTCCAGGCCTGCGCAGTGAAAATCGCGAAGATCGCGGCGCATTCGGCGCCGAGCTGGCTGCCAGGAAAGAGGTTCAGGAAAAAGAGGACTGTGAAGGTCAGGAAACCGAGAACCGGCACTGACTGGAGGATGTCCAGCGCCGGAATGATGACGAGTTCCGCCTTGCGACTCTTGGCGGCCAACGTCGCGACAAGAAACGTAAAGACCAGCGAGGCCGCCATCGCCGCAAACATCCGCAGGGTTGTGCGCAGCGCATACTCAGGCAGAAGCATGGGGTCGAGACGCACGGGCGCAATGTCGAGCTGAGACAAAGGCGCGCGCATTCCTCCGGCCGAATGCGCCACCAAGGTCAAGATGGCAATGATCAGGATGAAGGCGATAAGATCGAAGAGGTTGGGCGCTAACGTCTCTTTGCGCAGGCCGAGAGACCGCGCGCGAACCGCGTCGATGATGGGACGAGTGCTCATGGCTCACCACTTGAATGTGATCGTCGGCCGCGACGATCACGGGTGAGCCAGAACGAGGCTAACCGTGAACCGTCAGCGGCTCGGGCAATCGATTGCTACTGTCGCTGGGCATGGTTGCGAAGACCCTTCTGGAGGCCGGAAGCGTTCGGCTTCAGTAGTTGCGAATTGCCCACAATTTTCGTCACAGTCAAGCGACGACGTCGCGGGGTAAACTCGTCCAAACGGGCAGAAAGCTCCGGCCGTAGCCGGCGAGTGCTGACGTCCACCGGCGCGGAACTCAATGCTTATTCCGCCCGCCCAGAATGAAGCTCTTGAACTCCGTTAATGACCCAAAGCGGACATTCGCTGTCACTACGCGCGCTGACCGGGCTCGGCAAATCGATATCCGACCCCGGGTTCTGTTCGTATCAGCGCCGGAGCGGATGGGTCGGCTTCGATCTTGGCGCGGAGCTGGCCGATGAAGACGCGAAGGTATTGCGTGTCGTCATGGTGGGCGGGGCCCCACACGGCTGCCAGAATCTGCTTATGCGTGACGACACGCCCAGCATGCGTGGCGAGATTAGCTAGAAGATCATATTCCTTGGGTGTGAGATGCACTTCATCGCCGCCGCGCGTCACCAGCCGCCTGTCGAGATCAATCACAAGTTCACCAAACTCCAGGCGGGATAGTTCCTGCTTTCCGGCGTTGACGTGACGCGCCGCAGCCCTCAACCGCGCCATGAGTTCGCCGATGCTGAATGGTTTCTCGACGTAATCGTCGGCGCCCATATCAAGCGCCGCGATCTTTTCGGCCTCGCGGTCGCGCGCGGAGAGGATGATGACCGGGACTTTTGTAAAAGCGCGCAAATCTTGCAGCACGTCCTTGCCGTCCCGGTCGGGAAGCCCGAGATCAAGTACGATTGCATCCGGAGCCGCAGTCGCCGCGATCCGAAGAGCCTCAGCGCCCGTCATTGCCGCCACGACCTCGTAGCCCGCGGCGGTCAGCGCAACGCGGAGCATTTGTTGTATCTGCGGCTCGTCGTCCACGACGAGAATGCGCGACAGGCTCACGCGGCGGCTCCTGTTTCTGGAACTTCGGCCGCAGGAATGCGAATGACCATGCGCGTTCCTCGACGTCGAACGGCAGGGCTTTGTGCTTCGATCATGCCGCCCATCGCGCTGACGACGCCGCGACAGATCGAGAGGCCGAGTCCTGTTCCCGCGCGGCGCCCGTCGTTGCGTCCGCCGCGGTAGAATTTCTCAAAGATTCGGTCCAGGTCCGCGGGCCGGATGCCGGGTCCCTCGTCGGTGACGCTGATCAACACGTTTTTATCCTCACGCCGGGCATGGACGATCGCGCCGCCTTCGCCCGCGTATTTATGCGCGTTGTCCAGGAGGTTGAAAAGAACCTGTTCGAGCAGACTGGAGTCGCCACGAATGAACGGCAGACCCGGCTCGATGCTCATGTTCGTCGGTTGTTGCGGGAAGGCCTTCCGGCTGCGCTCGACAGCAGCGCGGACGACGTCCCCGACATCGACCCAATCCCGCCTGACTTTCAACGCGCCCGACTCGATGCGCGACATGTCGAGGAGATTGGCGACGAAGCGCGACAAGCGCCCGCTTTCCTGCTCGATGGATTGAAGCAACTCCCGTTGTTGCTCGACCGAAATCCGCCCGTCCATTTCGCGCAGGGTTGTGACAGCGCCCGTGATCGTCGCCAGCGGCGTGCGAAGGTCATGCGACAGGGAAGCGAGGAGAGCGTCGCGGATGGTCTCGTTTTCCTGCAACGCCGCGACCTTGATCGCCTCGCCGACCAAAAGCGAGCGGTCGAGCGCAACGGCGGTTTGATCAAGGATCGCGGTCAGCATGCGCTCCTCTTCCGTCGTAAGCTCATGCGCGCCATCCGCCGGGCCGAAGCCGCACACGCCTAAAATGGCCCTGGGACTGCGGAGTGGGCGGTATTGCACGGAGAGAGTGGGCAGAGTTTGCGTGCGCCAGCCGGCGGGCTCGCCTTTCTCCAGGGCCCATTGGGCCGCGCTCCGGTTGCCCGCGTCGAGCTGTTCCTCTGGCGGCCATGCGGCTTTCAGCTCCAGTTCGCCATCTGCGGGAAGGAGCAGAAGGGCGCGGGCGGCAAAGGTTTTGTTTATATGCGCCGACGCAGCCCAGAGCACGTCGTCCGCTGTCGACGCCGCGGACATTTTTCGGGAAAACTCGAACAACGACTGCGTGGCTGACGCGCGCTTCGCGACGTTCTCGGCTTGGTTCCGAACCCGCCCCGTCAATGACCCGGTAAGGATTGCGACGGCGAGAAACATCAAAAGCGCGAACACCTCGTGCGGCGCCGCTATGGTGAAGGTGTAGAGAGGCTCGATGAAAAAGAAGTTGTACCCGAAGAACGACAGGAACGCCGCAAGGACGGCGGCGCGGGTTCCGCGTTGAAAGGCGCAGAATAAAACCGCGACGAGAAAGATCATCGACATGTTCGGGAGCGTCAGCCAAAGGCCGAGCAAGTGCCCCACCGCGATGGCGACGCCGACGGAAGCCGCTGCTTCGATTGCATCGACCGCAAGACCCGCGCGTGAGACCCAGCTGCGGAACGGCCATGGCCGGCGCGGCGGCTCGACCTCGTTCGGCGCCACGTGAACAGCCATACCGGCGGAATGGTGGATAAGTTCGTCGGCGAGCGATCGCTTCGCAAAGCCCAACACGCCTCGCGAGGGCGACTGCCCAACAAGAATCTGGGTGACGTTCTCGCGTGTCGCCAAGCGAAGTATTTCTGTAGGGAAATCATCCGCGGCAATCTGTGTCGTCTCTCCTCCGAGCCGCTCAACGAGGCGCAAGGTCTCGAGAACGCGCGCCTGTTGCTCCGGATCGTCATCATCCGCCCCAGACCGGATCAAATGAACAGCAAGCCAGGTCGCGTTGAGGCCCGTCGCCAGTCGGCTTGCGTAACGCACGAAATTCTCGGCCCGCTCGTCCCCGCCGATGCAGACGAGCAGACGTTCGGCCGTGCCCCAGGGAGCGTCGCCATCTTTGACCCGCGCAAATTTCGCCACTTGATCGTCGACGCGATCCGCGGTCCGGCGCAGCGCCAACTCGCGCAGAGCGGTCAGATTGGCGGGCGTGAAGAAGTTCTGCGTGGCCCGCCGCGCCGTCTCGGGAATGTAAACTTTCCCTTCGTGCAGGCGCGTCACCAGTTCGTCCGGGGTGATGTCGACGAGCACGACGTCGTCGGCCTGCTGCAAAACCTTGTCCGGGACGGTTTCGCGGACCGTCACGCCGGTGATGCGCGCCACAACATCGGCGAGACTCTCAAGATGCTGGATGTTGAGAGCGGTCCAGACATCAATGCCGGCATCGAGCAGTTCTTCCGCATCCTGCCAGCGTTTCGGGTGACGGCATTCGGACGGGTTGCTGTGCGCGAGTTCGTCGAGCACGAGCAGTTTGGGATGGCGCCCAAGCGCCGCGTCGAGATCGAACTCCTGCAATTGGCGGCCGCGATATTCCAGCATCCGCCGCGGAAGAACCTCGAGCCCTTCCAGAAGCGCGGCGGTTTCCGCGCGTCCATGCGTTTCGACCAAGCCTATGACGACATCGGCGCCTTCACCGGCAAGGCGCCGCGCGCCCTGGAGCATGGCGAACGTCTTGCCGACGCCCGGCGCGGCGCCCAGAAAAACCTTCAGGCGTCCGCGTCCCTCGCGGGTCGTCAATGCGAGCAGCGCGTCGGGGTCGGGGCGTCGCTCGATGTCGCGGGCGCGTCTGGTCATGGATCAACCGCCTCCTAGGGCAAGTTTAGCCGATCCAGCGCCAAGTTGAGGAGTAAAACATTGACCCTGGGTTCACCGACGAGACCGAAAAGCGGCCCCTCGACATTGGCCTGCACCAGGTCGCGGACGCGCTCTTCGGGAAGATGCCTTTCGCGAGCCACGCGAGGCGCCTGCATCAAAGCCGTCGCGGGGGACACGTGCGGATCGAGGCCTGAGCCGGATGTGGTTACGGCGTCCGCGGGAATGGCGGCTACGCCTTCGGAGCGCAGCGACTCGACATCGCCCTTCACCCGATCGACGAGCTTCTGGGAGAGTGGGCCGAGGTTGGAGCCCGAGGAATTGTCGGCGTTATAGGGCGCGTCGACGGTCTTGGAGGCGTCCGCAGGGTCCGAAGCACTGGTCGCGGACGGGCGCGGATGGAAATAGCGCGGCGTGGAAAAATTCTGACCGATGAGTTCCGAGCCGACAACGACGCCGTCCCGCATGCGCAGCGAGCCATGCGCCGCATCCGGCGCGATGATGGCGGCCAGTCCCGTGATCGCCAGTGGATAGGCGATGCCGGTCAGCAGCGTGAACAGGGCCATGAGGACGATGGCGGGGCGAAGATGCTGGATCACGTAAGCCTCCTCAGGCCAGATGAAGGGCGGCGACAACAAGATCGATCGCCTTGATGCCGATAAAGGGCAAGACGAGGCCGCCCAGCCCGTAGACGAGCAGATTGCGACGCAGCAGCGCATTCGCGCCGACACGCCGGTAGGCGACGCCCCGCAGCGCCAGTGGGATCAATGCAATAATGATGAGCGCATTGAAGATCACGGCGGACAGGATCGCAGATTGCGGCGACGCGAGCCGCATGACGTTCAGCGCGCCGAGTTGCGGATAGGTCGCGACGAACAGGGCCGGAAGGATCGCGAAATATTTGGCCACGTCGTTGGCGATCGAGAATGTCGTCAGCGACCCGCGCGTCATCAGCAACTGCTTGCCGATCTCCACGATCTCGATGAGCTTGGTCGGATTGGAGTCGAGATCAACCATGTTGCCGGCCTCGCGCGCGGCTTGCGTGCCGCTCTGCATGGCGACGCCGACATCCGCCTGCGCGAGCGCCGGCGCATCGTTGGTGCCGTCGCCGCACATGGCGATCAGGCGGCCTCCCGTCTGTTCGCGCCGGATGTAGGCGAGCTTGTCCTCCGGCGTCGCCTCGGCGATGAAATCGTCGACGCCCGCTTCCGAGGCGATCGCAGCCGCCGTGACGGGGTTGTCGCCTGTCACCATGACGGTCTTGATGCCCATCGACCGCAACGCGGCGAAACGCTCCTTGATGTTGGGCTTGATGACGTCCTTGAGGTGGATCACGCCGAGCAGCTTGCCGTTCTCGGCGACGGCGAGCGGCGTGCCGCCTGTGCGCGCGACGCGGTCGACAGCCTGGCGAAATTCCGCGGGCGCCCGTTCAATCGGTGTGTTCGTGAAGCGCAGGATTGAGTCCACCGCGCCCTTTCGGATCGAGCGGGCGTCAATATCGATCCCGGAGATTCGTGTCTGCGCCGCGAATGGAATGACGACGGGTTGCTTGGCGCCGAAGTCGGGTTCGATCAGGCCATGGTCACTCTTGGCAAGCGCGACGATGGAACGACCCTCAGGGGTCTCGTCGGAGAGGCTCGCGAGCAAGGCCGCTTGCGCCAGAACTTTCTGTTCGACTCCGGGGACAGGCAGGAACTCGGTCGCCATACGGTTGCCGAAGGTGATCGTGCCCGTCTTGTCGAGGAGCAGCGTATCAACGTCGCCTGCGGCCTCGACCGACCGGCCCGATGTCGCGATGACATTGAACCGGATAAGGCGATCCATGCCGGCGATGCCGATGGCCGAGAGAAGGCCGCCAATGGTCGTGGGAATGAGCGTGACAAGCAGCGCCACCAGCACCACGACGGAGAGCACCGTTCCGGAATAGCCCGCCAGGCCCCAGAGCGTCACAACCGCGATCAGGAAGATCAGGGTCATGCCCGAGAGCAGGATCGAAAGAGCAAGCTCGTTTGGGGTTTTCTGGCGTTCGGCGCCTTCCACGAGCGCGATCATACGATCGATGAAGGTCGAGCCCGGCGCCGCCGTGACGCGCACCTTGATCCAGTCGGAGAGAACGGTCGTGCCGCCGGTCACAGCCGAACGGTCGCCGCCGGCCTCGCGAATGACAGGCGCGGATTCTCCCGTAATCGCAGCCTCATTCACGGATGCGACGCCTTCGACGATTTCGCCGTCAGACGGGATCAGATCGCCGGCTTCGACCAGAACGATATCGCCAACGTTCAGGTCGAGCGCGTTCACGCCTTCGAAGAGGTCGCCAAGATTGTGCGGATCGAGCAGGCGCTTGGCATGCGCGTCACTGCGTGTGCGCCGAAGGCTCGCCGCCTGCGCCTTGCCGCGCCCCTCTGCGACCGCTTCTGCAAAAGTAGCGAAAAGCACTGTGAACCAGAGCCAGGCGGCGATTTGTCCGGAGAAGGAGGAGCCCGCCTGCCCCGCCAAAACATCGCGAAGCCATATCGTCGTGACGAGGGCGGCGACCACTTCCGTTGTGAAGATCACGGGGTTGCGCATGAGGCTGCGCGGATCGAGCTTGCGCACGGCATCCAGCGAAGCACGCCCGAGAATGGCGCTGTCGAACAGAGTCGGCGCGATTTGTTTCTTGGACATCGGAAAATCTCCGTCAGAAGGTCTGGCCGGCGAGCATCAGCACGTGCTCGACGATGGGCCCGAGAGCGAGAGCGGGGAAGAACTGCAAGCCGCCAAGGATGAGGATGACGCCTATGAGAAGACCGACGAAGAGCGGCGTGTCCGTCGGGAAGGTGCCTGCCGAGACCGGCACACGCTTCTTCGCCGCGATGGACCCCGCGATCGCCAGCACCGGCACGACATAGGCGAAGCGCCCCAAGGCCATGGATATGCCGAGCGTCGTGTTGAACCACGGCGTGTTGGCGTTGAGCCCCGCGAAGGCCGAGCCATTGTTCCCGGCGGCCGAAGAATAGGCGTAGAGAATCTCGGTCAGCCCATGCGGCCCCGCGTTCGCAAGGCTTGCGAGGGCCACGGGCAGCATGACGGCGATGGACGAGAAACCGAGGATGACCAGAGGGAGAATAAGCACCGCCAGCATGGCGAGCTTCATCTCCCGCGCCTCGATCTTCTTGCCGAGGAACTCGGGCGTCCGTCCAACCATGAGGCCTGCGACGAAAACCGCGAGGATCGCAAAGACGATCATGCCGTAGAGGCCTGAGCCGACACCGCCGGGCAGAACCTCGCCGAGCTGAATGAGCAGAAGCGGAACGAACCCGCCAAGCGGCGTCAGTGAAGCATGCATGGCGTTCACGGCGCCGCACGAAAGGCCTGTCGTCACCGCCACGAACAAAGCCGTCATCGCCTGGCCGAAGCGCACTTCCTTGCCTTCCATATTGCCCATAGCAGGATCGAGTCCGAGCGCGGTCAGCAGCGGGTTTCCGGAGGTTTCGGCGGCATACACGATGGCCACGCCGGCGACGAGCAGGATCGCCATGGCGGCGAGCAGCGCGTAACCCTGCCGCTGCGCGCCGACCATGCGCCCGAAGGCGATCGGCAGCGCGGTCGAGACGACGAGCATGCTGAAGATCGCCAACACGTTGGAAATCGCCGTCGGATTTTCGAATGGATGCGCGGAATTGGCGTTCAGAAATCCGCCGCCATTCGTGCCGAGTTGCTTGATGGCCTCCTGGCTCGCAATTGGCCCGAGCGCGATGACCTGTTTGGCGCCTTCCAGTGTCGTGGCTTCAACGGAGCCCTCCAACGTTTGCGGCACGCCGAGCGCAACGAAGGCAAGCGCGACTATGATCGCGATCGGGAGAAGCACGTAGAGCGTGGCGCGCGTGAGATCGACCCAGAAATTGCCCAGCGTCGCCGAGCCGGTGCGCGCGAAGGCGCGGGTGACAGCGACCGCAAGCGCGATGCCGGTGGCCGCGGACAGGAAGTTGTGAACCGCGAGACCGGCCATCTGCGAAAAATGGCTCATCGTGGTTTCGCCGCCATACGCCTGCCAATTCGTGTTGGTGACGAAGCTGATCGCGGTGTTGAAGGCGAGGTCGGCGGAAAGCCCATCGAAGCCCTGCGGATTCCATGGCAGAAAGGCCTGAAGCCGCAAGATCGCATAGAGTGAGGCGAAGCCGACGACGCTGAAGGCCAGCATCGCGAGGCTGTAGGCAAGCCAACCCTGTTCACGCTTGGGATCGACTCCCGCAAGCCGGTAGAACCCGCGCTCCAGGGGGCCGAGCACTGGTGTGACGAACGTGTGGCCGCCCCCGAAGACTTTCGCCATATACGCGCCGAGCGGAATAGCGGCGAGGAGGACGAGCGCGAGGGTCAGGCAGATTTGGACCCAGCCAATAGTGGACATGGACAAGCTCCCGCCCGGCGCTCAAAAACGCTCGGGACTGATCAGAGTGACGACGAGATAGACGCCGAGCGCCAATGCGACGAAGAGGCCGAGGACAGCTTCGGTCATGAGAGCCTCCTCAGACGTGGTCGAGCGCGAAAGCGTAAAGCGCCGTGAGGAGGATCAGGGCGATTCCAAGCCCTGCAAAAATCAGATCGGCCATTGCCATCTCCTGTTTCGGATGACGGCATGCTGAGCCTGATCGACGTAGCGATGCCATACGGAAGACGGCGCTCGCGCGTAAAGAAGCCGTAAGGGCGCGCTTGATCCTTATGAAATCCTTATGCGCCCGGCTGCCATCACGAATGGAAAACTTATGCCTCCGGCGGCAGATATGACCGCGTCTTCGCTGGATCACCTACATGCATGAAAACGCCGCCGAGCCTGAGCACGCCGCAGGTCGAAATAGCGTCTGGCGGCTCGCCTTGGGCTCGATCGGCGTGGTGTATGGCGATATCGGGACAAGTCCGCTTTATGCGTTCAAGGAATCCCTGTCGGCGGCGCGCGGCGGCGCCGAACTCTTGCCCGAAACCGTCTTGGGCGTCCTTTCGCTGATCATCTGGGCGCTGATCGTTATCGTCACCATCAAATACGTGGTCATCATGCTGCGTGCGGACAATCATGGCGAAGGAGGCATCCTCACGCTCATGGCGCTCGTGCAGCGCGTGATCGGACACGCGACATTTGTGATCCCGATCCTTGGAATTATTGGCGCGTCGCTCTTCTACGGAGATGCGGTGATCACACCGGCCCTGTCGGTGCTTTCCGCAGTCGAGGGGCTGAGCCTGATCACGCCAGCTTTCGATCCTTGGGTGGTCGTCATCAGCCTCGTGATCCTTTTCATGCTGTTCATGGTCCAGAGCCGCGGCACGGCGAGCGTCGCCGCATGGTTCGGACCAATCATGGGCGTGTGGTTCGCCGTGTTGGGACTTGGCGGCGCGGCGCACATTGTGGCTCGTCCGGACGTCCTCGCAGCGCTAAGCCCGCTCCCCGGCTTCGCTTTTTTGACTCATCATGGATCGGTCGGCTTCGTGACCCTCGGCTCTGTCTTCCTGGCCGTCACCGGCGCGGAAGCGCTTTACGCAGACCTAGGACATTTTGGGCGCGCTCCTATCCGCGTTGCGTGGCTCGCCGTCGTCTTTCCTTGTCTATTGCTCAACTATCTCGGCCAGGGCGCACTGGTTCTTGCGAGGCCTGAGGCCGCCGAGAACCCTTTTTTCCTGCTCTTTCCCGATGTCGCGCTGATCCCGATTGTCGCTCTGGCCACCATCGCGACAATCATCGCCAGTCAGGCCGTCATCACGGGAGCTTTCTCCCTGACGCAACAAGCCATCCAGCTGGGCCTTCTGCCGCGTTTTGAAATCCGGATGACATCCGAGACCGAGCGCGGCCAGATTTACATTCCGAAAACGAACTGGATGTTGCTCGTCG
>JANXTB010000116.1 GCA_025356415.1 Hyphomicrobiales bacterium
CCAGCGCATCGAGATCGGGCGCGCGCAAATCGTCGCGCGCCTGCAGCTTCGCCTCGCGCGCGGTTTGCGCGAATTTATTCCACGGGCATGCGGCCAGGCAATCGTCGCAGCCGTAGATGCGGTTGCCCATCGGCTCGCGAAATTCCAACGGGATCGGCCCGTGATGCTCGATGGTAAGATAGGAGATGCAGCGCCGCGCATCGAGCCTGTAGGGTGCCGGAAAGGCGTTCGTCGGACAGGCGTCGAGACACGCGCGGCAGGAGCCGCAATGGTCGATCTCGGGCGCGTCGGGCGCCAGATCGAGCGTGACGAAAATCGAGCCGAGAAACAGCCACGAGCCGAAATCGCGCGACACGAGATTGGTGTGCTTGCCCTGCCAGCCAAGCCCGGCTGCTGCGGCGAGCGGCTTTTCCATCACGGGCGCGGTGTCGACGAAGACTTTCAGCTGCAACGCAGGATCATTCTTCGCCTCGCCCGCCAGCCACGAGGCCAGCATTTTCAGCCGCCCCTTCACAAGGTCATGGTAATCGCGGTGGCGGGCATAGACAGAAATGGCGCCCTTGGTCTTTTGCTTCAGCACGTCGCGCGGATCTTCATCGGGCCCATAGTTCATGCCGAGCATGACGATGGAGCGCACCTGCTCCCACAACACGCGCGGGTCGGCGCGGCGCTCGGCGGTTTCTTCCATCCAGCTCATGCCGCCATGGGCGCCGTCAGCCAGCCATTCGCGCAGCCGCTCGGGGGCTTGGGGAATCGCGTCGGGCGCGGCGATGCGGCAGGCGTCGAAGCCGAGCTCGGCGGCGCGGGCGCGCAGTTTTTCGAGAAAGGCGGCGTTCAGAAATCGAGGTCCGCGTAGACCGGCGAGGGCGTCAGGCCCGGCATCCGGTCCGCGAGAATCCCGCGAAACGACGGGCGCGATTTCACGCGCGCGTACCAGTGCTTCGCTCCTTCGTCCTCGCTCCATGGCACGTCGCCCAGAAAATCCACGCTCGACAGATGCGCCGCCGCCGCGATGTCCGCATAGGTCATGCGGTCGCCCGCGAGCCAGTTGCGCGACTGCGTCAGCCAGCCGATGTAGCGCAGATGATAGCGGACATTGGCGCGCGCCGCGCGCACCAGTTCCATGTCCGGCCCACCGCCGCCGTTCAGCATCGGCAGCTGGCGCTTGTAGACCTTCTCGTGCACCAGCCATTGCGAGACTTCGGCAAAGAACTTCACGTTGAACCATTCGAGCAGGCGCCGCACTTCGACGCGGCCGGCGGGATCTTCGGGCATCAGGCGATGCGGGCCGAGCGCCAGGCCACGCGTCTCGTCGAGATATTCGGCGATGACATTGGCGCCGGGAACCGCCGCCATATTGGCGCCGTCGTCAAACACGGGCGTCGTGCAGGCCGGGTTCATCATCACGAATTCCGGGCGGCGCTCGAAGGCGCGCTCTTCGATGAGCGTCGGCTCGATGCCATATTCGCCGAGCGCGACGCGGATGAAACGCGAATGCGGGCAGAGCGGATGGTGATAAAGCTGAGCCATAAAGTCCCGAACTGGAAAGATTAAATCCGTACGCCCAAGGCCTTGCTGTAAAAAGGCGATGGCGGCGAGGTGGAATGATCCGAGCGCTCCGTATAGAACCGGCAGCGACCGCTCACAACCCGAATCAGGGGTGATGCACGCGCAGGAGCCATGCGCTGGCGTCATTCCCCGCGCCCCAAGGAGAATCCCATGGTTCTGTCAGAAGTCCTGAAAGCTGTGGTGCTTGGCGGCGTGGAAGGCCTCACGGAATTCCTGCCCGTCTCCTCCACCGGCCACCTGCTGCTTGTCGGCCATTTTCTGGGCTTCGAATCGAAGGGAAAGACCTTCGAGGTGCTGATCCAGCTGGGCGCGATTCTCGCCATCCTGCTGGTCTATGCGCACAAGATCGCGTCCATCATCCTGGGGCTTGGAAGCGATCCGAAGGCGCGCCGTTTCGTCGCGGCGGTGCTGGTCGCCTTTCTGCCGGCGATGATCATCGGGGCCTTCGCATATCCGTTCATCAAGGCCGTGCTGTTCAATCCGCTGATCGTCTGCACCATGCTGATCGCGGGCGGCCTCGTCCTGCTCGCGGTGGATGATCTCGCGCCCAAGCCCACCTTCGACGACGCCATGGACATGCCGCTGCGCGCGGCGCTGGGCGTCGGCTTCTGCCAGTGCCTGGCGATGATTCCCGGCGTTTCGCGCTCGGGCGCAACGATCGTCAGCGCCATGTTCTTTGGCGCCTCGAAGCGCGCTGCGGCGGAATTCTCGTTCTTCCTCGCCATGCCGACCATGGCGGGCGCCTTCGCGTACGACCTGTACAAGAATTACAAGCTGCTGGAATTCAACGACGTCG
The DNA here is from genome assembly GCA_025356415.1 of Hyphomicrobiales bacterium. Taxonomy (GTDB): domain Bacteria; phylum Pseudomonadota; class Alphaproteobacteria; order Rhizobiales; family Beijerinckiaceae; genus Terripilifer. The sequence continues at coordinate 2,366 of JANXTB010000116.1, forward strand.
CGCTGATCGTCATCGGCTTTATCGCGGCCTTTGTCGCCGGGCTGTTTGTGGTGCGCGGCTTCCTGCAATTCGTGTCGAAACACGGCTTCGCGTTTTTCGCCTGGTGGCGCATCGTCGTTGGCGTCGCGGGGCTGGCCGGCCTTTACCTGCTCGGCTAGCTCAAGCTTGCTCGCGCGCCGACCACTTCGGCGAGGCGCCAAAGGTCTTCGAGCGGCAGTTCTTCCTGGCAGGCGAAACGGCGGGCGAGGTCGCGCACGTTCGGCGGAAACGCCTTCGCGGCGACATCGCGTCCCGTCACCAGAGCGTGCACAGCGTCCTGACGGCGCAGCCACCCGGAAACGATGTCGCGCTCGTCATAGGTCCAGTCTTCAAGATCTGCGGGTCCGAGCATGGGAATGCTCCCGGCGAGTGTCTTCGAAAACGCAGCAACAAATCAGGAACGCAAACAGAGCGAAGGCGTAGCACGCCACGCCGCCGCTGCGAAGCTTGGCTTAGACCCGCTTTTCGGGGGATGTGCACAAGTCGGATATCACGCAGCGTTCGCATTCCGGCCGCCGCGCCTTGCAGACGTAGCGTCCGTGCAGGATGAGCCAATGGTGGGCGTGGCGCATGAATTCGCGCGGGATGATCTTCTCCAGCCCAAGCTCGATGGCGAGCGGCGTCTTGCCCAGCGCCAGCGGAATGCGATTCGAAACGCGGAAGAGATGCGTATCGACGGCGATCGTCTCGTGCCCGAAGGCCATGTTGAGCACGACGTTCGCCGTCTTGCGGCCGACGCCCGGCAGGGTTTCCAGCAAATCGCGATCGCGCGGGACCTGGCTGCGGTGCTTCTCGATCAGGATCTGCGACAGCGCGTAGACGTTCCTGGCCTTGTTGCGGAACAGGCCGATGGACTTCACGTAATCGCGGATCGCGTCCTCGCCGAGGGCGACCATTTTCTCAGGGCTATCGGCCACGGCGAACAAAGCGCGGCTCGCCTTGTTAACGCCGACATCGGTGGCCTGTGCCGACAGCACGACGGCGACCAGAAGCGTGAAAGGATTGACGTATTCCAGCTCGCCCTTGGGCTCGGGGTTCACCGCCTGGAAGCGCGTGAAGATTTCACGCACCACGTCCGGCGCGACGGGCTTGCGTTTGCCCGGCGCCTTCTTCACGGCGGCCTTTTTGGCGGCCGCTTTCTTCAATGGCGCTTTTTTCGCCACGACCTTGCGGGCGGGACGCGATGATTTGATGGCTGGGCTCTTTTTCACGGGCATGGCTGCGTTATAAAGGGGAAGAGCGCGAGCGCACAACGCGAGGCTTTACGTGGACGATCTTGCCAGCGAACGACGGATCTTTTCAGCCCGGCTGACGCCTCACCGGTCGCTGACGCGCAAGCATTTCCGGCTGCTGCTGATCATCATCGGATGCGCGGGCCTGTTCACATCCCTGCCCTTCGTGATCATGGGCGCGTGGCCGGTGGCGGGCTTCATGGGGCTCGACGTCGCGCTGATTTATTTCGCCTTTCGCGCCAATTTCCGCGATGCGCGCGCCTATGAGGACGTGACGCTGACGCCGCTCGAGCTGCATCTGGCCAAGGTGAGCGCCAAGGGCGCGCGGGCCGACTGGCGCTTCAACCCGAGCTGGGTACGGCTTGAAAGGGAAGAGGACGAGGAATTCGGCCTGCAACGCCTCGAAGTGGCCTCGCGGGGCGCGAGGATCGAGATCGCGCATTATCTCGGCCCCGACGACAAGGCTCGTTTCGCGACCGAGCTATCGCGCGCCTTGGCCGAGGCGCGCCGCGGCCCGCGTTATAATTGAAAGCATCGGAGCTTTCGGGTGGCGCGCGGCGCGGACGCCGACCATCATCGCGGCCTCATCAGGAACGACACCCATGCAGGCCCTCGAAATCTCCCCCGCTGTTGAAGACGCGAGCCCCGGCGACGACTACGCCCGCATCCGCGCCGCGCTGGAATTCATCGG